>CAZDBH010000018.1:5459-37084 GCA_964503485.1 uncultured Bradymonadales bacterium | reverse complement strand
GGACGCTGTTTCGATGTAACCCTGGTACTCGCACGATCCGTCGTCGACATTGGCGGCTGGGTGGTAGTTGGCGGCATCGGGATCGGTACAGCCCCAATACTCGCAGGAGCCGTCATCGATGTTCGCGTTCTCATCGTAGTTGTCCGCCCCGGAATCCATGCACCCGCGGTACTCACAGCTACCATCGTCGAAGTTCGCTTCGGGGTCGTAGTTGTCGGCGTCGGAGTCGGTGCAGCCGCGATACTGGCAGCTGCATTCTTCTTCTTTGGCGTCGTGGTCGTAGTTGTCGGCATCGGGATCGGTACAACCAGTGTTTGGCGGAGGATCCGGCACCAGACAAGGTCCGATCTCGCGCGACAGCTCCACCGCTCCAATGCCACCTATTCGGGTTTCGGGGATTGAATCGAGGATGCAGATCGACTCGCCGATCTCGCCCGTGTACGTGACCGTCACCAGAACGCCCTCACCACCGGGGATCGTTCCCTCCGATCGATGAGTGCCGAGTACAATTCGGCCCGATGCGGGTGTAATGAAGCCGTTTTCTGCGGCCCGTCCTCCCGATGCCCGAGTGACAGACAACGACTCGAACGTGAATTGGAAGCCCGCGATCTCTTCAGTGTGGGAGGCGGTGATGTCGAAGGTCTTCGCGTCCGTATCGAGGTTCGTCAACCCGACGATCACGTCGGCTGCGTGGGCGGGTTGGTAGGTCCACAGGAGCAGGGCGCCGGTTAGGAGTGCAGCAGCTGAGCATTTCATTGGATTGCGGACCTATTTGTCAATTAGCGTGACGGCAGCGTGACGGGCCTAGTTTGAGGGACTTCGCTTTGACAATCAAGCGGACTTTACCAAGCATAAGAACGCTTGACCTATTCCGTGAATTGCCTAAGCTGCCGGCGCCTGGATGACCTTCTCGAGTAACTCAATGAAACTACCATCGATCCATCTTCAGCAAATTCTAACTCTATCCATACTGCTCGTTACGCTGCCAGCCTGTTCGGACGACACCACTGGCGACGAAGACACGGGGTCGCAAACCACGGACGTCGCCGCAGACGAGACCTCCGATATGGTCGGTGACGCGCAGGGCGATGCGGAGACTGACGAAGAGGAAGACACGGGAGAGACAGACGCGGACACATCCACCACAATTGACATTCCCGCGGATGCCGATACGAGCGTCAACCCGCCGGACTTCTGCCATCCGATTTATCAGACAGGTTGCGACGACCCGGAGTTGCCCAAATGCTCGCTGACCGAAAACGAACAGGGCTATTTCGCCGCCTTGTGCGTGCCAGACCACGGAGACATCGAGCAAGGGGAGTTCTGCGAACGTCCCACGGGAACGGTTGGAATTGACGACTGTGCGCCCGGAAACTACTGCGCCTTTTGGGGTATCGGACGGAGTTTTCCGCAGCAGCGGGTGTGTAGCCAAATCTGCCAGCAAGACAGCGATTGCGGAAACCAGGAATTCTGCTTCGGCATTGGCAGCAGCCGGACCTTTGGCGTCTGTCTCACCGGTTGTTCGGTGCTCCCAGACACCTGCGAAGACAGCAATACCAAGTGCACACTCAACTTCGAGCCGATTGAACAACGCAACGTCTTCTTTTGCGACTTCGTGGGCAGTGGATTGGACGGTGACGTCTGCGTGGGGTCGCGCGAATGTGGACCCAACTATTTTTGCCGACATTTCGGGTCCGACGACGGTGTGTGCCGCGAATGGTGCAATGGTGAAAATGAGTGCGGTGACCAAAAACGCCTTTGTAGGGCCTTCGAAGAACCCTCCTCGCAGGTCCCCACCTCGATTGGAGCCTGCTTTTCACCGAGTTACTCATGTGCTGACGAAGAGGCACCCGTCCCAACTGAAGAGAGCGCCAACTTGCAGGTTCAGGTTGTCAGCGTAACCGAGTCAGGGGGAGCGGACGGATGGGCAGAAGGTGCAACAGTCGAGGCCTGCGCAGCAAGCGACACAGCCTGCGACGAGCCGCTGGCTTCGGGTTCTGCAAACTCCGACGGAATCGTCACCCTCGGCTTGCCCCTCGGAGACAGCGGATTCGACGGCTTCGTTCGGGTGTTAGTGGACGGCGCTCAAGAAACCAGGGTGTACTGGGAACCGGCGCTCACTCAGGGATCGACTGTGATGGTGACCGCGATGAGTACCGAGGTTTTGGAAGCCACGGTCACTGGCCCAGACGAGCTGGACGAAGAGCGTGCAACGCTGATGTTGTCGATTGAGGATTGTGCTGCCGATGGCTGGGGACCCCGAATCCAGTTCGGGCTATCCACGGAAGACGATGACACGATCCTGGCCTACGCAGGCTACGGCGATGTCATGACAGTAGACAGCTACCTCGGTGGCTCGTTCCGTTACGACGTCGAGAACTTCATGACTGCTCAGGCTGGCTTGGGGATCTTCATGAATGCCCCGACGGGTGTTGCTGATGCCTCAGCCAAACTTCAAGGTACGCCGATCGAGACCAGAACGATTCACCTCGAGCCTGGGACCATTACTCAGCTCCATTTCGAGCCCGCGCGACGCGCCGAGTAGCCTCCCCCATCCCCGATCTCTAACCCCTAAAATCAAACGCCTCCAGATTTCCTCCAGATTTCCTCCCTACTCTGAGATCAGAGCCGGCAACAGGACCGGCGGATTTTGAATGGAGAACTGAAATGAGGAACTCGATCCAGCAACTACACTTTGCCTTCCTTGCTCTTGTGTGCGCCGCCCTCCTCGCCTGTGGCGGCCTGGCCTGTGAAGAGGTCTTTGACGCCAGAGGGTCGAACCCACCGAGCGAGACCTCCGATGTGGTCGACGCGGGCATCGACACCCAGAACGATATTGAGGCGGACACGGGCACCGGCGCCCAGACAGACATTGCCGCGGAAACCGACCGCGACACTGCGGAGGCGCAGGAAGGCGACGGGCCATACGGTGCGTTGGAAGGACAGTACATCGACACCCACAATCATCTCATCATGCAGATGCAGGAGTCCTGCGAATTCGAGGATGCCGCAGCCAACACCATCGAATTCATGGACCGACACGATATCGCGATCACCCTGGTGATGCCCCAACCCGGCGCCCATGGCGCCCCATGCCCGGTCGAGGGTATCTACGAAGCGGTCGCTGCCTACCCTGACCGATTCGCTGTCGTCGACGGAGGCGGGTCCCTCAGCGCGATGATTCTGTCGATTCCGGCAGACGAAGTAACACAGGCTGACGTGGAGGAGTTTAGATCGACTGCTCACGAGATTGTTGATCGAGGTGCGGTCGCATTCGGCGAACTCACCGCCGAACACTTCTCGTTCGCCGATTGGCACGGCTACTCGAGCACCTCTCCCAACCACCCACTCTTCCTCGAGTTGGCCGATATTGGAGCTGAAACTGGGTTGCCATTGGACATTCATATGGAGGCGATCGCCTTCGATATGGACTTCACGGACATCGACCCCGCCTCGGGTGCTGATTCGAGCGAGAATAATCCTGAACGTCTATACGAAAACCTGACCGCATTCGAGGAGCTGCTCGACTATCAGCCCAACGCGAACATCATCTGGGTGCATGCCGGTTGGGACAGCACTGGACACCGAACGGCACAGCTAACCGGTGACCTGCTCGCCGCCCATGACAACCTGTACATCCAGCTTCGGCCGATGCCCGCCCAGAGCCCGTTGCCAAACTCATTGATGGTTGACGGCGAGTTGGACTCAGCCTGGTTGCAGGTCTTTACAGACTTTCCTGACCGATTCGTCATAGGAATGGACTCGATGTACGACCACGATCCGCTTCGAGTAGACGCTCTACTCGCAGCCGGAAGCGATTTCGTCGACGTCCTACCTGAGACACTTCGAAGCGCCATTGCCTACGAAAACGCGGTTCAGCTGTACGGATTGGACGATATCCTGGAGTGAACTCAGTGGGCTTTGCTCGGGAACGGCGCCCGGATGCCTACGGACAGGCTGGGTTGGCCGCACCGGGCGTGCCAAGATTGGGATAACTGAAGACCTCTTCCGCTGAGCACCAATTCGATCCTTCATCGTTGGCACCGGAACTCATCGACCCGGAATCCAGACTCAAACTCGCCCCCTCTTCGTCGGGGAAGCTCTCGCCATTGTCGTAAGCCACTTCGTCGATCAGCAAGTCGTCACAGGTCAAGGTGACCCGGTCAGTCGAGTTTGAGAACTTCAGGGTCTCGCCGTAGCTGTAGTCGGGCGTGAAGCCAATCCTGGCGGGATCCGAGTTTCGGCCAAATGTCAGATAGCTTCCCGGCTCGATCGTGAAATCAGCCGCAATCTCATGGCTGTTGCCCTCGTCAGCCAAGATGCAACCGCCCAGGACGATCTGTAGGTCCCCAGTGTTGTAGAGTTCCAACCATTCGGCGTCATCATCGGCCAAAATCGCGGGGTTCTTCATGATTTCGGTGATGATCACCTCCCCCGCTTCGGGGCTTCGAGGCTCATCCTCGGTGCAACCGGAAACTGCGCCAGATAGTACAATTGTGGCGAGTACTGCCCATCCGAACTGCGGGAGATATGACGTGTGTCTCTTCATTGTGAATCTCGGTAATCCTGAACCCGTTGGGTGTAATCTGATCGTCTGGCACTGAACTCGTCTTTCAGGGCTTCTCCGCTGGTAACTATTGCGTCGCGAGCCACCTCAGCATCTGTAGCGCCCGGAGTGGTTTCGAGCAACTCTACCATCGCGTCCCTGACGTCTTGGTCTTCGAAAAACGGCAGAAGGCCGGCCACGGTTTGGTCGACTGATGCATCGAAGACCTCCTGAGTTACCCTGTTGATGGTCTCCTCCAGAATGTCGACGTACCAAGCGTAGATCAGCGGGTCGGCAAACACAGTGTGATCGAGGATCGATTCCGCGCAATATAGCAACCTATTGGGATCGTCGAAAGCAAATCGACCGCTGTGGTGGCAGTCTGAAAACAGGTCGTCCGTGTCCCAGCCAGTGATGGTGTAATAGTCGTCGGGCGCGTCGTTCGTGATCATCTCGCTGGCGGTAAACCACACTTCGTCGACGTAGTCTCCGTTCCGCAGCAAGCTCATAAGGGCGACCCACCTCATGTATTGCACGAAGTCCATGCGATTCAGTAGGCGCTCCTTGAGGGCTTCGCCGCTGTAATTCTCGAGGGACTCTACGAAGCCCTCATACCGCTCCAGGGCCCAGGCATCACCATTGATCGAGAACTTCACGTCGGGGCGCCTGTTGTCGATATCGAGATCGCGTCGTAGCACAGCCCTGGGACGGGCGTGATCGAGTACAAACTCGTTTGCGGGATTCTCCAAGAGGAGGTAAACGCCCGCAGTCGCCTCATCGATTACCAACTCGACTAGCTCCGACTGGAGTTCGAAGTGACCGAGATCGCGCATCAGGCGGTTGGCCGTGAGTTGATTCACGTATCCTGCGTCCTTGCACATCGAAATCAGCAGGTATTCGTCGGTCGCCGAATCTGGCAGCAAAAAGCGCGCCCTGCTGCCCAGATCGACGGCCAGACTCTTGCGCTGGCAGGCAAGCGACCCCTTTCCCCTGATGTGAGCCTCGGAACCGGTCTGACCGTGGCGGGGAGAGGGCCGGACGAAGACGCTGAAGTCGGCTGTATCCAGATCATCGATTCGTTGGTTGTAGATGGCGCGCTGTTCCTGAGTGAAGATGAACTCGACGCGCCTAGTGGCGTCGTAGTCTTCCTCCAGTAGCGCGTTCGGATCGCAAGCGTTCGTGTCCTGCTCCGGGCGGGGGTCGTCCAGACCCACTGTGTTGTTCGCATCTGACTCGTGAGCGGTGATTTCGATATCCATTCCATTTCGGCTGGGACAGGCTCCCACCACTGCGGCCCCCGCATCTCGGTAGTCGCTGATGATCGAGGTAAAGTCCTCCAGGTGGTCAGCAAGCCCTTCTTCTCGTCCGACCTCGGCGACGAACGTCCTTGGCTCCTCGGCGAGGCTTCCGGTTGAATCGGTGGCCACCAGCCACAGGTTGATTAGATGTCCGGGACCATCTGGAACCTCGGTAACCTCGAGACTGGGTGCTATCACCACCAACGTTCGCAAGGTCGGAGCCGCTTCTCGGCTGATGTCGCGGAGCTCGTCGGTGGCGGCGTCAAATGCCGCGCTCAGGGGCAGAAGCGATGCCTCGGAGTGGATGATGGCGGACTCGACGCGCGTCGCGAGGGTGTCTATCCGGTCTGTGAAGCTCGCCACCTGAAGAACCTGGTCGGACCATCTGTAAATGGCGACCTGCTCACCGTCGGGCAATCTACCGATGAGCCCGTCGACCGCGGCCACCACCTCGTCGTTCTCTTCTTCAGTCAGTCCAGGCACTGCGAGAATGAGGGTGTGGCCACCGTGAAAATCACGCCTCCCTACCTCCCAGACGACCTCCTCGTCGTCGTCCTGCGGAGTGATCGCAACACAGTCTCCCACCGAACCGGCGTCGATTGGCGCGTTGTCTGAGCCCTCCAACTGAAGCCACACCTGGACCCCACCTCCCGCAAACGTCCGCTGCTGCAAGTCGGTGATATGACCGATGTCGGCACAGTTGATCTGGTTGGGCGAGTCAGCTCGAAGGTCTCGGGACAAGTCCTGGTCTGAGCCATCCAACACATCGCTCGCCATTGCATCGCTGCTGGCAGCCGATGAACCGTCCGAACAGGCAAGGACACAACTCCCCGCGAGTAGCAGCGCAACACAAACTGTTCGGGTGATTGGATTCACGCATTTTCCAGGCCAGTTGGCACACTTCATAGCAATTAGCCCAGTCCAGGACAAGTCCGGCTCACACCCCACCAGTGACGGAAGTGCACCTGCATCGGACCATTGAGTGCGGCGACTGAATCCTGATAGACAACATGCCATTGCGAACTGGAGTGGATGACTCGTGAAGGTCCTGATCGCAGACAGATTGCCCGAGACCGCCATACTCGAGCTGGAACAGTCAGGGTTCGACGTGTATAGCGACCCGAGTCTCAGCGGAGCAACCCTACTCAACGCGCTCGGAGAGCACAGCCCAGAGATATTGGTGGTGCGCTCCACGGTGGTTGACGAGAACATGCTGGACGCCGCGCCCCACCTCGGTCTCATCGTCCGTGGCGGGGCTGGGGTCAACACAATCGCTGTGGCAGCCGCAGCTCAGCGCGGAGTCTATGTCGCGAACTGCCCCGGCAAGAACGCCGCGGCCGTTGCGGAGCTCACGTTTGGGTTGATTCTCTCGGCCGATCGACAGATCCCCAACAACGTTCGCGATCTACGGCAGGGAGTTTGGGCAAAGAAGAGGTACTCTGCGGCCCGTGGACTCGCGGGCAGAACACTCGCCCTCATCGGGCTCGGTAATATCGGCAGAGAGATGATTCCGCGGGCCCTTGGCTTCGGTATGGTCGTTAGAGCGTGGTCGCGCAGTCTGACGGCACAGACTGCCGCCGAACTGGGTGTGCAATTCGCGGCGTCACCTCCCGAGGCAATCGCCGGGGCGGAGGTCGTGAGTATTCACCTCGCACTGAACGAGCATACCCGGGGATTCGTGAACCAGGCCTTCGTCGAGGCGCTAGAGCCAGGTGCGATTCTGGTCAACACGTCGCGGGGCGGTCTGGTTGATGAGAAGGCCCTCGCTTGGGCGATCCAGAACCGACAAATTCGCGCTGGCCTCGATGTGTACGCCAACGAACCCAAGGCCACCGACGCCTCCTTTTCCAATCCCCTTCAACACGAAGAGATGCTGTTTGGAACGCACCACATCGGTGCTTCTACCATTCAGGCTCAGGAAGCGGTCGCGGCAGAGGCGGTTCGAGTCATCCAGTCCTACCGCGATGACGGAGACGTACCGAACTGCGTGAACCTATGCGCCCAGTCCCCCGCAACCCATGTCTTGATCGTACGCCATCGCAACGAAGTTGGTGTATTGGCCGGGATTTTCGACATGCTACAGGCCTCCAACATCAACGTGCAGGAGACGCGGAACGTTATCTTTGAAGGTGCTGCCGCTGCGATCGCACGCATTCGGCTCGAGGGCGCACCACCCGCAGACGTCATTGACAATATCACTTCGCCCGAGCAGGTTCTGGCTGTGAATTTGGTTGAGTTGCACGAATAGGGAGTTCACCATGGCACGTGTTTATAATTTCAGTGCTGGCCCCGCCACACTACCTCTCGAAGTTCTCAAAGAAGCACAAGAATTTCTGGCGGAGTACCCGTCGGAAGGCATGTCTGTGATGGAGATGAGCCATCGCTCGGCGTTCTGGTCGGAGCGCTATGACGGCATCGTCGCCAACATTAGGAAGTTGGCCGGAATCTCAGACGACTACGAGGTTCTCTTCCTTCAAGGCGGCGCTTCGAGCCAGTTCGCGATGATCCCACTCAATCTACTCGCCGATGGCGCGTCGGCTGACTACATCACCACCGGAACCTGGTCGGTGAAGGCCTACGCTGAAGCTGTGAAGCTCGGCAAGACCGTACGCGAGGCCGGATCGAGCAAAGAAACCGGTTTCGATCGGATTCCGACTGCGCTGGATTTCGACACGAACGCTGCGTACGTCCACTACACCTCGAACAACACAATCAAAGGGACCCAGTGGACGGCACCACCAGCCGCTGATCGACCGCTGATCTGCGACGCGTCTTCAGACATTTTCAGCCGTCCGCTCGTTCTGGACGGCCACGACCTCGTTTACGCGGGCGCGCAGAAGAACCTCGGCCCTGCCGGAACAACCCTCGTCATCGTCAGGAAGGACATCCTCGACAGGGCACCTGCGGACACCCCGACGATGTTCACCTACGCGACTCACGCAGGGAAGAACTCGCACTTCAACACAGCCCCCGTATTCGCAATCTACATGGTGGGCCTGGTCATCGAGTGGCTGCTGAGAAAGGGCAGCCTCGAGACGATTGAAGCGCACAATAAAGCCAAAGCAGCACTGCTCTACGACGCTATCGACGGCTCAGACTTCTACCGGGGCGCGGTACAGAAGGAGAGCCGAAGCCTCATGAATGTGCCGTTTGCGCTGCCCACCCCAGCATTGGACGCCCGGTTTATCGCCGAAGCTGGCGAAGCGGGCCTCAAGACGCTGAAGGGTCACCGCAGCGTCGGCGGATGCCGAGCGTCCATCTACAACGCCATGCCGACGGAAGGTGTGCAGGCTCTCGTTGATTTCATGGCTGATTTCGAGAAGCGCAACGGCTAGCGCAATCTACGGGAAGATCCCGGAGCGCAGATAGGAGTCTGCAATCTTCTTGATCGCGACGACGTATGCCGCCGTTCGCAAATCCTCCAACTGATACTCGTCTTTTGTGTCGCGAATCTCTCGAAAAGCTTCACGCATTGTATCGTCGAGGCCAGATCGAACGCGATCGATCTCGTCGGAGCCGCGGGCCAATGTGGCCCACTCGCCGGTTGAGAAGTTTCGCATGGTGGCGCGCTCAATCGCGGCCATCAGTTCTCGAGTTCGGGCCTCTTCCAAGCGTTTATCGAGTCGACCGAATCGGATGTGGGCCAGATTTTTGCTCCACTCGAAGTACGACACGGTAACGCCACCCGCGTTGACGTAGAGATCGGGCAACACCGCGATGTTTCGCTCTACCAGTCGTTTGGCGGCTCTCGCGGTTGTAGGACCGTTTGCTGCTTCGGCGATGAGTTTGGCCTTGATTTCGTTCGCGTTCGACATGTTGATCTGATTCTCGAGGGCGGCGGGAATGAGTATATCGCAATCCCAGGTGAGCATTTCAGCCCCGCCTTCGATGTACTTGGCGCCCTCGAAACCGGCAACGCCGCCGGTCTGGTTCATATGAGTTCGAACACTCTCGACATCGAAGCCATTTGGGTTCCAGATCGCGCCATCTCGTTCGAGGATACCAACGATTAGGCAGTCATCTTCGAGCTGGAGGAACTTGGCAGCGTGGTACCCCACGTTGCCTAATCCCTGCACGATGATTCGTTTACCCGAAAGCGACCCTTCAATCTCGTGGGCGTCGAGCAAGTCAGCGTGTCTGAAGAACTCCCTAATTCCGTACTGTACTCCTCGGCCAGTCGCTTCGGCGCGTCCTTCGATACCACCCAACGAAACCGGCTTGCCGGTCACACAGGCAACCTGATCGAGCTCATGTCGCGAAAGCGCCCCATAGGTATCTGTGATCCATGCCATTTCGCGTTCACTGGTCCCCATGTCGGGAGCCGGCACGTCAATTCCGGAACCGATGAACCGTTTGGCATGGAGCTCGGAGGTAAAACGTCGAGTGACGCGTTCGAGCACCTCTTCCGTCTCGACAGATGGGTCAATGCGAACACCGCCCTTCGCCCCACCGAACGGGACGTTGACCACGGCGCACTTCAGTGTCATCAGCATCGCCAGGGCGATTACCTCGTCTTCGTTCACGTTGAGCGCAAACCGAATTCCGCCTTTGGTCGGCAGTTTGTGATGCGAATGCTGGGCTCGCCAGCCATCGAAGTTTCGGTACACGCCGTCGATCTTCACTGGGAATTTGACGTGTAGCAGGGTGTTGCAGTTCTTGATCCGCTGAGCCAAGCCAGGAGGGAGATTCATGTGGCTTGCTGCGCGATCGAAGAGCCGGGCGACATTTTCGGTAAAAGAGATGTTTTCGTCGTGACTCATTCCAATCCCTCGGTTGAGGCCTTCGGTTTGTTTTTGGAGCTTACGCCACCCTCTGCGGAGACGCCAGAAACTACGTTCAGTCTTCCAGTCCGAAAGCGCTCAGCTCGATGCGGAATGGACCGCTGTCGGTAGCCAAATAGAGATGGTCGCCGTTCAGTTCGACGCCGTTCAGCCCGTTGTGGGGACAGAAGAGGTTGCTCACGAAGCGGAAGGTCGCCGCCTCATCGGTCGAGAACCAGAGTTCGTTTCTCGTACCCACGACTGTGATTCGCTCGTCGACTATCAAGTGTGCGGCTCCGGCCCCACCTCCAGGGTGGAAGGGGATCGGTCCGGCGATCAAATCACCCGATGAAACCGCCTCGGGGCCCAAGCACGAGAAGGATTCGCACGAGACAAGTCCGCCATAGGTGTTGGAGCTCACGCTAATTACCATCAACACTTCAAAGGAATCGTGGGGCCAGTTCGCAAATCCCGCAGGCCAAAACCCGTGCGGTTCGACTGGCCGTCTGATTGTGAATGACTCGCCGCGAATCGCATCATCGGCGTCCTGAGAGTCCATGTAGAAGTTGGTCGCGCCCGTGGTCGCCATAGCGCGCTCACCGTCGTTATCGAATTCCAGGTCCGCGATGTGGGCGCCGCCGCTGTTCGCGACCATTTCCCAGGACTCCCCATCGGTTGTGCGGAAGATCCCGCCTGTCCGACCGCCTGCCAGTATTACTCCAGCATTCTCTGGGTCGGGTACGAAGATGAGGATGCCCTGGTTCAGCAATTGGTTGTGCCTGACCTGGCCGTTCAGCTCGAGCACGTAGACCTCTTCTTCGCCGTGCGTGTCTGCTCCGACGTAGATTTCGCTATCGGTCACGTAGATTGCGTCGACTCGACCGATGACCTCGTCGGCGTCGGCTGCAAGCGCGTTGACCCACTCGAAGGGCTCCGCCAGGTCGCTCTTGAAAAGTCCGGCTTCAGTCCCCAAGTAGGCTGTGCCGTCGGGGCCGAAAGCAAAAACCGAGCTGCCGTCGATTGAGTTGGTCGGGTCCAAATCGGTGAACTCGACTGGATGTCTGAGTTCATCCGAGACGTCTCCCGCTCTCAGCCGTGGTTCGCATTCGAGCGAGGAGACATCCCCGGTGCCGCTATCTTCGGAGACCTCTGGGATGATGTCCGCCAGCTCCCCATCCGACTCGTCGGCGTCTGGTATGAGGTCGCCCAGATCGCCGGTGTCAGTCGCGTCTGGAATCAAGTCGCCGGGATCGCCGGTCTCTACTGCGTCTAGGATCAGATCGGCCGCGTCGGCGTCGGTGTGTTCGCTGACGTCCGCTCCTGAATCACCAGCCGAATCCTCCCCGATGTCGGCTACTTCGTCAGTTTCGCTGCCCACATCTGTCGGTTCGGGCTCATCTCGTTCGTCGGGTTCGGGCCCGTCGCTCGGCGTGTCGGCGGCCGCATCGCCGGCGCCAGTATCACCCGTGTCTGGGAACTCCAGGTCATTTGATCCCCCCGTATCGGCGGCCGAGTCTGGTTCGGTCTCAGGGGAATCGACCTTGCCCGAACAGGCAGTAGGTGATGCCGATAACAGAAGAATGCACAGGGCCAGCGATCGCGGACAAGACATGGATTTCGCTCCTCTGAATGGACGTAGGGTATCAGAACGAGGGAATCAGTGCATGCCCTTCGGGCCCCCTTTGAGTGTCAACCGCCCTCAACTTGAAATGGGATCCGTAATTCCTTAGAATGATTCACTGATTGGTTGGGTGGCCGCTTGAATGCGAAGGTTGTACTGGGCTCATGTTTGCTTTTCCTTTTCTATCGGGCCGATTCGAGCTCAAGTTTCTGATATCTGAGGAACAGGTACCGAGGATTCGGGAGACCCTTCTGGCCTACTGTAAGCCCGACGCCCACAACCACCTCGAAACAGGCTACAGTGTCCGCTCACTCTACCTCGACACACCGACGCTGGCCTTTCACAAAGCCAAAATGCGGGACGACGCCGACCGCTTCAAGCTCAGGATTCGCACCTACGCCGACACAGGAGGGGCGCATCTAGAGATCAAGCGAAAAACCAAGGAAGTCATCACCAAGAAGCGGGCCACCGTGCCACAGGAGAACATCCGCGATTCCATCATGTCGGGGGCTCAAATCGGACCCGAAGGCCAGTGGGCCAACCTGTCTGATTTCTCCCGCCTCGCGGCGCTAACTGGCGCAGAACCGGTGACCATTGTCGACTATCACCGCGAAGCCTATGTCAGCACAGTCAACGAGTATGCCCGCGTGACCTTCGATCGCAGGCTGAGATATCAAACGGCTCGCGGCTTCGATTTGCGGGGTGATCCCAGGGCGTGGATTGCCCTCGACACCTACTGGCGATTCGACGGCTTCCGCTCACCGGTCGTTCTAGAGCTCAAATGTGAAAACCAGGTACCGTACTGGCTGGCCGACCTAATCCATGGATTTAGTCTGCGATTACAGGGTTTTTCGAAATATTCTTATAGTATTATTGCTGAACAGCGGTTAGATCATGGTTTGGGAATCGCCTAGAGGTTGGTGAGGATGGGTGGTTTTGGTGGATTACTAGACGGGTTGGCGAGAGACCTATCGGCGCATCCGACTCTGCTCGAGTCTGTTGTCGCTATCCTTGCATCATTTGTCTTCGGCCAGATTTTGGCCTGGTCCTACGAACGCACTTACCGTGGGTTGAGTTACTCGACCAACGTCACCCACTCGATCATTCTCAGCTCGATGAGCGCTGCCCTCGTCATTTTGGCAATGAAACACTCGATCGTGGCCGGGCTCGGCTTGCTGGCCGCGCTCTCGATGGTCCGTTTTCGGACGACCCTCAAAGCGCCCAAGGATCTCGTGTTCGTCATGGCCGCCATCACCCTGGGTATCGCCAGTGGGGCCAATGCGCTCATTCCAGCGTCGGTAGGTTGCGTTTCCTTTTCAATTGTCGCGATGTACCTTCACATGAATCCTTTTGGTTCACGGGCGCGCTTCGATGGTGTATTGCGGTTTCGCACTGCACCGGCAACTGTGCTAGAACCCTCTCTAACGAAGGTGTTGGATGACCACTGCCGCCGTTATGTGAGATTGAATATCGGTGAAGTAGCCCAAGGTTCTCTGATTGAGCACGCTTACCACGTCAAATTGTGGAAGGATGCAAAGTTGGATAACCTATTGGCTGATTTGAGAAACAAGCTTTCGACGAGCGACGCCCGAGTGTTGCTCCAAGAAGCGACGGCAGAGTTTTAGACGATGGCGCCGAAGTCTAGAACAGGACGAGGTGTGTCTCGGCGGTTGGAGAGTTTCTTCGACCGGCTAGGTACCCGTCCGCTCGGCTTCCTGGTCTTCGGCGTTAGTGTCGTCGCCCTCCTGTCGCTGACCAAAGTCTCCAGCATGAACGTCGTCGCGCCCGCCGTCGCGACCGCTGACGCCGTCAAACATCCCGCGCTGACTTCGTCCTTTATCGAGACCGTCCACGTCGTGCCCGGTCAGGCCGTTGACGAAGGAACACCGATTGCCTCGCTGTCCGCTAACGCGCTCGAGCATGACCTGTCCCTTGTCGACGCCGAAATCAGTCGTCTGAACCGGCGACTCGATTGGGACTGGGCTCAGATCCAGTTCGATAGCGAATACGCAGCCTTTCAGTCCGCCAACAGCGCCGCTCAGGCAACGCGCAACGAGGAACTCGCCGACGCGACCGAGAACCACAGCGACAGCGTCCTAGACGCCGCTCGCGCCCATCTCTCGGCGGTCGAAGCGCTGGCTGAGCGCCGCCTGATTACCGACGACGAAGTGCTGGACGCCGAGATGGAGGTGAGCAGAGAGCGGGCCCAGGCCAGACGAGATGCTACTTTCCTGAGCGCACAACGTCGCTATCAGCAACAGCTAGAGACACTACTCAGCACGCTCAACGACCAGACCTCTCTCGAAGAACCCATGGCGCGATTCTACCAGGCTGAACTCGAGCTGCTGGTGATCCGCAGAGAAGGCATCCTCAATCACCTCACGAATCTTACAATTCGGGCCCGGACCACCGGACACGTCGGCGATGTACTCTCGGTTGGAAGCTGGGTCGAGCCCGGTATTTCGGTCGCCTCGGTGCTACCGGCTGCGCCCGAGGAGATTGTCGCTTATTTGGCTCCAGATACCCATCCAAACTCGGTGCCACTCGGAAGCATCGCTCGGGTCACGGCTCAGAACTCGCCTTGCTTGGAGTTCGGCACCGTTCTCCAACACGGCGCCATCGTCGAACTTGTCCCGGGCCAGCTCAGCACGGGACCCATGGCGCAGCAGCACGGGTTTCCCATTCACATTTCGATCCCGGCCGACTGCGCGTTGGCCGTGGGTCAGACTGTCAGAGTCGACTTCAACGTCGAGCGATAGACCACCTTGGCTGACCTTATGAGCCACCTCATTCGATTGTTGATGATCGTCGCTCTGTGCAGCTGCTCCGCTAGCACGGTCAATCGCCCTTCGCTTCCCGACCAAACAACTGATGAGTCGGCCCAGGTTCGCGCTGCAACCTCCCGTGTGCAGGCCAGCGAGTCCCGTGAGGATTCGCGCCGTTTGGTTGATGAAATCGACCTGCGAGTCAATCAGATTGGAGTCGAAGGAGACGACATAGACGACGGCTTCGATGTCACGGCCCGCCTTCCGTTCAACAATCCAGCCGAGAACTCCGCCAGAGAGCAGGCCTACGAGATCGAGAGCGAGGTTGCCGCACTTCAGCTGGAGTCGGCGGTGCTCGAAGAACAAGTGGTACTGTGCGAACGCAGCGTACGTGCTGACCACGGGCAACAGCTAGAAGCGCTTCGCACCGACTTGCTCTTACGCCTCAACGAGATAACCGAATGGACCCAATCTCTGGAAGAGGCTGCCCGAATCAACGAGCTCGACGCCAGTGAAACCTACCTCGAGGCTCGTTCCCTCGAGGTGAACAGTGCCAGTCAACCAGTTGGATATGACGTCCACCCCAGCTTCGGGCTTCCACCACTGACCGGTGGGTCGGCAAGGCCTTTGGTGAGTGACTCGAACGCGATCACCGCACTGATCGAAGACAGCAGCCCCGCCATCAACGAGCGACTGGCAGCTTCCCAACACTATCTCGCGCTAGCAGAGCTCGAGGAAGCGACTGACACCATACATCTGAACTTCTTGGAACTCTCCTATCAGCCCTTTCCGGGGAACGGGATCGACGACCTATCGGCGCAGATTTCGGTGGAAATCCCTTTCCCGGGTACACGCGAGGCGGCCGCAGAGCGCTTTCAACTGCTCAGCGAAGCCGAACGATTTGATGCACTGGCCGAGAGCGAGCAGGTGCTGTGGATCGCCCAGGTGGCGCTCTCATCCATCAATCACTTCAACGCGCAAAGTACAGCTCTTACCGAGCTTCTGGCAGCTGCGGCGAGCACTGAAGAGACCGCGCAGCGGTGGTTGAACGATCGACGAAGCGAACCCCGGCAGTTGTTGCGGGCCTTTTGGCGTGTCTACACGGCCAGACGCAGCGTGCTTGCCGAACAGCATCGAGCCGGACAGGCGGCCTGTATGCTGCTGGCTTCGACCGGTCTTTCCACCGAACAGTGGCCCCGGGAACCGTGATTCCCCGCCCGTCAGCGGCTGTCGTTATTGCCGCGCTGTTGCTGTGCCTACCCAGCCCGACTCTAGGCCAGGATTCTCCTCTACCTCAACTCGTGAGCAGCGAAGGGACCGCCATCTGCGAGGCATCTGCCGTCGTCCGGGCGCCCTGGGACTCGGACCTCCTGATCGTGGCAGACAACGAGGTCCATGATCGCCTGTTCACCTTCAGATTCGATCGTACAACGGCTCAGCTCGTTCCGGAGGCCGAGATCGAGATGCCTCGGCAACATCGCCCTCGCGACATCGAGGCACTCGCAGGCCTTGGTGGCGACCAACTGGTCGTTGTTGGCTCCCACAGCCCAAACAGCCAGTGCGAACCGGTCAGACGGCGACGACGAATCCGAGTCCTTCACCGCTCGGCATCGGGAACCTTCAGTCCGGTGCGCTACCTCGATTCGGATGCGCTTCTGACTTGGGTGGCCGGCAACGGAGGCGCCTGCCGCGCCTGGCTCGCCGCCACCGAGGGCGACGTCGATCTCTGCACTCCACTTGTATCCCAAAGCGACGATGACTGTAGCGAGGCTCTGAATATCGAAGGGGCGTTCTCCACCGAGCGCGACGGTGAGACTACCTTCTGGGTCGGCCTCAGGGGCCCACAGCACGAGGGGCGGGCCATACTCGGCCGGCTCACCGAGCTACGAACATCGCTGCGTTTCGGTCGACTCGTGAGTCTCGATCTAGGTGGACTCTCAGTCCGCGAACTAACCGTGGCTGCGGAGCCCGATGGTACCTTGGTCATTTGGGGAATCGCCGGACCCGTCGAGGATGCCCCCGATCCTTTCCGCCTGTTTTCGTTCCCGTTGACGCGCTTCGAAGGCGCCTCCGTAATTGAACCTGATTGGCACCCCGCAAGCCTGCCATCCAGCTCCGAAGGACTCGTAATCATCGACGCTCGAGCGGTCGTCTTGACCGATGGCTCTGGGCACGATGGGGTCTGTGAGACGCCGTCAACCTATACTGTGATTGCGCTGGACTAGCTGAGGGTCGTGCGGAGCGGGCTGCGACTAGGCGAAAGCCACCTTCTGCATCAGGACCACGCCTGGCTTCTCTATCTCAATCTGCGCACTCCAGCGGACGGCCAACCACTCGAAGGTCTGAGGTGAGAAGAAACCGACGTGAGTCAGGTCGTTCTTGTAGAACCAGCCCTTGAACCGTATCTGGCTAACGAGAAACTGGGTCATGATAGCGAGCCAGCCGCCAGGCTTGACGCAGGCCCAGATGAGGTCGAGGTCGGCCGCGGGTGTCCTGAGATGCTCGACCACTTCGGTGGCTGTAACGAAGTCGTAGGTTGTGTCCAACACGGCTCGGTCGGGAGCATAGAACTTATCGTAGAGTGCCACCTGGTGCCCCCTTTCCTCGAGCATTCCCGACAGCGTCGGCCCAGGCCCGCAGCCGAAATCGAGTCCCTGGGCTTGGTCTGGCAGCCGGTCTAAAAGCGGGGTGGACAGCTGACTCAGGAAGTTCCGGTAACCCTCGTCGTCTTCGCTGTTCTGATGCAGATCGTATCTGGCCCGCTCCGCCTCGTCAGACAGATGGAAGCAAGCCGGAACATGCACGAGTGAACAGAGGGCGCAACGAAAGAAACTGCGCCGAGAGTCCTCGAAGAAGAACTCTGTGCGATCCGACCCACACAGGGGGCAGTGATTGGCTTCGATCGGTTCTGGTGCGGACACTTTCGTCATGGATCATTCGCGCTCGAAAACCCAGTAGCGCCAACTCACTGGGTGATAGAGATAGTAGTCCATTATCAGGCTGTCCCCGTCGACGCAGTAGCTGGCCGGTGGGTCGTCACCGAGCTGGATTTCGTCATCGGTGATTGAGTACGTACCGGAACCCGAGTCCGGCTGGACGATCGGCTCCCCAACACAGTGACACCCCGCGCTCGAGTAGGTGCAGGTCAGACGCTCGTTGCCCTGATTGGCGCAGCGTCCTTCGGCGCTGTCGGCTGGATTGCGCGATGCGGCTTGAAGGCACTCGTCGGTGAACACCCACTCTACCGTCATAGTAACGGTCTGCTCGAAAAGGACCTGTCCATCTTCGGTGAACTCGAAGGTGCCGGTCGTCGTCCCGTTGCATTGTGTGGTGTTACCGTTCCCGACACAGACCTCCCGATCGTCGTATGGACTCTCGCAAAGGGCTGCCGCGGCCTCTGCGTCGTCGGGACAGAGCGACCGAATCTCCCAACGGCCGACGACATCACCACCGCACGCCTCGTAGCCGACCACCGGGCAGTAGGGCGAGTCGGTTGACGGGACGTCGGCAACGCCGGTCGAGTCACCAATAGTAGCGTCAGAGGTTGACCGAGCGTCTATGGCCGAATCACCCGAAGCATCTGTCGTGACTTCTGCTTCCGAGCCATCCGAAGTCGTGTCGTCGCTACAGCCGAGCAGGACTAGGCAGAGAGTTAGCAGGAGGTGTCTTGGGATCGGTGCGTTCATAGCCAACAAATACTCGGATCCGATCACGTCGTCCACCTCACTTTGGTGAGCCCGAGAAGACCCATACCCACTCCGTGTTCCCCGTGCCTCTGTGTTCTCCGTTCTACCCCGACCACGGGCGGTTCTCATTCCGGCGCGCGACTCGAGTCGACTCGTTTCGGCCGACCATCCGCCAATTTGTAATTTTGATTATTCTTATAAACCATTTTTACATTCCTGACTCTGATGTGTACTCTTTGTAGGTGTCCTGGGCGGGCGCAGTCATCTTGAATTGTCGAATGGAGATTGCCGTTGCATTGCCCAAGACCGCGTTCCATCGCCGTACTGCTCGTCGTACTGTTCCTCCTGTTCTCACCTTCGATTTCCGCAGAAAGAGTTGACGCTTTGCTCAGTGAACGCGGGACAGAGTTGCTCGTGTCTCCAGAGCAAACCTACGAGCCGATGCCGAGCGGAACGACGCTGCCGTTCGTGGTCTTCCGACAGTACACCGACGAAGCTGAGGACTTTCTGGATGAGGTCGGCGCACTGATGGTGGGTACCAGCTTCTCGACCAACGGGAGTTTGGAGCTTCCACAGGCGTTCACTTCGACGATGCAACTCCTCGGTATCGACACCAACTGGGACACGAGCGCGCTGGAGCCGATCTCAGAGGATGAGCGCACCGAGTGCAGCGACACGGCGATGAGCTATAGCGTGGCGGTTACGGGAACCCTCGAGGAGCTCGATCACGAGTTCAACGAGCAAGAGGGCACTCTGGACGTCTATCTCGAGACCGATATCTTCCTGTCGGGGAGTTATACGAAATGGTCGTTCTACGAGCACACTTGGTCAGACGATTTTTGGTACTGCCTTGGTCACCCGACCCGCTGCTCTCTCAATCTCGGCGGCGACTGCGAGGCCTCCTGTGGCGGCCTGTATTGTCCATGGCTAGAGGTCAACTTCTCATATTGGGCCGAGCCGTTGATGCTCACCTACCAGTACGAAATGAGTTTCAATCGGGGCGTCGGGACCATGAATCTGGTCGACACCAACTACCACGACGCGCTGAACGCGGTCATTGGGTTCTTCGTCGAAGGCGACAATCCGGGTGACAACCCGTTCGCCGTCTTCGCCTCGCCCCTCGAGATGCTGATCGACATGGCGGTCTATCACGACGTCGACGGACAGTACGGGATGACCCTTCCCGATGCCTTCGCCGATTCCACCGTGTCGGCGGAGGTGCAGATCGACAGCTCGTGCATGACGACCGATGCCCTCGATACCCAGGTAACGGTCGACTACGACGTGGTCACCACAGGCGACTATTCGAGTGACGAAGAGCCCAATCTGGACTCAACCAGTGGTTGGGCCTACGGCGTAGGAATTCCCGAAGGTCTTCCCAACATTCTGTTCGACTCGGCGTATCGGCGAGGTGACTTCGAGGTCGCAGTTTCAAACGCCGACCAGTCGATCGCGACCGATTTGTGGCCCGGAATGGACGAACCTCAGCGGGTTCGCCTCGAATTGTCGCTTGGCCACGCACCCTCAGCGAGTTTTGAATCGGACGGTCCCCGGGTTGAATTCGATTCGGCGACCCTGTCGGTGCTGATTGATGGGGACCTCGCGGTGACGATCACGGCGGACGTCGAAATGGACCTCGAGGCGGAACTCATTAATGAGGCCACGATCAAACTTCGCGTTGAAGACACGAACGTCACCCACGCAGCAATCGATACAGAAACCGATTCTAGCTACGGCCGGTTGGATGGCGGGGCCCTCTATGACCTCCTGGACTCCCAGATCGTAGAGCAGTTTTTCAGCGATGGTATCCCCGTGGTGCGGCAGCCATTCAACAACGCAACACTCTGGGAACCGGCCGACGCAATCAAAGACACCGAGAGCGGCGATGGCTGGCTAAACGTCTACCTGGAGTAGGCAACTCCCCGACGTGCGAGACAAGAAGCAGCAGCGACGTTCAGGCAACAACGAGAGACAGCGAACATGAAGAAGACACAATCGAACCTGCGGAAAGAGAAGAGACGGGACCTGCGACCAGTCGTTCTGGCGTCTATGGTCGCGCTGATCTTCCTTTGCTGCACCAAAGGACCCGATTCGAACGAGACTGGTGACGGGCAGACCCAAGACGTTCGGAACGACGCCTCCAACGATGAGACGGCGGGTGAACCTGACGCGACTGACGACGATCCGCTCGCGGATTCCGAACCGGACGCTGGCCTTGATCTGACCGAAGACAACAGCGCCGCCACCGGTGACACCGTGGTTCACCCTCCCATCTACATCACGATCAACGCCCACGGTCACAACTACGGCTTTCCGGAGCGAATGATGGATGGGTTTGTCTCTGACGGTGACCTGGAGGGTTGGTACGACACGAAGCGCAATCGCTACGAGACTCAACGAGCCGAAATCATGTGGCTGGCCGAAGAAACTGAGCGCATCGGGGCCCGGATGTCCTACCAACTGAACGGCGAATACGCTCGCGACGCTCGCATTCTGAACGATGACGTCGACCATCTGCTCGACCTCGTCGACCGTGGCCACAGCATGAGCGCCCACTTTCATCCCTACGTCTTCACAGGTGAGAACGAGTATTGGGAGAACGTCACGAATCAGACCATGACCGAAGAGTTGATGGCAAACCTGTGGGCATCGCACTTGGACGAAATCGAAGAAACCATCGGGTTTGGTGTGTCGCGCGCCGACGCCGCCCACGATCGGGATAACGCCGAGCTGCAGAACTACTTCAACCAGCTTCGCGAGGACTACGGCCTGACGGTCGAGAACGTGGGTGAGAGCTTTAGCGGGACTCACTGGGCCCATCGTCCTTGGAATGTCTTCCGTCGCGATGTCGATACAGAGTTGCTCGAAGACCTCGACGGTCCTGTGTTGGCGGTCCACTCGTACCCGCAGGTGGGCCGGGAGGCGCCCCAGGGTCTTCATACCGTAATCAGCACCGTTCCCCAGCTGAAGCGCCGCTTCATCGACGTCTACTTCCAGTGGCTCTATGCCCAGAAGACCGGCCAGACACCGCGCGTCTGGACGTTTGGACTCATGACCCATCCCGACTCCAATCGGAACTACCAAGACGAAATGCTCGACATCATGAACTGGTTGGCTGAGTGGACCGACGCTCAAAGCCCGTGGGGCGGACCAGTCGCCGAGTTCACAACGGACTACGATCTGGCTGAGACCTTCGAGCAATGGGAAGCGGATTATCCGGGAACCAGTTCGTTTTCATTCGACCTCGAAGCCTACGATCGGGGTGAGGACGTCCCCTATCCGTATGACCTCGAGGGTATGGTGCTCGGCACCCACGACGGCGAATTCGTCGGGACGTTGACTGACTGGGAGGATGACGGCGTTATCGTCGTGGAGCTGGTCCACCGCAATGTCGAGCGTGGGCCTGAACAACCCAACGGTGCCGTGGAGACAACCGTGCTCGATCTGGGCCTGCCACTGTATGTCCTCTGGACCCACGGTGACCCGGTAACCATCGACTTCTCGAATACCGAGTCAGGAACGCTCTACGTTCAGGACGGTATGACTGGGGAAATAACCGGCGTAGACGCGAGTGAAATTGAGGTCTCTGAAGTCCCGATCGTCGTATCCTCGACCGACGAGTATTTTTCCAACTCTGAAGACTGACCCCTATCCATTCCCCAGTCAGCAAATTCGGGGCAGTTGCGTGCCACTGGGCAAGTCTACGATGCGTTCAGTTCCGAACGCCGTCTGGACAACCACCGGGCGCACGCCACCTTCGACGACTTCACCAATTGCTGCTGCGCTCTCTCCGCCGGGACCCGTGGCAAGAATAGCCAGGGCTTGCTTGGCTTGATCTGGGGGAACGGCCGTGATTAGTCGACCCTCGCAAGCAACATGTAAAGGATCGAGCCCCAACAACTCGCAGACTGCGTCGACAGCCGGGTGAATCGGAATACTCTCTTCGCGTAGACGAACAGTGAGGCCCGCGTTCGAGGCGATCTCATTGAGAGCCGCGGCCACGCCGCCGCGCGTGGGATCCCTGAAACAACGCGGTGTCAGCCCAGCCTCTAGCAGTGCTGCGACGGTCCCATGGACCGGAGCGCAATCGCTGGGCACACCGACTTCGAGTCCAAGACCTTCGCGCTCAGCCATTATGGCGATACCGTGCCGGCCGATGTCTCCACTCACGAGGATAACATCACCTACCGCCATGGTCTCGGGACCGAGCGAGATTGGGTGCTCGATGACACCAATCCCAGTCGTATTGATATACAGTTGGTCTGCCTTGCCTCGTTCGACGACTTTGGTGTCGCCGGTGACAACAGAAACCCCCGCGGCCTGAGCCGTTCTTCGCATCGATTCCACGACCCGCTCGAGGGTCGCGAAGGAGAGGCCTTCCTCGAGAATGAGACCCACGCTCAGGTAACGAGGTCGGGCGCCGCACATGGCCAAGTCGTTGACTGTCCCCGTGATCGCCAGACTGCCAATGTCGCCCCCCCGAAAGAAGATTGGGTCGACGACAAATGAGTCGGTCGACATGACTATCCCGCCATGACCACTCCCGATCGATAGGTCGGTTAGGGTCGCTCCGTCCAACCCGGATGTAATCGAATCGTGTGGCCAGGCCGGATGGATTACTTCGGCAAGCAAACGTTGGGTGAGTCGACCACCACCGCCGTGACCGAGCAGCACGCGATCTGAACGGACACTGGGGACGGGGCAGTTCGGGCCCTCCCCCGTTTCTGTTGAATCAGGCATCGGCCCCTCCGTGTCCTCGGTAACGGTAGTAAGCCGCACACGCCCCCTCTGAGGAGACCATCGGGGCGCCAAGCGGGCTGTCTGGTTGGCATGCTTGGCCAAATGCAGCGCATTCGTCGGGTTTGATCAATCCACGCAGTACGTCTCCGGCGCGACAGGTAGCGATGCCGCAGGCTCCCCAACCCGGGTCACTGCTGTCGCTCAGGCTAAAGCGGCGGGCCGCATCTAGGTCCTCGTATGCCCTCGCAAGGACGAGCCCGCTGGCGGGTATGACGCCGAAACCCCGCCACACTCGGTCGGTTACACTAAACACCTCGTCGATCATCGACCTGGCTGCGGGATTGCCCCGCTGTCTCGCAGTTCTTCGATAGGCGTTCTCGACATCGCACCGCCCCTCCTCGAGCTGTTTGAGCAACAGGTAGGCCCCCTGCATGATGTCGAGGGGCTCGAATCCGGTAACGACGATCGGAATCCCGTACTCCTTCGCCAACGGAACGTACTCGTCTGTGCCCATGACTGTGCAGACGTGCCCAGCTGCGAGGAAACCCTGCACTCGATTGTCTTCGGAACTGAGCAACGCACGAATCGCCGGTGGAACCAGTACGTGTGAGACCAACATCGAAAAGTTGGTCAACCCGCGTTGCTTAGCGGCATATGCTGCCATCGCCGTCGCCGGAGCAGTGGTTTCGAAACCGATGGCGAAGAGCACGACCTGCCGAGCCGGATTGGCTTCTGCGATTTCGAGAACGTCAGTCGGTGAATAGACGATGCGGACGTCCGCCCCTTCGGCCCGGGCTGTGCGCAAATCCGTATTGTGCCCGGGAACGCGCAGCATGTCTCCAAAGGAGCACAGAATCACATTGGTCCGGCCTGCCAGCTCTATCGCATGGTCGATGTCACCGATTGAAGTAACGCACACTGGGCAACCTGGGCCGTGCACCAGATCAACCGCCTCGGGTAGGAGTTTGTCCAGACCATAACGCATGATCGCGTGGGTTTGGCCTCCGCAGATCTCCATAATGGTATGGGGTTTGGACACGATCGAGGCGATCGCTTCAGATACGTCCTTCACTCTCGAAGCGTCGCGATACGGCGCAAGCATGCTCATCGTTCGTCCTCCAGGGCAGCCATTGCTTCGAGATCGGCGATTGTCTGGGCGGCTTCCTCCGGCTCGAGTACGCTCAGAGCGAAACCGACGTGGACAACAACCCAGTCTCCGACCTTGGCTTCGGGAACGTAGGCCAACGAAACGGAGCGACTCGCGCCCCCAAAGTCGACCTTGGCCGACCGCAAGAGGTCGCTTCCATCTCCGCTGATTTCAACGACCTGACCAGGAATGGCAAGGCACATTCATCCTCTCCCTGCAGCTGCGATTTGGCCGACGGCTAGCCCACCGTCTCCGGGTGGAAGGAGGCTAGGCAGGTGGCAAATGAAGTCATTTTGAGTCAATCGCTGCTCCGCTAGCTCGACGAGAGTTCGATTCAAAAAACAGCCTCCTGCGAGCACAACGTCTCTTAGCTCGACCTTCTTTGCGACCGACAAGATGCCGTTCGCCAGCGAGACGTGCAACGCTCTGGCAACGGCGGCGACGTCTGCCACGTCGCCAGAGATTGATTGTATGAACGGCCTCCAGTCGAGTCTGGGCACGCCCTCGCTCCAGCTGTGCAACGGGAAAGCCTCAGCTTCGCAGCTCGCTACCCCCCGCTGCAAGTGTTCCAACCGCATCGCGGCCTCAGCCTCGTAAGAAATGACAGGCGTCTGTCCGAGGAGCGCAGCCACGCCGTCGAACAGCCGGCCGATGCTCGTCGTAACTGGGCCGGCCTTTTTCGCCTCGAGCAAGGCCCACAGTCGTTCGAGCGTGGTCCCGTCAAACAGGTCGACCACCCGACTGGGGATACAGTCGAAGGACACACCGGCTTCGTGCAACAAGGCCAGGGCGGTGCGGCGTGGCTCGGCGATGGCCCGCTCCCCGCCGGGAAGTCTAAAGGGCCACAAGGAAGCAACCCTCCCCCATCCATGTTCATCGACAACCAGGAACTCGCCCCCCCAGATCGTCTGGTCCGATCCAAAGCCGGTTCCATCCCACGCGACTCCCAGAACTGGCCCAGTGACGCCGAGCTCGGCCATTACCGCCAGCACGTGAGCGTAGTGGTGCTGGGCCGGTTTTTCTCGAGCGTCGAATTGCCTACCCCAGCGCTCAGCCTCAATGGTAGTCGCGTAGGCCGGGTGGAGGTCACGAATCACATTCCGCGGAGTGAGGCTATGCAGGGTGAGGAGCGCTTCGGTCGTGCTGCGATACGTCGCCACGGCGGCGGCGCTATCGAGGTCTCCAATGTGAGGACCCAGGACCACACGCCGGCCTCGCCCGATGGCGCTAGCGGCCTTCATGTGGCCCCCGGTGGCCAGCGTGTCGCAGTCTGCCGACCAAGGGATGTCGAAGGAAAGCGGAGCCATTCCACGCGCCACTCTGATGGTCTGCAGCCGACCATTCAGCACTCTCGCGACCGAGTCGTCAGCATGCCTTATGATGGGTCTGTCGTGCTCGAGAAAGAAATCAACGAAGCCACCCAGTCGCTGGTGGGCTTCATCGTGAGTGATGCAAATCGGTTCCCCAGACCGGTTCCCACTCGTTGCCACGACGGGTCGACCAATCTCGTTCAACAACAAGTGATGCAAGGGCGTGTTTGGCAGCATAACGCCGTGTTCTACGAGCCCAGGCGCCACCTCTTTGGAGATCAAGTCGGCGGCTTCCGGTCGCTGTCTCACGAGCAGAATGGGCGCCTCCGGTCGCGAGAGCCAAGTGGACTCAACCGAGTCAACGAAACAGCATCGTTCCAGCCAATCTAGGTTGGGGAACATGGTAGCAAACGGCTTGCTTGGTCGTCGTTTTCGTCTTCGCAGCGTTTGGACAGCGTGGTCGTCCAGGGCGTCGCAGATCAACTGGTAACCACCGAGTCCCTGCAGGGCCACGACCGCGCCACCATTGATGGCTGCCGCAGCCGCTTCGAGGGCTTCGTCATCGTAGGCAACAGGCTCCCCATCGCGCACGGTCAGAACCAGACGGGGCCCGCAATTTTGGCATGCGTTCGTCTGCGAATGAAAGCGGCGAGCGGCCGGGTCGGCGTACTCGGCCGCGCACACCTCGCACATCTGAAAGGTGCGCATGCTGGTGCGCTCGCGATCGTACGGGAGCGATTCGATCACCGTGTAACGAGGCCCACAGGCCGTGCACGTGATGAAGGGATAGCGATAGCGGCGGTCGGACGGTTCGAACAACTCACGCTTGCAGTCCTCACAAGTGGCGATGTCCGGTAGCAGGTTGGGCAGAACGCTGTCATCGAGACAAGAGGCGACAATGACGAATTCTCGGTCACCCTCACAGGGCACGCTCGTCTCTTCCATCTGTTCGACAATGCAGTTCGGAGGCGGAGTATCGCGCAGCGCTGCGGTAAGACGGGCTGTATCACTGGGTTCGCCCTCAGCCTCGATCGTCACATGTCCGCCGTCATTGCGAACCCAACCAGACAAGCCGAGGGTCTGCGCGGTGCGATGGACAAAGGGCCGGAAACCAACGCCCTGAACGCGACCGCGCACTCGGAGTCGCCTGCGTACGAGACTAGCCATCGGGATCGCCCCGTCGACCGATACTGCTCCGATGCGTTTCGATCCATGTAAACCAATCCGCTAGGCCTTCTCCCGTCTTGGCCGAGAGCATCAGTATGTCGATGTCTGGATTGACCCGTCGCGCCTCGCGAGCGCATCGCTCGACGTCGAAGTCGACATAAGGCAGCAGGTCAGTCTTGTTGATGATCATGAGATCGGAGGCGGCAAACATGTGGGGGTATTTGGCTGGTTTGTCGTCGCCCTCGGGTACGGACAAGACGACGACTTTGTGGGCCTCCCCCAGATCAAAGAGGGCGGGGCACACGAGATTGCCGACGTTTTCGATGAAGAGGATACCCCCTGCCTCTATCTTCAGCTGATCGAGGGCGTCACGAACGCTGCGCGCCTCGAGATGACAGCCCTTTCCGGTGTTGATTTGGATCGCAGACGCGCCGGTGGCTCGAATCTGCTCCGCGTCATTGGAGGTCTGTTGGTCGCCCTCGACTACGGCGACTGAAGTGGTTGGTAGGAGGGCTTCGAGCGTCTTGACCAACAGGGTCGTCTTCCCAGCCCCCGGACTGGAGACGAGATTGAGGGCTAAAACGCTGCCTGATACCAACCGTTTTCGAACCGTTTGAGCGATCTGGCTGTTGGTAGACAGGAGGTTGGCCTGCACGTTGATCAGCCGGCCATGACTGTGAGGACCGTGTCCGTGGTCATGGATTTCGGTCGAGCTACTCGGCCCCTCACATCCACATGTATCGCACATCAGTTCACCTCCAATTCGGTGACTCGAATCGCGCGCCCCGATTCAACTGACCCGTTGAATGACCCACAAGACGGGCAAGGAACGCCGAATTCGGTTACTTCGAACACATTGTCGCATGCTCTGCACTGAACTCTGCCCGGCTTGCTGACGATTACAAGCGTCGCATTCTCGCCAGCGGTTTCGCGGCTGGCGGCCTCGAACGACGTCCTGAGGGCATCGGGTTCAACGCAAGCCAAGCTGCCGATTTCAATGAAGATGCGACCGATCGTTTCAGGTGGGCGAAGATCAGCATGTTGCTCGATGATGCGGACGATATCCATCGCTAGCGACAGTTCGTGCACGGTACTCCTTCGCTCACCCAGCCCCCGAAGCGGCCAGCTGGACCCGAGCTTTGGTAAGGCGC
Organism: uncultured Bradymonadales bacterium; assembly: GCA_964503485.1. Lineage (GTDB taxonomy): Bacteria > Myxococcota_A > Bradymonadia > JAFGEP01 > JAFGEP01 > CAZDBH01. Next base: position 8,893 of record CAZDBH010000018.1, on the reverse strand, counting down.
ATGTTGAGAGCGTCGATGATACCCCTCATCAGTCGGTAACCCAACAGCGGCTCACGATCACAAATCATTGCGAGATCGTCGGCGTCGAATTCAATCAGTTCGCAGTCCTTTTTGGCGACCGCATTCAGCTGCCACAGTCGGCGCTCCGAAATGGCCGACAAGCCCAACAGCTCGCCCGCTACCAAGGTGTCGACAATGACCGTTTTCCCGTCACCGAGCTTCAGAGTCAAATCGACCATGCCCGCGTGAATCAAGTAGAAGGAGCCTGCGTGGCCGTCCTCGTCAAAGATCGGCTCACCGCGCCGATAGGTTGCTATCTGGCTGATCTTGGCCAGTTCATCCATAAGGGCGAAGCCTGCCCCCAGAAAGTAGGGATACCGTTGAAGAAGTTGGGGCGAGATCATTGGTTCCTCCTCGCGGTTGGAGCAATTTCGCCCCGGGCCGCATCCCAGTTTGGGGACGTCGTAATCAGGTTCATTACGCAATCGGCCGCGGTTGGCACCGCCGCCGCCACCTTTGGTGTGCATGATTCATCGAAGGTCATCAGGTCTTGGGCCTCCACCGCGACGAGGCGAATGTCGCCGTCCTCTGGGAGGATCGCCCCACATCGCCGCCCGACCTGGAGGGCGTTGGCGAGTGTCGTATCGTGGGTGTTACCGCTGTGACACGTCGCCAGGTCACCGAGTCCCAACTCGAAGACCGTCCCCGGTTCAGCTCCGGTACTGATCGCATCGATCACGATGGCGCGTCGGTAACCCGCCATTTGCTCCATCAACCGCAACCCGCCGTGAGTATCTTGCATCAGGTCGACACCCACCGGGTTCAGAGCGCCGACGGCTTCGAGCACGACGAGGCCAACACCATCGTCGCGTAGTAGCGGGTTCCCGAGTCCAATGACTAACAGCTCATCTTGTGTGTGGTCTGCCATTCGAGTCCTCAGTCGATGTGTTGGGCCAGTTCATCAACGACCTCCCCGCCGGGGCCCCTGATCGTGACAACCATGGGCATTTGTCCGGGAAGCGAGTGTGTGGCACAGCCAAAACACGGGTCGTATGCTCTGAACGCCATTTCGATGGTATTGAGGAGGCCCTCGGTAATGATTGTCCCCTTTGAGATCAGTGTAGAGGCCGCCTTTTTCACCGACATGTGCATTGGCGCGTAGTTGTTCGTGGTTCCGACGATGAGGTTCACTCGGGTGAGGAGCCCCCGCTCGTCGGCCCAGTAGTGGTGGGTCAGAGTCCCCCGCGGGGCTTCGACACACCCCACCCCTTCACCAACCATGTCTGTCGGAATGGTGCGGAAATCGTCGCTGGTGATCTCTGGATCGGTGGCTAGTTCTACCCACCGTTCGGCAGCGAAGACCAGCTCGACCAGGCGAGCCCAGTGGGTGGCGAGAGTGTGGTGGACAGGCTTGCCGCCCAGCGCGTCATACAACCGTTCGTATTCTCGCTGCGCGATGGGTGTCGCCATTCCGTCGGCCGCGTTCAACCGAGACAGCGGGGTCGCCTTGTAGACGCCCGACTCCGGGCCATCGACGAACCCCTTCCAACCCACGTTCTTGAGGTAGGGGAACTTGAGATACGACCAGGGTTCAACGCGCTCGGCGACGTGGTCCCTGTAGTCGCGTGGATGGTATTTGACCAGTTCGTTACCGTCTGGACCCGTTACGCGAATCAACCCGTCGTAGAAATTGACGTGATTGTTCGCGTCGACCGTGCCCATGTTGTAGGTGCGGTGTATGAACCCCTCGTTCTGGATCAGTGACACGTAGTCGCCGTTCCCCAACACGATGTCGTCGAACACACCAAGTGAGAATTTTGCAAACTCGATAGCGTCTTTGCCCAGACGCTCGATTTCAGCGCGCTGTTCTTCGGTGATACCTCGACTGACACCGCCTGGTAGTCCCCAATTTGGATGGACAGCACGGCCACCGATCATCTTGATGAGATGGTGACCGTCCTTTCTCATCTTGAGGACTTTGCCGGCCACCTCCAGCCCAACCGCCTGAATCACACCGATGATGTTGCGTTGCTCCTTGGGCGCATTGGGACCGACCACGAAGTCGGGTCCGCCCAAAGCATAGAAGTGGGTGGTGTGATCGGTCGCGTAGAAGATGGAATAGAGCAACTCGCGAAGCTTCTTGGCCGTTGATGTGGGTTCGACGCCAAACAGCGCGTCGAGCGCCTTGGTCGCTGCCATGTGATGTGCTTCGGGACACACGCCGCAGATTCGGGAGGTCAAGTTGGGCATATCCTCGGCGAGTCGCCCAACACAGAACCGCTCGAAGCCACGCAGCTCTGGAACCTGCAGGAAGGCATTTTCAACATTGCCGTCGTCATCGAGGAAGATGTCGATTTTACCGTGACCCTCGAGGCGTGTGACTGGGTCGATACTGATTCGTCGCATGGTCTCCCCCTCAAGTACTCTCTGGTTTGCTGGTAACCGGCCGCCCCCTCAGCGAACTGGCCGCCAAGGAGAAGCGATAGAATGTCCCCAGTGGGTCCGGAATGCCTTCCGCGATAATGCGATCGACCTCGTCGGGATCGTCTGAGTCGATGACCGAAGCCAATGCACTGATCATCCGGGCGCCGAAGTCCTGAACCCCCTCGTTGGGGCCGTAGCACCCGATGCAGGGCGAGTTGACCGCCGGGCAGAGCGCTTCACACCCTGCGCGGGTTGCGATGCCGCAACAGATCAGGCCCTGTTCTAGCAAACAGAGATCGGCGTCGGGCAGGATCTCCCAAGTTCGATGAAACTGTTTGATCCGTTTCTCCTTGCGAGTTCGAGGACATTCGTCGCACACCGTCGTATTGCGGCCGATGACCGAGCCCTTGGGCGGCAGCTCGCCGGTCACGACTGCGGTCAGTGCCTCCCAAATGCGGTCTGCCTCGGGCGGGCATCCGGGCAAGTAGTAGTCTACGTCCACGGTCTGTCCGAGCGTTCTCACTCGTTCGTAGAATGCCGGCAGGTGCAGCTGACAGCCACCGACGTCGGATGTCACCTGTGGTAGGACGCCGTCGGGATTGAGCGTAGATGGGTTATCCAGATAGACCGTCTCGAGGATCTCCTCACGCGTGACGGAGTTGGCCAGTCCAGGAATGCAACCCTCGTGTGCACAGGAACCATAGGCGACCAGTAGCTTGGACTTCGCCCGCAACAGGGTCGCCATGTATTCTTGCTCACTATTGCGAATGCCACCGTTGAAGAGGCATAAATCGATATGCCCGTCTGGCATCTTCTCGACATCCCGCACTTTCACGTCCATGACGCATGGGCAGAAAACGAGTTCTGCGACCTCCAGAAGTTCGAGGATCCGTTCGTTGATGGACAAGAATGCGATTTCGCATCCCCCACAACCAGCGGCCCAGTAGATGGCGACTTTGGCTTTGGCGCTCATTCGGTCACCTCCATCGCTTCGGCGTGTTCGTTCGCCA
>CAZDBH010000018.1:0-5449 GCA_964503485.1 uncultured Bradymonadales bacterium | reverse complement strand
CTGTCAGCGACCGCGTCGACCCAGAACCCCTGAGAGTCCAGGGGACCCATCCCCCGAATTTGGTCGACGAACTCGTTGATCGCAGCGGCGAGCTGAGGTCCCTCTGCTGCCGAGGCCCACTGAAGGCGAACGCGCTCGGGCGGCAAGCCCAGCGCTTTCAGCGTGTGCTTGATCAGAGCGACTCGACGCATCGTTTTGTGATTTTGTTCGAGGTAATGGCATTCTCCGGGATGACACCCCGCGATCAGGACCCCATCGGCGCCTTTGGCGAGGGCTTTCAAAACGAACGCGGGATCTACCCGCCCGCTGCACATCACCCGAATGACTCGTATGTTCGCTGGGTACTTGAGCCGGGACATACCCGCCAGGTCCGCTGCCCGGTACGAACACCAGTTACAAAAGAAACCGATGATGGTGGGCTCGAAGGTTTGGACGCTCATACAACCACCTCCGTCGTCTCTCGTTGAGGCGGTTTGGCGGCTAGCTCCAGCAGCAAGCCGTCGAGCTCGGCCTCGATTTGCTCGTCGTTGAAGTGTGCACCAACCACCGCTTTGGCGGGGCACGCAGAGACGCACGTACCGCACCCCTTGCACAACGCAGTCTGAACGGTGCTCACGTTCTGGGCGTCGACGTAATCGATTGCGTTATACGGACACAGGACGTTGCAGATGCGACAGCCCGAACAGCGGTCTGGGTCGATAGCGGCAACCACGGGCTCGATGAGTACCGCTCCCCTAGTGATCATCGCCGAGACCCGAGCCGCCGCGGCGGCCCCCTGTGTAACTGACGCCGGAATGTCTTTCGGACCCTGGCAGGCCCCAGCAATGTACACACCGTCGGTCATGGTTGCGGTTGGGTCGAGTTTCGGGTGGCGTTCAGTGAACCAGCCGTCCATGCTGCACGAGATACCTGCCTTCAGAGCCATGTCTCGGGCGTCGCTTCGCGGTTCGAGGGCCCCCATCAGGATGACCATATCCACCGGCATGCGCCGCTGTTCTCCGAGTAGCGTGTCTTCCACTTGAACGATGACCTTCCCTTCTTCGCCCGCATAGCGTGCGGCGTCCGTTACTTCGGCCACTCGTCCGCGGACAAAGGTCATCCCCTCACCGAGTAGTCGGTCGTAGAACTCTTCGTAGCCTTTCTGGTTGGGTCTGAGGTCGATGTAGAATGAGGTCACCTCCGCGGACGTCCGTTCCAGTACGAGGTGACCGAACTTCAACGCCGCCATGCAGCAAATCCCAGAACAATAGCTGTTGTAGCGACTGTCTCGACTGCCCACACAGTGTACGATTGCGACCGAAGTGGGTTCGGTCTTGCCATCGCGTAACACGATGCGCCCGTCGGTTGGACCCGACGCGTTGCACATGCGTTCGAACTCGACGCTCGTGAACACATTTGCCAGCCGGCCGTACCCGTACTGCGACGGCCGTGAACAATCGAATAGCTGCCATCCGGTGGCCATGATGACGTTGCCCACATCGATCGTGATCCGTTCCTCTTCTTGATCGAAGTGAATGCAGTCCGTGGGACAGAACTTTTGGCAAGCTTTGCAGCGTCCACGTTCGTAGTAGATGCAGTTGTCGACGTCGACCACCGGGTATTTGGGTACCGCTTGGGGGAAGGGCCGGTAGATGGCCTTCCGATAACCCATACCCGCCTCGAACTCGTTGTCGACAACCCGTTTTGGACACTTCTCGATACACGTTCCGCAGCCTGTGCAGGCATCGGCATCAATCATTCGTGGCTTCTGCAGGATCGTTGCCTTGAAGTTACCTACGAAGCCGGACAGCGACTCCAGCTCGGCGTAAGTGAGTAGCGTGATGTTTTCATGCTCAGCGACCTCCGACATCTTCGGTGTGAGAATGCAGGCCGAACAGTCCAGAGTGGGAAAAGTCTTGTCGAATTGAGCCATGTGACCGCCGATACTCGGCTCTCGCTCTACGAGATAGACTGGGTAACCGGCGTCTGCGAGCTCCAGCGCGGCTTGAATCCCAGCGATTCCGCCGCCCAGCACCAGAGTGGCCGGATTCACGTCGACGGTGGTCGGTTCGAGAGCTTCTTGAAAGACGACCCGTTTCGCTGCGCCCGCCACGAGATGCTTAGCCTTGGCGGTGGCTGCAGCCTTGTCCTCGGTGACCCAGGCGACGTGCTCCCGAATGTTCGTCATCTGCATCAGATATGGATTCAGCCCACCCTTTTGGCACGCCCGACGGAACGTTCTCTCGTGGAGGTGGGGTGAGCAGGCAGCCACCACGACCCGGGTCAACCCATTCTCGGCGATATCCTCGGCGATCATGTCTTGGCCCAATGACGAACACATGAATCGGTAGTCTCGCGCTACCTCGACCTGTTCGAGGCTCGTCTCGGCCCACTGGGCGACATCGGCGACGTCCACCGTGCCGGCGATGTTCGACCCACAATGGCAGACATAGACACCTACTTTTTCTTTCGATTCCGGGCTCATCGTGCACCTCCCGGTTTTCGGATGGGAGTCGGAAGCTCGCCGGTCTTGGATCGTCTTCGCCTTCTTTTGGTCTGCTCGGGCGGCGCCTCGAGAATCTTATGTCTGAGAACGGCATCAGCCCGTACAATCTCCTTGCCGAAACCGAGGGTTTCGGGGTCGATTCCCAATGCCAAGCCAACGAGTTGGGAGAAGAACAGGATCGGAATTTCGTAGTTTGTGTTGAAGGCGTTGTTCACTCGGCCCTGGTAGGCGTCGAGGTTCAGCTGACACATCGGGCACAGACAGACGATGACATCGGCCTTCCAATCGTCCGCGTTCTTCAGAAGGCGCCGAATCAACTCGTTCGACATCGAATCGCTGATCTGCGTCATGTGTCCGCCGCAGCAGTGAGTCTTGAGCGGAAAATCAACCACCGTCGCGCCCAGCCAAGCGAGAATCTCGTCCAGCCGGACGGGGTGCTCTGGATCATCGGGCCCGCCGAAGTCCGGACGGACAATCTGGCAGCCATAGTAGGGGGCGACCCGTAGACCAAAGAGCGGCTTTTCGGTTCGGGACTCAAAACCCGCTTGTCCAATATCCTCGTAGAAGAGGTCGAGCAGATTGCGAATCTTCAATCGGCCCGGCGTATAGGCAAGGTCCCCCGCAGCTAGGGCCGTTTGTACTTTCGAGCCGACGGACGGGTCCGACCCCAACAATTTGTCCGTTTTACGAAGGTTCAAAAAGCAAGCTGCGCACGGCGCAACCAACTCGACAGTCTCTTCCGGAACAAGGGCGAGATTGCGTGCAATCAACGCGTGCGCTTCAATCTGGTTGATGGCAGCGATTTCGGTCGCGCCGCAGCAGTTCCAATCGTAGATCTCTTGGATGCCAACGCCCAATCGGTCACACACTGCCCGAACCGAGACATCGTACGCTTCGGAGCTACTTTCGAGGGAACATCCTGGGTAGTAGGCGATGGTCATGGCGCTTCTCCCAACTCGCGTGCTTTGTCGAGAATGGCGGTCAACTGATCGATGTTGTCGATTTTCGACGGCTTCAAACTGAGACGACCTTTGCGGAACATGCGCAAACCGAGCGGACCCAAACTGAGCATCGCGCCGGGCCGATTCATGAGATAGAACCGGCTAGCCAGTCCGAACTCGAAGCTTCGACCGTAGCGTCTGATGAAGAACTGAAAATTCTCGGCCAGGCCGATGGCGTCCTTTGCGGCTGACGGTCGGTCTGCCAGAGCCAATCGCTTCAGTGAGTACATCACGTCGGTGATTGGTATCTCCTTGGGACACCTCACGGTGCAGAGGTAGCAGGAGACGCAAACCCACGGCGTATTGGCTACAAGTACCCGTTCGCGTTCGCCTGCGGCGACGAGCGCGAAAATCCGCCGGGGCGTCATGTCCATATCCGCCGAGTTGGGACACGAGCCCCCACAGGTGCCGCACTGAAGACACAGTTTCAACGGTTCGGCGCCGGGGGTTGCGTTGATGAGTTCGTCGAGAAAGGTCGGGCGGTGCTTGGTAGCCATGACCACCTCCTCGGTTAACGCACCCTAGCGGTGCGCTTCACGGTCACCTCCCACCTGTCGGAAAGCGCTGCATCAGGCATGCCATTGCACCATGGGCGCGGGCTCTCCCGTCGTGTTTTTTGTCGTTACCGATCTGTGAGCTTCCCGAGATTCTTGTAACTGAAACGTTACAATTAGAGAGTTCGGTTTGCGGGGCGTCATAAACACAGCCATTGACCCGAATGGAACGCGGGCTGCCAGCCCGCCCCCGAGGTCGCGGACCTCCGAGTCCACTCCGACTGAAGCGTTCAACGGTTTTACGACTTCCGATTCTCCGTCGGATTTCAGATGTGAACTGACGAAACAGGGTCCAGCATCCTCCATAAGAGCTTGGCGCCTTGAATCAGGTAGCCCTCCCTGATAGACAGAACCCACATGCCATTCAGCGGCCTCGGTCCTCGAGTCAACCGAGAGGCTGGCCGCGAACCACCCCGGAGAGCCGCAATATGTCCAGTCCGTCAACCCATAACCCCAGCGCGTCGACTTCGTCCCGAGAGCGGGCTGTCGTCATTGAAGTCGAGGACCAGATCGCTCGCGTTCGCCTGAACCGGCCAGCCAAGCACAACGCCCTGAACCTGGCCGTCTTTCGTGGCCTAATCGAGGCACAGCGAAAACTGCGCCGCAATCGCAACGTGCGTGCGGTCGTACTCACTGGCGAGGGCGTCGACTTCTGCTCAGGCCTCGACATCAAGTCGATGCTCAGTTCGCCTGTTTCGATGGCGCGGATTGGGCTGAAGCTCCTGCCTGGACAAGCGAACATCGCACAGCGTGTCAGCACGGGCTGGGCGCGCTTGCCGATCCCGGTGATCGCAGCCATCCATGGACGCTGTTGGGGCGGCGGTCTGCAGATCGCGCTCGGCGCCGACTTCCGCATCGCTCGCTCGGACGCGTCGCTCTCGATCATGGAAGCAAAGTGGGGGCTGGTCCCCGACATGGGCGGCACGAGGGCCCTGCGCGCACTCATCTCGCGGGACCAAGCGCTGAAGCTGACCATGACTGCCGAACAGTTGGACGGGCACACCGCGCTTTCCCTCGGCCTCGTCACAGAGGTGGCCGACGATCCCGAGGCCAGGGCGATGGTGTTCGCAGCGGAGCTCATCGAACGTTCTCCCGACAGCCTGGCCGCCGCAAAGGCGCTCTATAGTCGCAGTTGGCACGGGCCCGAGTGGCTCGCGTACGCCAGGGAGACTGCGTACCAGCTGCGACTGTTGTTGAGTCGCAACCAACGCGTGGCTACAGCGCGGGCTCGTGGCAAGGACAAGGCGTACACGGCACGGGGGCGCTGGTAGCCGCCCTCACTGTAGTCCCCTTCTTCTTGAGACTGACCCCCCGAGGAGGACCCGCTGCGCCGAAGGCGCGGGGGGAAGGCCAACACTAGGAGCCTGTCGCGCATAGCGCTCCAGGCTCCGCCATTGGCTTTTAGCGAT
>CAZDBH010000017.1:0-37299 GCA_964503485.1 uncultured Bradymonadales bacterium | reverse complement strand
GCTAAAAGCTAACGGCTGGAGTCCGGGGCGTTATACGCGACGGGCTCCTAGCCCTGACTTCTTGACAACACAACGCAGGAAACGTCTTTTTCGCTGAATTCTCAGCAGAATTCTTTATCGATATTTTTGTCCAGTAAGCCTTGACTCGACAACGTTATCCGCTTATCCAATTTGGCGAGATTGGAAGGGCCAGTCGATTCGGTTTGCAGGCCGATCGGCTCTACACCGGAGGCCGTGGTGAAAAGACTAACTGCATTGTCTGTTCTCGGGTTGCTCTCGCTCGTTCTCATTGTCGGTAGCGCAATCGCGCAAGACGATACTCCGCAAGAGCTAGAGGTTAGTGAGGAATCTCAACAGTGTATTGACTGCCACAGCGGCGATGGCGGTGCCGCCGCCACTGTCCTCCAGTGGCGGGCCTCCCGCCACGCTCAAGAAGGTGTTGGTTGCTACGAGTGCCACATGGCGACTGAGAGTCGACCCGACTCGTTCATGCACGAAGGACAGCGAATCATCACCATCGTCACACCGCTCGATTGCGGAGAGTGTCACGAGACCGAATCCACCGAGTTCCTCGCTTCGCGACACTCAGAGGCGGCCTCGTTTGTCGGATCCCTCGATAACATGCTCGGTGAAGTCGTTGAGGGCACCGCGGCTGCGACATCGGGGTGCCAGCAATGCCACGGCTCGACTGTTGCTGTTCGCGACGACGGGTCCCTAGACCCGAGTACCTGGCCGAACTCCGGTATTGGCAGGGTCAATCCGGACGGCTCCGCCGGCGCTTGCTCTGCATGTCACACTCGACACACCTTCGATATTGCCCAGGTCCGGTCGCCTGAGAATTGTGGACGCTGCCACATGGGCCCCGATCATCCTCAGCTCGAGATCTACAACGAGTCGAAGCACGGAATCGCTTTCGCCGCGTGGCGAAACTCCGGTGACATGAATTTGAGCGGACAGCCCTGGGTCGTCGGGCAAGATTACTATCAAGCGCCAACCTGCGCGACCTGCCACATGTCGGCCACGCCGAACCAGCCCATCACGCACGATATTGGCGCCCGAATTTCCTGGACTCTTCGCCCGGTCGTCTCGACTCACGTCGAAAACTGGGAAGCGAACCGAACGTCGATGCAGGACGTCTGCGCGCAGTGCCACGCCCCGAGTTTTTACGAGGGCTTCTACACCCAGTTCGACGAAGCGGTCGAGCTCTACAACAACAAGTTTGCCATTCCGGCTCGAGACATCATGACTGCCCTTCGCGAGCGAGGGCTTATCACCACGACGCCATTCGATGACGAACTCGAGTGGATTTTCTTCGAACTCTGGCATCACGAGGGCCGACGAGCCCGAATGGGCGCTTCCATGATGGGACCGGACTACACGCAGTGGCACGGGTTCTACGAAGTCGCCAAGAACTTCTACCTCGAGTTCTTGCCTGAAGTGCGCCACCTCGGTGGTGGCGATTTGGTCGACGCTGTCCTCGCGACGGAAGAACACCGTTGGATTCAGGGTCTGACGCAAGAGCAAATCGAGCAGCAGATTCGATTCTACCGCGAGCGCTACGGCGTTGGTGAAGAAGAATAGATAACCGACTCGGCGGCGAGGTTCTGCCCGACACGGAACCCCCTAACCGCTCACCCCCTCCACAGCCCAATCAGGCACGAGTAACGGAGCTCACTCGGGTTCGTAATTCGCCTCGATTCGAAGCGAGACCTCGGTGTCGTCCTCGTTTTCGGTCACGGTGAGCTTCACCGCGTTGTCCCCTTGATCGAAGAGCCGCTCGTATATTCTGCCGCCGGCCGACGGTCCCGCCAGGCTCCAAACCTCGGCGTAGCCCTGGGCTGTAATCGGTTCCACCCAAGCATCGAACAAAGGCTCACCCTCTGTGCTCTCGTCGTATCGCACGACAAAACCGTCCTCACCCGCGGTTTCTGGGTCGATGACCCCGTCCCCGATCGGCAGATTCCACTCAGCCCAAGGGGCAGGCGGTTCAGAGAGTTGCTTTTTGGAACAGGCCGCTGAGGTGGCAAGCCCCGCCAGCAAAACCACAAGCAGAAGGTTGGATAGCGTGCGAACCATAGTCTTCGTCTCCAGTGGGGTCTTGGGGGGTGACGTTATGGGCCGGGGCGGCGGGGGTCAAGGGAACGAAGCCACCCGGCCACTAAGGTGCGCCGGGAAGGGTTCCGACGCTGCCGAAGATAGCCTCGGCGCCATGAGCCGCTCCTCCGAGGTTCCTCCATCGCCGGAAGCGTCGTAGCGGAAGACGTTCCCAGCATTGCCGGTTCAGTAGAACCAGAGCGGGATCAAGGCGACGATGAATAGCCTGATCGCCATCACGACGAGCGGAAGCAGAATACTTTCGTAGCGCTGCCAGAATGTGGCGCCTTCAGCCTCGGCGGCTTCGACTTCCGGTTCCTCTCGGATCACCTGACGGGTCAAGAGCTGGTTGAGGGCCACCGGCGGAGTGAGGTAGCCCAGTTCAAAGGCGGCCAGCACCACCATCCAAAAGTGGAGCGGATTGATACCGTTGGCATACGCGACCGGAGCAAGGGTGACACTCACGAGAATCACGGCGCCGTATGGGTCCATGATCATACCGATGAACACCAGCACGAACACCAATACGCCCATCGCCAACCACACGGAACCGAATGAGTCAGGCACCATGGCCATCAACTCACCGCGCTCGATGACGCCACCAACCGACATCGACAGCCCCATCAACATGAGCAACGCGCCGCAATGCACGGTTGCCTCATCGGTGCTGGTGACCATCGACTTGCCGAAGCCCAAAACCTCTCTCAAGCTCTTGGGACTCGCATCTGGATTGGCCTTCTTGTGCACGCTGCGCGCAGCTCGCCGATCGTAGAGCAGCAGCATGATCATCATGATGGGCAGAATGATCGGCGCGGTGTGCTCGTTCAGACGAGTCCCCAGGGCGAAGGCGTAGAAAGCGAGAATGAGCGCGCTGAAGACCGCGTACGGAACCAGTGGCTTGAGCGCTTCGAGGCTTCCTCGAAGCGCCTCTTTCCAAGGGGCAATCGTGAACTTGTTGCGCCTTGTGACCACGCAGGCGATCAAGAAGAGCGTGGCCGACAAACCGTAAACCCGCCAACCCCAGTGATAGAGTTCGGCGGTCGTCACTTCATAGTTCAGGGCGGCTACCACAACCACTAGCAGGCAAGGTGACAACACAACGCCCAGACTTCCAGCCATCGCCGTGGCAGCGATGGCGAGCTGACGTCGAGCACCGGCTCGTCGAAGTTCGTCGTAGATGACCGCGCCAGCGGCGATGACGAAGATACCCGAGGCGCCACTGTAGGCGGTCGGAATCGCCGCTGCTGCAACCACGAGTGGAGCAAGTAGTTCGGGTGGGAGCTTCCAGGGGCGTACGACATCGAAACACATCCGCGCGATACGGGTGCGCTTCAGCAGCATACCGGTCCACACATAGAGGCCGACCTGGACGTAGAGCTTCGCGTTTTCTGTGAGCTTCTGAAGGTAAATCGCGGGCCCGGCTGGGTGGTTCTCGATCAGCAGGAAATGGAACCCTGCCGAGATGGCCATCACGGCATACAACGGGACCGTCAACAGAGGCTTAGCATAGCCTGAACCTGCTTCAGCCTTGGCCGGCGGCCTCACCAAATGGTGGATGTTAACGACGGCCATCATGCCGAACCCAGTCATCCACAGAATGGGGAGTGAGGCGTGCTGAATTTCGAGTCCGGTGCCCTGGTCGATCCGATATTTGACGATCGACGAGAAAAAGAGAGTGAGATTGGCCGCAAGTTGGCCGACCTGGCTGATGCGGTCCTCACGTACCGTTTTGATGGAACGAAGGGCAATATGCGAGCGAAGCCCGGTAGCCACCACACCGCACACGAGGATGAGAAAGACGAGAATATGCCGTGTGTGGGAATTGGCCCAATCGACTAGGCGGGCCACTCCGCGCTCGAATCCTCGAAACGCCCTTACCCCACCGGTGATGCGAGCCAGTCTGCTGGCGTACTCATCATGGGAGGCAGCGCACTGGGCTCGTGCCGCCTCGATGGCGGCTTCTGACGGACCTCCACCGCTGTCACCTTGACCGGCATCATCGAATAGGTCATCGAGGAAGTCGCCACCATCCGGCTCGTCCGCTGCTTCTGGTTCAGTTGCTGGCTCGTCGGCAAACAGGTCGTCGAGGAAGTCGTCCTCTTCGGTATTGGCCTCGGTGCCCGGCTCGGGCTGGCCGATCGTCTCTGGATCGCATGTGGGCGCTTCAGGATCGGTCCGCAGCTCGGAGTATCCGGCGTACAGCGACTCGCCGGCACGCAACAGCTGGCCGTGCAGCATGACCGCCGTGCCCTGAAGCACCACGACCACCAAGATCAGCAGAATGGGGACAGTCGCGAGCCAGGTCCTCATCGGACCGGCTGGGGCAGTTGCTTTGCTCACCTAGGTGCGCTCCTCGTTTATTCCAACTGGTCGGCACACTCGGCGCGGGAATCGTCGACCTGACAACGCACCCGGCGCAGCAGGGTCAGCATGGTACCATCGTAGACGCCGTCGTCTCGCAGCTGAATTCGCACCTCGCGAAAGACGTTGTCGTAGCTCTGGCGGTCTTCGTCAGCGACATCCAGCCAGTAGCTGTCGGCAATCTCACCATCACCGCGGTTGATGATGGTCATCATCTGGTCAAAGCGCTCGTAGGCGTAGGCGCGGGCACTGTTGCCAAACCCCTCTGGGAGTTGGTCGGCGTGGGCGATCACCTGAAGTGTAAGCTGAGAAAGGGGATAGCGAACAACACCTCCGCCACTCTCGAGGCCGCGCTCCAGTTCCAGAGGTCGGTAGGCCGTGGCTGGAGCATAGCAAACATCCACACTGCCATTGTTGAACATACCGGCGAAGGTGCCGATGTCGGCCGGCACCATTGATGCTCCGATACGGTCAACCATCGTCACCGCGGCCTGATCAAAGTCGATCGTCGACACTCGCTTGCCAGCCAGCTGAGAGATGTTGGTCAGATTCCGATCGCGCAAGAAGAGATAGACAGCGCCGGCAGGGAAGATTGCGATGGTCTCGTAGTTACCAGACACCATGCGCTCACCGGCCCGCGGATTGGCCAAGAGCCCCAACACCTGCCTCAGGATGTCGTAGCTCTCAATGGCTCCCATCGCCTCGATCGAACCCGCGAAGGAGTTGTATTGACGGGCCCTGACGCCCGTCAATAGCACGACCTGGCATACACCTGCGTTGAAATCCTCTGATGCGGTTCGCTCGTCGGTGTATGGACGCATTTCGAAACGCACACCCCACTCGAGGGCGGCAGTCTGAAAGTCCTCCATTTGTTGGTAGGCGTCTCCCACTGCACCGCTTGGATCGAAGACGCAAAGGACTCGCTCGACCGGATCCTGTGCCGAGGCGTTGGTCAGACAAAGACCGCTAGCGATGATGAAAGCCATGGCCGCTGCGATGGTTCGCCTGCCACCGGCTGCGTTTGAAAAAGAAAGGCGTGTCAACTTCATTGGTTCTCCTCGCTGTCGCTCTCGATCGTGTCGGGTGTTTCCGGTCCGTCATCTAGCAGGTCTTCGAAAAGGTCGTCGTATCCATCGGTCTGGATAGTCGGCGGTGCCTCATAGAACGTGCCCAAGGCACCAAATGGTGTCCGATGGCCGCGTTCAGCCGTCCAAACAGTGTCAGAAATGTGCAAAATCATACGGGTGGCATAACCGTCTAGAAGTTCCCATTCTGGGTCACCTTCACTGGTCGCGAGCGATTCGCCGTGGGCGGCGATGGCCTCGCGCAGCTGATCATCGTGACCGGTCGCGTCCAAAATCTGAACCTGAAAGGCCCTGGCCAAACGGACGCCAGCCGCTTCGCCCGTCGCGGCAGCAGCTTCGAGGGTCGTCCACGGGTCCATGCCTTCGGGACTCGCTCCCGGGACCATTGCCCAGACCGAGGCTTTCAGTGCCAACGGCCCACCCCACCATCGGTCGCTGTCGAGGCATTCTGCGGCCCGGGCCACGGTGAGCGGAATGTTCATCGGGACGCCGGCAGCGCCTTCTGCGCTCCGATCGTGAACGAGGGCGAGCATCCCGGCCGATAGGCCCAGCATGTACAGAATCTCCTCGCCTTCTTCGAGTTCCGGACAGGTGCCTCCCAGCCCTCCGAAATGGGCCTCAGCCTGCAGGTAGGCGGCATAAAACCGCTCAGCCGCCACCGCGTGGTGGCGTTGCTTGGCAATCCGCGCGTCCCGAGCGTCCGACGATTGTCCGTCGCGGACCGCTCGCAGCTGGAGGAGGTCAGCCTCCCACGCATCTGCTTCGGCGCACATCCCTGCCGCTAAGAGGGTGACCAATGCGGCTTTGTGCGGTGGATCGGTAACCCGCTCGAAGGACATCAGGAATGCCCCCATCGACACGCCGGTCTCGCAGGCCATGGCCAGGTCGCCCGAACCCATCATGTAGGGCACCATGTGTTCGGCCGCATAGCCTCCCATGATGTCGCCGGTCTTTCTCTGAAAAAAGCCTGTGCAGCCGCTCGCCATCAGTAGAGAGGCGCCGACTGCGATCAAAAAAGAACCGCGCCGCAGTATAAAACCACTGCGAGCGGAGTGAACCACGTCATTCATTGATACACTCGAGAAGTTGCTGGCCGGTTTGAAGTGGAGTTTCCAAGCACTTCGGTCTTGTATCAAATGACAGCCGGCAATCCAAGATCAACCCCACTCGTAGAGGTCGCGTCAGCCGAATCGCACCTCGGGTAATGACTTGTAGCTGAGCCGCATGGCTCGTCGGTAGCCCGCTCTCTGGCTAACGCACTTGTTCGGCCGACTCGAGTTGCCCAATTCCTAGGTCCCACTCTTGATCGAGGAACATGAGCACACTGGCTGCGAGGGGTGCCGTAGGCGGGCCGGTGGGCGTGTGCTCGGCGACAAACTCCACGGCGAGATAACCGCCGGAGCCTGACTGACCGAGACGGACCGTGGCGTGGGGCTCCCCGTCGGCCTCTGCCCAGCGCCAGCCGGATTCGTCCCTTGCCAACAGCCCGTCCCGCTCTTCGAGCACTGGGCGGGCCACACCTGCAATCGCTGAAGCAGAGCGTTCGGCGTCGGCCGCCGATACGAGGTATTCCTCGAGTTCGAACGGGTCGATGTCCTCCGTGCATCCCTCGCAAACTGCCCGATGCAGGAGTGAGAGAGGCAGGTCGAGGCCGGCAGCGAGCACACCAATCGCGGCTCCAAATCGGGGATTGAGTTCGGTGGGTAGGAAGCCATCTCGACTCATGACGCCATCGACCGTGAACACGCCCCGAAAATCCACCGTACGGAACAAATGCCGGCCGGCTCGGCGGGCCGCCTCAATCATTGCTTGACGGTCTTCGGGCCTTGGATCCCAGAATGTACCCGCCCTCGCGTAGTGGAGCCGGCTCTGCCCGGGCCGTCGCAGGACCATCATCTCGCAGGGTCGAAGAGCTACCACCTCACCGGACGGGAACACGATACCGTGAATGCTGCACGGGATGCCTTCTAAGAAGGGCATGACACGAACGATGTCGCACCGCTGTGAGAGGAACTCGGTCGCGTCCTCCGCGTCGGCAGCAGTTCGCACCCACCTCAAATACTCGGCGCCTCCGTTGAAACCGCCCTTGCTGTCGCCAACCCAAACAGTGCCGTGTCCGCGATCCAGCTCCTTGGCCGCTGAACCAAGGGCCTGTCGGATGGCTGCCACGTTGCGACTCGGTGCCCTCGGGATGCCCGCAGCGTCCCAGAAAGCATCGATCACCGTCTTGTCCTCGAGGGCGACCCACCTTGGGTCGCGCAAGGCCCACACAGGGCGCCCTGCGACCTTTGGACGCCCATCTTCCCAGATCGGCAAAATTGCCTTCGCCTCGCGGGATGGATCCCATGCGTCAATCGCAGCTTGGATTTCATGCGGAAGGTTCTGAAACGAGGCCAACGCCGCGTGGAGGGAGTCCATCATGCTGCCCTCGCGCGGCAGATCGATCAATGCCCTGGGTTCGTCGGGGAGATCTCCCGACCCGCGGGTAGCACCCAAACAGAACACATTGGTTGCGCCGAGCGATTCGAGGCGCTTACGCAACCCATTTGTGCCTGCGAGTACATCGCTCACGATGAGCCAGGAGCGCCCGCCGTAGGTCCGCTCCATTAGATTCAGGATTGCGTCTCTCAAGTTCCGTCCTCAGGCCAGAACCAGGCCTCTTTCGCTGCCGAGCGTGGCGATACGATACGCACTTTGGAAAGTGATGAGAAGACGGTGTGCCGCTGCTCATCAGTCGAGCGTCAGGGCGCCTTCCGAACCGAGACTCAAATGCGGCTGCGCAGCGGCCTTCTTAGCTAAGTGGAGTTCACGGGCGCTGTGAATGAATGCCTGGGCAGAACGAGCAACACGGCACGATGTCACACCAAGCCGTCAGCCCCCGTTTACGAACAGGTATCTGTACCTGAAACCCATGGGTTGCTCAGCGTCCGTTCCCGGAAAATCGATTTGGCTCAGGAGATCAACGATACAGCCATCAACCTGGCCACTGCCGGTATTCGACTCGTGCATCGAAGCCTGCCGTACCTGTCCGTCGGGATTGACCTGGAATTCGACAACCATCTCGAGCTGACCGGGAAGGCTGTCAGTTGCTTGAAAAACGCAGTCTCGGGCAGCCATTCGGTTGGCACTCATCGTTGAGCGGATTTGCTCCGAACTCAGCCCCTCGCGCGATTGAGCCGACGATTCGGCAGCACAGAAAGCGGTTATGAAGAGGGAAACTAAGGCGATCGTTACAGCTCGGTGTCGTCTCATGGCGTGTCTCCGTTGAAAGGGGCTGCAATTCTAGGTTGCAGCGAACGTGCCAGGAGGCCGACCATGCCGCAGGGCAGCGGTTGCCTTTGTTTCCTGAGCGCTCACCTGCTCAGCTACTTGGCAGTTTTTTGATGGGGTGCCCAGTTATTTGACACCCCCGAGCCCCTCGTGGAACGACCAGCCACTGAACCGATTCTGAGGTTTACGGACGAGCCGCTTGCCATTCTCCCGAGATTGGATGAGGCTTGCTTCATGCGCTTCACCCCCAAAGCTCTACTGATGTTCGCGCTGGCTCTGGTTGGCCCTTTGCTCTTGATATTCGACTGGGGATGGCTCGCTTGCGTCCTCCTTCTCGTCCTTCTGGCTGTCGCGAAGATTTCGTTGGGGCTCTTAGGGCTGATTGAGGGCAATAGACCGATCAAGCTCGAGGTCATCTCAATTAGCCACTACGCCGAGAAGGTCCGTTGGTGCCTCGACCGACTGGGCGTCAAATACGTCGAACAACACGACATGGGTATCCTGGGTGTGTTGTTGGTTGGGCGCATGGTGCCTGTCCTTCACGTACCCGAAGCCCACACCCGAATCGGCAACAGCTCTGACATCATGCGCTATCTCTACGGCTCAGAGCCTGATCCAGAGAAACGGCGTTTTCTCGACCGGACACCCGAGACCGTCGAGCTCGAGAAGCAGATAGACCACATGGGCATCGTTAGCCGTGTCTGGGCCTACGAACACCTACTGAAGGACCGAGCTCTGGGACTTCAAGTTTGGGGAGTCCACGAACCGAAGGTGCCCCGATGGCAGCGCCTGCTACTTCCAGTCGCCTTTCCGTTCCTACGGTTCACGCTAAAACGGATGCTCAAGATCGACCCCAAACGATCAGAAAAATGTCTGAAACGCACCGAGCAGATGTTCGATGTCGTCGACGACCTGCTGTCAGACGGTCGTAAGTACATCATGGGCGACACCTTGTCGTATATCGACATTGCCTGGGCTGCGCTGTCGTGCACGGTGATTTTCCCCGAACAGTACGGCGGGGGAACGATTGAGAACACTCGGCCCCGGTTTGAACAGCTACCCGACGTGATGAAAACCGTCGTCTCGGCGTATCGGGAGCGGCCGGCCGGGAAACATGCGCTGCGCTTGTATCGGGAGGAGCGCGTCACATGAATCAAGAGACAGCCACCAACGCGAGCCGCCTTGTCTCCTTCAAAAAGAACGTGGTCGCCATCGAGGCCTCTGAGAACTCCGACCGAGTGACGAGCGATTGCTCCAAGTTGTAGGGCTCAAAGACATCATCTAGGCGTCGAACCTCAAAGCTCAAACGACGCGTCTGAAGATATTCTGAAGGCAAAGGCACTACACTGACTCCCGACTCTAAGATCATCGTCGCAGCCTGCAGGCTATTGGCATACGCTCCCGTCCTCATCGACGTCTCCTGAATCTGGAATACCTCGGCCTCGAGCGCACGGCGGTCGCGGGGAACGATGTCCAGCCAGGTTAGATGGCATCCCAGCAGATCGTCTCTTGTGATGTCCGCTCTGTCGTATAGAGCATGGTTCTCAGAGATGTAGTGACAAATTGTCTCCCGGCCGACAGTGCAGTAGGCCAGCTGGCTGCGAGGCCGAAAGAGGCCGATTCCAACATCCAGTTCGCCGCTCGAAACCAGGTCTTGGATGTCCGAACCACCGTAGGACTGGAGGCTCAGTTTCATCTTCGGAAAGGCCCGGATCGTGTTGCTGAGCGCTTCCTCAAACACCGGGTTGCTGATGTTGCCCAACATCCCGACGCTGAAGAGGCCATCGAATGACTCGTCGTCTTCGAGGTACCGCTGGTACTGCTTCAGGCTCGATTTGATCTCCCGAGCGACTGACAAAAGCCGCTTCCCCGGCTCGGTGAGCTCGAAACCGGCCCTCGATCGAACACAAAGCCGCACGCCCAAGCTCTGTTCGAGCTTCTTCAGAGAATGAGTCACTGCGGGCTGAGATAGGCCGAGTTCGACAGCGGCCCGATTCAGACCGCGCAGGCGACCAATCGCCTCGAAGTGGAGAATAGGGTTGATGCCCACTTTCAGAATATCTGCATCCATCAATTCAGTATTCTTATATATCAATTTAAATCAATTCAATTTTCTTTATTATTAGTCCCTGTAGAAGTTCCCGCAGGAGGTAACGAATGAAACCAGTCATCAATCTCGATCAGCTCGAAATGCAGGCCTGCGGTGAAGGCTCCTATGCCCACGAGTTCGGCATTATCTGTGCTCAGATCGGCGCCGTGAAGCTCGGCTACAATCTGACCGTTGTGCCCCCGTCGGGCAACGCCAACTTCTTTCATAACCATCACGCCAACGAAGAGATGTTCTTCATTATCGAAGGCAGCGGGCTACTGCGATTTGGCGACAACGAGTACCCGTTGCGGCGGCACGATGTGATCGCCTGTCCGCCGGGTGGACGCGACGGAGCCCATCAGATTATCAACACCGGCGACATGCCTTTGAGATACCTGGCACTCAGCACGAAGGAACGGGTCGAAGTGGCCGAGTTCCCCGACTCGGACAAGATACAGGTTGCCGTTGGGGACTACGCCAAGATGGACCTTTTCGGGTGTTTCCCGGCAAAGGCCCGTGTGGCTCGCGGCGAGGGGGAAGCACCCTAGTTTGGTTTGGGGGCTGTTCCGAAGCCCGGTCAGGACAGTACATCCCTCGTTTCAAAGGGCAGTGGGTCTGCAGATTCTGAAACGATGTCTGGGGTTCTGCGGTCTGCCTCGTTTTTCTCGTACCTTTTGTGATCCGTTTTGAGAGCTGGTCCGTATTGACCACATGCAGCGAGAATCGGTCGGCCATCTGGCTCGATTGAGTCTCGATTCCCTTTCTCGATTCAGTACTTATTAACGGAGAAACTACGTGAAATCCCATCGAACCACTCTACTCGTATGCGCATTGCTCATCGGCGCGGGGGCCTCGACGGCCCTGGCGGCCGACCATGTCGACTCACCGGCCGCTAGCAGCGATCCGGCGGCTGACCTCACTGACATGTTCGCTTGGATGTCGGAGGATGCGCAGCATCTCAATCTGATTGCCGCTGTAAGCCCATTCGCTGGTTCTGACGCCCAGTTTTCAGACGCCGTTCAATACGCCTTTCATATCAACAGTAGTGAAGGCTACGGCATGCCCCAGACCGAAACGCTGATTCTGTGTCAATTCTATGACGTCGAGCGGATCGAGTGCTGGGTCGGCGACGACGACTACCTCGAAGGCAATCCGAGCGACCCGTCGGGGCTTTCGAGCGAAAGTGGCGACGTGCGCGTTTTCGCGGGAATGCGTGACGACCCATTCTATTTTGAGGCAAACGGCTTCGGTCAGGCAGTCGCCACCGTTGTATCTGTTGCGGGAGACCTCGAGTTTGACAGCCAGGGCTGTCCAACTGTCGACGAAGCGACGTCGGGTGTACTCGTCGGCCAACTTCAGAGTGGTACCAACGGCGCAGCGGCCTCGAACACTTTCGCGGGCCAGAACGTATTGGCGCTGGTGATTCAGGTCGACGCCGAGCTCGTCAACGCCGGCGGACCTGTCTTGGGCGTTTGGGCATCCACTCACCGCGCCAACTAACCATCAACTTCAGTTACACGAAGAAGGAGTGTGAAAATGAAACGACTAATAATCATCTTGTCTAGTCTCGCAGTCGTCGGTTTCGTTGGCTGTGCTGAGGAAACCAACGACAGCTCGAACGAGCAGACCGACAACGATAACATTACGGCGAGTCCGCTCGGCTGGGAGAACCAGCCCGCCCTCGGTGCACAGATTGACCGCGCTGGACGCCCGGCGATCAGCACGGCCTTGATCGAAACCTTCAACGGCGACGACGAGACGAAGGGCTACAACAAGGACCTCTACAACTCAGCGGCACCGGCAGCATGGGCCGGCTTCTCTGACTCAATCGTATCGAGTCTCGCGATCCTCGACTCGCTCGACACCGTGTGCGGCAATCAACTGCTGGCCAACGAGGACGACTCAGAAGGTCGTTATCAGACTCTCGCGGGGATTCTGGCCGACGACCAACTCTACGTGCACAGCGAAAGGGGCACCTGCGGCACATACCTCGGCTTAGAAGCTGAGATCGTTGGCGCTTTGGACGAAGGCGCTGGCGGCTGTGGCGGACGTCTCCCCTCGGAAGACGTTATCGATCGGAGCTACTCCGTGCTCGCCGCGGGTATCCTCACTGGGGTGGATGACACCATCTCTGCTGACGATGCCAGCCCGATGGGCGACTTTCCATTCCTTGCCACACCGAGCCTGTAGGAGGTCATCATGGTCCGGATCACCGCAAGCGTCCTTGTTTTCGTGCTTTTTGCTTGTGCTGGTGGAAGCCCGTCGGAGTCCCCATCAGAGGCTCCAGATGTGACCTATACTGGCCGGACCACTCGACCAGATCTCGCGCTCGCCAACCTCGAGTCCCGAGTGTTGGCGCTGCAGCGTACCCTCGCAGATGAGCCAGGTGATCTGGCCGCCCGCGAGGCTCTGGTCGGGCTTCTACTCACCCGAACCACTTTCCTGGGTCGATATTCAGACTTCGACTTACTGACTGATCAGGCCGAAGCGGCCCTTCGCCTCCATCCAGACGACCCCGCAGCCCATCTATTAGCAGCGAGAGTGCTCGGGGCCACTCACGAGTTCGTTGCATCCCTCGACGCGATAGAACGAGCCAGATTGTTGGGTGGTGATGGCAGACATATCGAAGAGTCCGCCCTCCTCGCTTTAGGCTTCGCAGACTACCGAATTGTCGAGCGGCGGCGCGAAGCGGTTGAAGCGAGACCAGGCTTCGACTCGTGGCAGACCCTTGCTGTAGCGCTGGCATATGCTGGAGAGTTTGAGGCCGCGGACCGAGCCTACGGCGAAGCCCTGGCAGCTTACCGCGACGTATCGCCTTTCCCAGTGGCGTGGATTCAGTTTCAGAGGGGCGTCATGTGGGCTGAAGTTGCCGATGAACCGCTCCGGGCCTTGGCCCTTTATCGAGACGCCGTGCGAATCCTGCCGGACTATGTCGTGGCCACTGTTCATCTCGCGGAGCTCGAGCATGAACTAGGTCAAACGGACAACGCGATTGAGCGGCTGGCATCCATCTCAGCATGGGCGGAAGACCCCGAGCCGCTCGGTCTGTTGGCCGAGCTCCTGTCAGATGAAGACCCAGACCAGGCCGACGCTCTGACGGTTGAAGCAGTCGAGCGCTACGATCGGTTGCTAGCAGCTCATCGGTTAGCCTTCGCCGACCACGGCTCGGAGTTCTTCTCGGGCATCGGAGCCGACCCCGATCGGGCGCTGGCCTTAGCGCTCAGCAATCTGGCCAATCGGAATGGTGAGCGAGCCCTTCTCGTCGCGCTCTCGGCTGCCCAGGGCACCGACGACGAGGCTTTGGCTTGCCAATTGGCGGCGAGTGCCGAGCCTGACGCCACCAACGTTCACCTCCGCAGAGAAGCAACACTGCAGGTTGTTCGTTGCTCACTGTAAGTTCACCAGATGGGTATTGCTCCCCACGCGTCGCATTGGTACTGTCGTCGTCCATTGTGAGCGAGACGACGACCACACATTCAGGCGACGACGCAGCCATCATCAAGGCGATGGCCAACGGGGACCGCGGTGCCCTCGCGGTGTTGTACGACCGTTACTCGAGCCTGCTTCTCGCTGTGGGTATCAAAGTGATGGGCGAGCGGCGTGAAGCCGAAGATATCCTACACGACGTGTTTCTCGAGTCGTGGCGTCAGGCGGGCACGTTTGATCCAAAACGCGGAACAGCGAGAACTTGGCTGTTGTTGCGCATGCGCTCGAGATGCCTCGACCGGAAGCGGTCGGCTGGCTATTCCCGCTCGGAACCAATCGAAGAAGCGCCCGACCATTCAGACGACCGGGCCATCACTGATATCGACGAAGCACCTGACCGGAGACGTGTACGCCAAGCCGTGGCCGCGCTAAAGGGCGACCAGCGCGCCGTCGTAGAATTGTCTTACTTCGAGGGCCTGTCCTATTCGGAAATTGCCTCCCGTGTTGGGGTTCCGCTTGGTACAATCAAATCACGCATGCGCTTGGCCGTGGCTACTCTGCGGTCGAGCTTCATCGAAACCAGGCAGGTGTCCGCATGACTCAGTTCAGCGACGAACTCCTGGCCGAATATGTACTGGGCCACCTCAGCGAGAGCGACGCGGCAGCTATCGAAGCTGAAGCGGCAAATTCGGCAGAACTCCGCTCATCGATCGACGAGATCGCTGGACTCCTGACCGGTGTAGCGTTCTCTTTGCCAGAGGCAGGACCGTCCATCGCGGTCCGCGAGCGACTGATCGCTTCATGCGAAAACACCAATCGTTTCGAACAGTTCGCTTCGCGCGTCGGTGAATTGATCGACGTGGCAAAAGACAAGGCCGAGCGGCTGCTCGCGGCTATCGATAGTGCCACGAGCTGGGGAGACGGGCCAATACCGGGCATGTCTCTGTACCATCTCGACGGCGGACCGTCGGTCTCGAACGCGGTAGTTGGTTTTATCAGATTAGAAGCCGGGCTAGGTTTCCCAACCCATACTCATCTTGGTGACGAAATCGTTTTGGTCTTACAGGGCCGATGTACCGACGAAGACGGGACGGTCTCTGAGGTCGGCGACGAAATCGTCAAGGCGAGCGGCACGACCCACGCTTTTGCGACCGACCCAGACGGACCAGATTTCGTCTACCTCGCGGTTGTCCAAGAGGGCGTCGAGATTGGGGACATGGTGTTCCGGCCAGGAGATCCCGGACTCTAAAACAGCAACAGCGAGTCCACACCGACAACTAGGTTCGTTTGCGAAACCGTCGCCCTTTTTGGGGTCGCGGCAGAAAAGAAGTGATCCGTTTTCGGACATCGTCCGTACCCATCGTACTCGTTTGGAAAACAGCGACTCAGATACTCAGGAGAGACCAGATTGAAGTTACCCAAATTCCGCCTCAGCGTAATCTTGTTCGCCCTGTCGATCGCCGCTTGCGGCGACGACACGACTGACGACACAGACAATACAAACAACCAGCAGGACGCCGGCACGGACAGCGCGCCCGATACCGTCAACGACGTCGCCGAGGTCAGCGAGGATGTCGCCGAAGAGACGTCGAATGACAGCACCGAAGACAGTGCTGAAGAGACCTCTGAAGACATGGTCGCGGATTCAACCGAGGACACGGCCGAGGACACGACCGAGGACACCGCTGACGCTGATGACGCGAGCGAGGGCGATACCGTGGCCGACACCGACGCGACAGAGGATGCCGATGCGGTCGCCGATGCCGAAGTCGACTCGAGCGACGCAGGCGGGGATCTCGACGTGACCGATGAAGAGGTGACCCCCGAGCGTGTACTGGTGGTCGGCGGCACCGATTGTGCGAACGCCGTCTCGATCACCGAGGGCCTCTATCGCTTTGACACCAGCGGGCTCACAAACGATCATGGCCTGATCGGAGACACCGGGACAGAGTGCCAATCGAGAACCAATGGTGGCATTGACACCGTGTTCTCGATCACGGTGCCAGCCCGTACTGCCTACCGGGTAGCGGCCCGGGCCAGCAGCGAACTCGTGTACCTGGTGGCCGTCGACGACTGCGTCGATCTGGCCACCGATGCCTGTCTGGCGAAAGGCCAAGGTGTGGTCAGCGAGTTCAATACCAGCGACTCGCCTGTCACCCGATTGTTGATCATCGACTCGAGCCCCAGCGAGCCACTCACGGGCGACGTCGAGTTCGACCTGACCTTCATTCCCGAAGAGGACTTCGCGACGGGGCAGACCTGCGACGATCCCATCGTGCTTTCCGGCACAGGCGGGCACTCCATTACTGGTGATTCGAGCGACTTCATCAATCGCTACGACTCCTACCCAACTGCTAGTGCCTTCTTGCCGGGTGCGGAATACGTCTACCAGATCACGGTCCCGAGCGGTTGGGAGGTCGTCAACGACTGGCACGGTTCCGGACGAACCACCGGCTTCGCTGACACCTGCAATGACGACGAGCTCGGAATGGTCCGCAACTTTTTCAACGAGAATCTCGTGCGAAACAGCGGGGACAGCGAGGTGACCTGGTTCTACATCGTCGACGACTTCGAGACGAATGCCGGAACGTTCGATTTCTCGATCACGATTCGCGAGACTCTCTAAGTAGCTCGAATCTCGAGCTGCGGCATGGACCGCCTCCCACCCAATCCCGTATAACGCGTCAATGACTGCGACCATCTCGCCATCGGAAGCACGCGACTTCCTCCTCGACCATCTCGGCCTGCGCTCCGGGCTCTCGACGACCGGAGCCGCTGGGGTCCGCGAGTTGCTCTTGGCTCTGGGCTGCATTCAGCTCGATCCCTTGGACGCGCTCGGAACCAACGCGGATTTGGTCGCGCTCGCCCGCATAGATGGTATCGAAAAGGGGGACGTCTATCGGCATCTGATGCCGGGCTACGCCTTCGAGCATTTCGCGAAGGAACGGTGTTTGATTCCGGCTCACTCGTTCCCCTACTACCGAGACCAAGCGGTCGAGACACCCTGGTGGCGCCAGCGCGATCGCCTGCTGCGGCTCCCACCCAATGTCGTCGAGGAGGTGTTGGCTGAAGTACGGGAACGCGGACCGCTCACCTCTGCGGAGCTAACCGACCGGGGCGGAGTGAAATCGCTGGACTGGAACGGTTGGAAGGGTACCGGGAAGGTCAACACCATGGTCCTCGAGGTCCTGTGGGCGCGCTGCCAGGTCGTCGTCTGCGGACGCCGTTCCAGCGGCAAAGTCTACGACGTGCCTGACCGGGCGCTTCCCGAAGCCGCCCAACTCCCCGGAGGTGACTTCGACCGATACGCGTTGTTGGAACGGGTGCGTTCGGCGGGATTGCTGGCCCGCGCAGGTGGAGCCCACTGGTCGATGCTCTACCACGTGCGCAAGACCGACCTCGCTGACAGATTGATCGAGGAGGGGCTAATCGAGGAGGTTCGAGTCGACGGATCGCGGCGGCCCTATCTCGCCCCGGCTGGATGGCGCGAGCGCCCGTCCACCGAGTCGGACGATCGCCTGCGCATCCTCGGGCCGCTGGACCCGCTCATCTGGGACCGAAAACTGATCAAACACATCTTCGATTTCGAGTACATCTGGGAGGTCTACAAGCCCAAGGCCAAACGAAGGTGGGGTTGGTACGTCTGTCCCCTGCTGCATCGAGGCGAGTTCGTAGGGCGGATCGAAGCCCGTCTCAGAAATGGGGCGTTGGTGGTGGAAAACCTGTGGGGAACGCCGGAGCGCCCTGCCCTGCTTTCAGCCCTCGAACGGCACGCCGAAGCGTGTGGTGCCGGCGAGGTCACCGGAATCTAGTCGCTCGGCCAACCGCAACCGACTGCGAAGAAATCGTGGGGTGCGTCATTTACCGCATCGATCCAATAGGCCCACCAATCGGAAGCGCGCAGGGCGAAGTCCGCGAGATCGGGATCGTCTTCGGCGGCCCCTCGCATCCACTCGCTGTCTAGGTCGATCCGGCCCGTCTCGGTGCCCAAACCGGGTACCCGCGTCGAAAGGCGAGGATAGTCGGCCCGTTCGCCCCACGGATCGTCCGGGGCGTTGGGCAGCAAGCCCGGTAGGTTCGACCATGCCTCGATGAAGGTCGTTTCACCCTGGTCGTTGAACGTGAACTCTTCGTAAATGGGACAGGGCCCCTCCTCGTACTCGAATTCGATGTAGCAGCGCGCGAACGGCTGCGTTTCGAAGAAGCGGCAATCTCGCTCGGGAACTGTCGATGGATCGACAACCCGGAGCGTATCCGCGGTCTGTATCATGTCGTCGCGGCCGTACGCAGTCAGAAGCAGCCAGGGTGGCCACTCCCAACGGGCGACCAAGTCAGAATAGGTCGGGGTTCGCTCGCGATCTGCGTCGACGTCCAAGGTGTCGAAGTATCTGAGGGCCTGATCCTCGTAGTATTCGGGAGTCTGGGTTGGAGTCAGACACGACGCTGTCGCACCAGCCGTACCGAAGTTCAGGCACCCCTCAGGGGCCTCGGCCGCATCATCGGCGGTGTCGGACTCGGCGGCGTCGGCTTCCTGGTCTGATGGATCAGGTTGCGATGCTTCTTCGCTGCTGCAGCCTATCGCCAACAGTGCGACCGACCAGAGTAGGACCCTTCGGAGTAACTGAGTTGTCATGTTCGTTCCCGACCGAGCGTGCGGGCGCGCTTCTTCCGTTCGCGGCTCGTGCCATACCAAAGCGCCCCGGCCGCCTCGATCAAACGAAAGAACTCGGCAGATCGCGGGACTCCGAAGGCCCAGCGCCCACGGCAGGGTGGGACTTGACCCGCCTTGAGGCTGGGATCCATCACTACAGTTTCGACGATGAGGCCCTTCTCTCTACCCATCTGGGCCTTTAGCCGACCATCTGAATCGGCGATTGCTGAGAGCCCCGGGAAGACCGAGCTTTGACGGAAAAAGGGAAAACCTGGGATCGGGCTCTGCCAAGGTCCCGATTTGTTCACCATCAGGGTCGGTACGCCCAGCAATCCGGCGTAGTGGGACGCCAGCGTCTTGAGATTCTCTTCGAACTTCGAGACGACGTCGGGCCTTACGAAGAAGCTCGACTGCGGCAGCGGCGCCGAATGGGGCATGACCATGAGATCGACGGCTTGGTCGTGCATCAGTCCCTGCATGTAGGCCAGCGTGTTTTCGTAGCAGATGCCCACGCCGATCAATCCCAGTTGGGTCTTGATGACGTGAGGACCAGCCTCGCCTTTGGTAAAGAAGGCCTCGAAGAGCGCCGGGGTCTGTTTGCGAACCCGACCAGCCTCGTGACCGTTTGGGTCGCAGATAGCGAACGTGTTCAGAAAGTGGTCGCCGACTACCTCCAGGAAGCCCGCTCCCAAGTGAATTCCGAGGCGCTTTGCGTGCCGAGTCAACCATTGAACGGTAGGGCCGTCGCTCGGCTCGGCGGCATCCCAGATGTCCGTCGTGTAGATGTAACCTGTCGCCAGAAACTCCGGCAGGATGACCAGCTCGGCACCCTGGCGAGCAGCCTCCTCCACGAGAAGCAATGCCTTCTCTAGGTTGCGTTCAACCTGGCCGTTCTCGCTCTCGGCCTGAATCGCGGCTAGTCGAATTGTCTGGGCACCCTTCATCGGTTCGTCTTCGCCTCCGGTTCTGGACAATGGAGGATGACGAGAGTTCGCCAAGATCACAAGTCCGGGAGGCCGCGGTCCTCTGGTAGCGCGCGTAGGAAGCGCGTATGCTGCGCCGATGGCGAATTGGCCGAAATTGGTGGTTGGGTTTTTCCTCCTCTCGCTGACCTGCTGCAGTAGCGGACCAGAGCCTCGCGGAACTGCATCCGACGCTCCGACTGAAGACCCGGGCAATGGGGGCGCAGGGGACATCACAAACAGCGACGTGGAGCGCGACGATCAGGGTCAGGACGAGTCGGCGGACCGTCTTGCGGCTGAATTGCCGGATGAAAGCAATGATCTGCCTGCAGAGGAGATCGAGTGTGAAGTGGGCTCCGGCACCGACATCAGTTTCATCGTGACGCCCTACCTTCAGCATCCGACTCCAACCAGTATCGCGATACGGTGGGAGACAAAGTCAGACAGTGAGACTCGCGTCGAATGGGGTCTCACTGAAGAGCTGGACAATCGGGCCTGCGGCGGGACTGCCGAGTTCATGGACCTGGACTTCCCTACCGTGCTTCACGAAGTGGTTCTGAGCGAGCTGGAACCTGGAACGCGCTATTTCTACCAGGTTCACACCGGCGACCTGGTCAGCGAGGTGCATTCGTTCCGAACGGTGCCGCACACGAGCGAAGAGGCGAGCGTTCGAATCGTCGCGATGTCTGATATGCAGCGTGATTCCAGGCGACCCGAGCAGTTTGCTGAGGTGGTTCGCGACGGAGTGATCGCCTTCGCCACCGAGAACTACTCGGCGCCCCTGGAGGTGGCTCTAAACTTCGCTGCCATCCCGGGCGACTTGGTCGACAACGGGTGGGTCGAAAATGACTGGATTGCTGACTTTTTCCCGGGTATCGGCCCACTAGCTGCTCACGTTCCCATCGTCACGGCTCCTGGAAATCACGAGGGCAATACCCCGTTCTACTTTCGATACTTCAGGTTCCCCGAGAATGGCTCGACGCAGTTCCATGGGCACTGGTACACCCTCGACTTTTCGAACCTCCGCTTCATCAGCCTCGACTCCAACGACGGATATCGTTCGCAAACTCAACTCGACTGGTTGGACGGCGTTTTGACCGACGCGTGCGAGGCTGGCGCGATCGATTTCGTTTTTGTGCAACTCCATCACCCACACCTGTCAGAGCTCTGGGTCGACGGTGAAACCGACTACACCGGCGACGTAATCGACCGGCTCGAGACATTCTCGGAGTCGTGCGGGAAACCGAGCGCTCACTTTTTCGGCCATACTCACGGCTATTCACGGGGGCAATCTCGCGATCACCGCCACCTCTGGGTCAATGTGGCCACCGCGGGCGGCCGTATCGACCGCTGGGGTGAATATGAACAGCGAGACTACGACGAATTCACCGTCAGCCAAGACGAGTACGGTTTCGTCATCGTCGAGGTGGACGCGGGGGAAGAACCCGAGTTCCGGCTTCAACGCATCACGACCGGCGACCCCGAGAATCCGATCGACAATCAAATCGCCGACACGGTTCGGATCCGCCGATATGGCGTTTCGCCTACCGCCCCCGACCTGAGTCCCAGCTCGGTGACCTCAGAGTGCGGCCAAGCCTTTACACTTGCCGCTGGTGAGTTCGCCGACGGCGACGACGACAGCCACGCAGCAAGCCACTGGCAGGTCAGCGCCGACTGCGACGCCTTCGGTTCACCACTAGTCGACGAGTGGGTACAATCCGAGAATTGGTACAACGACGAGAACACACAGCTGGGCGATGACCTCACCGACCACCAAGTCAAAGACGTGCCCCAGGCGGGAGACTATTGCTGGCGGGTCAGATACCGAGACGATGGCTTAGCTTGGAGTGCTTGGTCAAGTGCTGGCAGCCTGACGGTTACTACCTGCGACTGAGAGAACGACACCTAGATACTGCTGAAACTGGCAACTGGGGCCGACAGGCTACAAACTAGCAACCACCGACTAACGACTGGCAGCTGGTAACGCCGTGCAATCCGAAGAAAACGAGCAAGAGCAGGCCCCCAAATCGATCGCAGGCTACGTTTCTGACGATCGCGAGGTCCTCTTTGGTTTCTTCAACCGGTTTATGTTCAAGCCAGCGCTCGCTGTCATGCCCAAGTGGGTGCATCCCAATGCGCTGTCAGTTTTTGGGCTGATCAGCGCGATGTCGAGCGTCGCCGCGATGATCTATGCCACCCAGGGACATCGCTGGTTCTATTTGATCTCTGGCTTACTGATCACAGGCCACATGGTCGCTGACAATGTCGACGGCCCCCTCGCCCGCAAGACGGGGCGGGCAAGCGCCTTGGGCGAGTTGCTCGACCACGGCTTCGACGGGGTTTCGGCTGGCGCGATCCTACTCTCTGGTGCCATTGCGCTGGGTCTCAGCCCGCCGTACCTGCTCGCACTGTCTGCTTTGGCGGCGCTCGGATTTGCCACCACCATGTCCGAGCAGTACCACACGGGTACCCTTGTGATTCCCGCGTTCAGTGGCACTGAGGGTGTGACCGTGATCTGGTTGCTCTGTTGGTTGGGGTTTTTCGCAAACGACCCGAGCTGGCTTCAAGTCGACATTACAACCTTCAGCGTGTCGTCAGGGGTCCTGGCGTTCGCCTTGTTCGGATACACGGTGGCGATTTTCCCGCCGCTCTATAGAACCCGTCTCGCGGGCAAGAACTTCGCTGAAATTCTACCCGCCGTACCATTCCTGGCCCTCTTTGGTGTGTATATATCGGCCGACGGGATTGGCCTGATTCCGGCAATCGCGGTCAATGTCTTCGCAGCGATTATGGGCACCCGTTTTATCTTCCATCGCCGATCGGGTCACCCGCTCGTCTGGTGGCGAGCGCCCGAGTGGTTCGCACATTTGTGTTTGATTCCCGTGTTGGCCGGAGTCGGAAACGTCGACGTTTGGGCACTGGGATCCCTCGCCTTCTTGGTGGTTGTGTACACCATCGCGATGATTCGCGCCGGCCGCTTTCTGCTGGCGAATGAACGTGCCGAGAAGGCCTCTGCCCCCTAGGCTCTCAGACTTGCCGATTATCAGATAGGGTCGCCCCAAAGGGACGCGAAGAGACCACATCTGACTTCTGCTGAGTTTTTTTTCGGTTCTTTGTGACAGCTTCCCGGCTCGAGCATCTAACCGGTTGGAGCTATGCGTCTCCACCGAACTGAAAAACTAAACAAACCCATGAGGGACTGACCGATGATGCGACACCCCCTGACCATCCTCGTAGTACTGGTACTTCTGTGTGTGACCGCGTGCGACACCCCCGGATCCGGCGACGGAGACGTATCTGGCCTGGAACATGACGCGGGTGCAGACCTGCCCTCTGAGTCACAGTTCGACGCCCGCGAGGATAGGGCGAGCGACCAACCCGACAGCGCCCCGTTAGATTCGAATGGGCAAGACCGCGACAGCCAGGAGTTCGGCCCTGATTCGGTTGCGCCCCTCGATTTGGACGCCGGAGATGAGTTGGACTCCGCCAGTCGGGATGGTCACGACGCGAACGACTCTGGCGGAGAGGACATCGACAGGGGTGACGAGGTTGGTGACGAAGGCGGCGCATTGGACACAGAGGACGACCTGGCCGATGAGCGGGATATAGCGGCGGAAATGGACGCCGGGGGTTTCGATCCTGACACCTCGTCGCATGACACCGCCGAGGGTGATTCATCGTTGCCCGACCTCACTTCACCTGGTCCACCGGCAGAGGTCCGCTTCGCCAATGCAGACGATTGGCGTGTGGCCTCGACCGGACAGCTGGTCGCTCTTCAACTCGAGATTACTGACGAAGATGGTCGCCGGGTCGACCTTGATGGCGACTCCGTTCGTGTCACGATCGAGCACACGAGTGCATCCTTCACCCAGGATGTCGAAACGAGAAGCGGACTAGCCGCGATCGACGGCCTCATCTTTGACACCCGAGGCTCGTACACAGTGAAGGCGCTTTGGCGAGAGCAGTGTGTACTGCATATCGTCGGCGTGGTCGCACCGAGAGTTCACTTCGAGGCTCCGCCTGAGGTTATTCGAGGCGGCCAGCCTTTCACGACCGGTGTTCAACTGAGATATCCGAATGGTAGTCCAGCTATCGCGACGTCCGGAAGTTCGGTCCGCTTCAGCTTGTACCTCAGGACGTACGACACTGAGGAGTGGTTGTCCCCCGAAGCCGATCGCTCCTGTGTGCTCGATGACGAAGCCAGGTGCCAAGTTCGGGTAGCCGTCGACGTCGCGTGCAACTGGGAGGAGAGGACTCTGGAAGCCTACGTGGGGGGCTGGTACGCCTCGGGAAGCGTCGAGGTCGAGATTGAGCCGAGTCACGCGATTGCCACACTCGTGGAATCTTCCCCGGTGACCCCTGACCAAAACCTGCCCGATGTGTCCGTGGCGTTCACAGACCACAGCGGGGAGCCCATCGCGCCGCCGGCTGGTGTCGAGCTAGAGGTTTGGATCCACGGTAGACACAACGCCCGATTCAGTCCTGTTTCGGTCGACACCGACGCTGTCTTTTCGGGATTGAGCCACGACGGTCCTGGCGAGTACTCCATTGCCGCCCGAGCCGCTGGGTTTTGTGAGCGAAGCATTAGAGCGACCGTTGCCGAAGCGAGTCGTCTTGTCTTCAAGACCCCAATCCCACCGCTGATTTCCGGTCCGAGCGAGTTGCGTCGATTCGAAGTGTTGCACGTCGACGAGTTTGGTGACGTGCTGGTCGAGAATATGCGTGTCTGCGCTATTACCGACCCGTATCGTAGCCACCAGTGTACCTTGACCACTCTCGGAACCGGATACTTCTCGGCGACTGAAATCCCCAGGGAAGGCGCTTGGTCCGTTCGTGTCGAAGGAGACCATTCTCAATCAGTCACCGGCAGGACCTGGGTCAAGGTGGGCGACGAGCGCTTCATCTGGATGCGGGTGCCACCGGTGGCAGTCGATTCTGGGGCACCCTCGCCGCCGTTCTCTGCGGCCATCAGATACGGACGGCGGAACACCGCTGCGATCAGTGGGCTCGAGGCTCATCTCGAGCTGTACGCAGATGACGGCTCCCCGTTCGAGACTATCGCATCCACGACAACGGTAGACGGCTTTGCGATCTTTGATGGTCTCTCCTTCTCAGCCCTCGGCGATCAGCTCGTGCGTGTTGCCGCAGAAGGGGTCGAACCCAGCCCATGGCAGACAGTTAGCGTGCGCGACGCAGGACCTCGACTGCACTTCGTCGACCCGCCGCCTGCGATCGTCGAATCTGATCACACCTGGCCTGAATTCACTGTCGCTCGGCTCGATGGTCAGCCGATCACTGAGCTACCGAGCGTTGGAGGCACCGGTAGTGTCCTCGATCTAAGCTCAGCGAGCATCGCGATCGTCGGTAGCCACGCCGTAATCCGGGGCGTACGTGCAACCGAACCAGGCGTAGTCGTACTCAGGGTGGGCGGTGATGCCTTTCTCGCTGTGACCATGGCGGTCGCCATCTCGGGCAGCGATGGGGCCGGTGAACCTCGGGCGCCAGCCGTTGAGGCTGACCCCGACGCCTTGCTTCAGGGCAACGGTCACGCCGGCAACCTGGCTGTGTCAGCCAATGGAGAGAGCGTGGTGTTTTGGTCGGAAGCTACCAACCTCACGGAAGACCGCCAACCGGGACTCTTTCGCTATCGGATGTCCACCGATCGGCTCGATCAACTTTGGTACGGAGACCCCTCTATCACGTCACGTCCTGCCGTGAGCAATGACCAGAGCGTCTTCTTCCCGGTCGGCGGAATCCTGCACGAATGGCGCGCGGGATGGGACGAAGGCAGACCATTGCTCGCTGCGGACGAGTGCGTTGTGGGCGGTAATCTATTCGTTGACAACGTTGGGACTCGCCTGGCGTTCACCGAGAGTTCGGGCCTCTATCCAGACTGCCTTGTAATCGACTTGGCAACGAGTGAGATCGAGCCGCTGGCCGACATACTCGAGGACCATGAATTCGCTGAAAGCTGCCGGGTTATGGATATGACCCCCGATGGCCGCTTTCTGGCGTTCAAGCAATCGAGGATTTGCTATGTGGCCGATATGGACGAACTCACGACCTTCCCCGTGAATGCGAGCGAGACCGGCGGTTATCTGGGCTCTTGCTGGGACCTGGCCGTCTCGCATGACGGGGGTCTTGTCGCATTTACGGGCAGCGGGGCCGGCTTCCCGTGGGGCAACCTCGAAGAACCGCAACTAGGTGTCTTCGACCGGGCCGACGGTTCCTACGAGAAGCCGTTCGTGTCTTACTACGGGAACCAATCTGTCTTCGCTTGGACGGGCTATGGCGAGGTACTATTCGAAGGCGCAGGCAGTCTTGTCGGCGGCTACTTCCAACTCGAGAATGTGTTCCTATGGGACGAATCGACCCGAAACATCACCTCGGATATCTACGGAAACGGATTCCGAAATGCAGCTTCGCGAAACGTATATGCTGACATCAGCGCATGGCGAGACACAATCGGCGTCGTGTCAGACGGGATCAACACGGTGCCTGGCGATGGCAACATGTTCGCGGACTTGTTTGTGTCCACCGACGGTGGCCAAACGCTCAGGCAAGTCACGTCCACACTCTCGTCGCCTCTTCCCAACACGGGAACCCGTCACCCCATCCTCTCAGCCACGGGCCATACCGTAGCGTTCTTCTCCGAGTCGACGAACCTCGGACCCGATGCTTCCTATGGCGTAGATGGGTTCGCACAGGGTCCCTCTAGTACGGTTGTTGCCTCGCGGGGTCTGACCGACGGCATAGGAGAGGTTGAAACGATTGCTCTATCCGCCGATGGAACCACCCTGTTGTCGCGGGCGCCGCAGATTCATGTCGAGCTCCCTTTCGAATTCGGCGACTCCTATCTTGGTGCTCCGATTGTTCGGACTGGGGTCAATAGCGGCGAAACCGAAGGCATCTGGCACACCGAGTTCTACAACTTCTCCCCCGCCGGATTGAGCGCCACTGCGCGCTATCTGGTAGTCGACGGACCAGCTGTGGGACGTGTCGATATGGACTGCGGCATGAGTTCGGAGTGTCTAGACTACAGCGTTCGCAACCCCACAGGGGCGACCATCGCGTCGTGGGAGACTGCCATCTCCGGTGACGGTTCCCTCATCGCATTCACATCGAGCGACGCAGCGCTCGGTCTGGGTGACGATCGTATTGAGCGGGTCTTTCTTGCGGATGTCGCGCGAGACTACGTTCGCTCCGCCAGTGTCGACAACCGAGGTGAGCGGCTCGCGCAGGAAAGTGGTGGCCCACTCATTTCCTTGTCGGGCGGGCACGTCGTATTCGCTACCACGTCGCACGCGTTCGTTTATGACGTGACTCTCGGGACATCCACGAGCTACGCAGCTCCCGCAGACCACGACGAACGTTCCCGCCTCGAGCTCCTATCCGTATCGGCGGATGGCCGGTTTGTGACGACGTCCAGCGCTCTGCTCGACGTCTCCGCGGGACGATGGCATGAGGTCGACTTCGACCTTGGAGCGCGCGGAACGGAACTGGGAACGCACCTCGTCATATCAGCTGACAGTCGAATCCTGGCCTTTGAGATCGAAGGCGCGCTTACAGCCGAGGATACGAATGGGGCGGCGGATATCGTCGCGATTCCCAACCCGTGGTTGGACTGAATGAACCGACAACTCGACCGAGACACGTCCTCTGGGTAATCGAGAAGCTTGCGGTGCGGCGCTGCCTAGTCAACACTAGCCCTACCGGCCGCTCTGAACCATCCATTGTCCGATCGTGAGCTGGCCTGGGAGATTCGGGGGATCTGTCAACTTGGAAAGGGACCAAAACACCCTCCTGCCTGTCGGGAATGACCCAGACAGTGAGGCGCGAACTCCCGCGCGTCCTGAATCCACTTCGTTTGAAAGCGCCGACGGCGTGTGGGGACCTGACGTCGGGGCCCGTTTTGCTGCTCCTGTGCTGGACGTAATGCGGGCCGAAGTTGGCGACGCAGCCACCGACGACCTGCTGGAGCGACTCGGCGTAACTCAGGCCGAGCTCGACGATGAGACCGCCTGGATCAAGCTGCCCTTTCTCGAACGGCTTGTCGAAGAGCTGGTCGCTGCCACTGGCGGCCCCGAGTCGCTCGACCGCGTATCTAGGCTATCGATGACCCGGCGTTATATCGGTTCCCTCTATCCGCTGCTGCGGCTGTTGGGCTCACCGCGAGCCCTGTATAGCGACCTGCCCAAGCTGACCGCCAACTGGAATCGGGTCAGCCTAGTGGATGTCCTGGAACGGGGCCGGAACTCGATCGTTTTGCGTTACGGTTCTTCTCCCGAGCGGCCCGAACGCTCGCCCCTGATTTGCCGCTCTCGACGCGCCCAACTCGCGTCCGCGCCTGGCATTTGGGACCTACCCGATGCGCGGGTTGACGAACGGGAGTGTCAGTATGAGGGCGGCGAGGCCTGCGTTTACCTCGTGACTTGGCGCAACCGAGTGCGTCCTGGGTTCACAGTAGCGGGAGCACTGATAGGCGTCCTGGCGGGCTGGTTGTCTGGGGCGTCCCTGGTCGGCTCCCCGGCCGTCGCCGTACTCGGCTTGATCGGCCTACTGGTCGGCTTCGCGCTCGACCGACAGCGGACGCTCGCCGAGGCCGAACGCTTTGCCCGCGATCAGAACCAGGCCCTTCAGAGGATGATCGACGCCTCGGACCGCCGCTTTGAGCAGCTTCTCGACCAGTCGACTCGGCGAGAGCGGGCTGAGGCCAGCGCCGCCCAATCGAATCGGTTGGCGACCATGGGTATGCTCGCCGCGGGCGTAGCCCACGAGATCAACAACCCGCTTACCTACGTTTTATGCAGCCTCGAGAGCGCGGCTGCCAACCTGCCGAAGATCGCATCGGCGCTGGAGAAGTGCCTGGATATCGTCGCTGAGCGAATTGGCACTGAAGACTGGATGGCGCTGATGGGAGACGACCATCAGCTTCTCGACCCAGTGGTCCTCGACGAAGTCCGTGCGTCCTTCAAAGATGCGCTGAGCGGCTCGCGACGCATCAAGGATGTGGCCCAAGGGTTGAGGGCCTTCGCTCGTGTGGACCAGGGCCGCTTGGTCCCGGTCGAGTTGATGGATGTCATCGAGGTCGCTATCGCGATGGTCTCGAACGAGATCAAGTACCGAGCGCGGCTGGTTAAAGATTACGGTGAGACATCAACGATTTTGGCGAACGATGGCAGACTGTCACAGGTGTTTCTGAACCTGCTGGTGAACGCCGCCCACGCCGTTGAGGAAGGCGATCGCGAGGGCAACGAAATCCGGGTCCGAACCTGGCAAGAAGGGCAGGAAGTCTTCGCTGAGGTGCGCGATACGGGAAAGGGGATCACCGAAGAACACCTTCCGCACCTGTTCGAACCGTTCTTCACCACCAAAGAGCTCGGGGTCGGAACCGGGTTGGGACTGCCGATCAGCAAGACCATCGTCGAGGAATATGGCGGGCAGATTGAGGTCAGCAGTGTCCCCGGAAAGGGAACCAGCTTCGTCGTTCGCCTGCCGGTTCCAGAGACCGCGCCACAGCGTCAGCCAACGCCGTTTGACCCGCCGCCGGCTCAGCCTCTGGTAGGCGGCCGCATCCTCGTTGTAGACGACGAAGCCCCGATACGCGGCGCGCTGGTGCGGATTCTCAAAGGACACGAGGTGATCGAAGCTGGTTCGGGCATCGACGCACAGCGGATTCTCGAGTCCGATCAAGCCTTCGACCTGGTCATCTGCGACATGATGATGCCCGCAATGTCGGGGGTCGATCTACATGAGTGGCTCGCCGCCGAAAACGCCGAACTGGCGAAACGGGTTGTTTTTGTCACAGGTGGCGCTTTTACGCCCAAGGAGCGGGAACACCTGAAGAAGGTCGAAAACATTCGGCTCGAAAAGCCGTTTGATACACCTCGGCTCAGAAAGACAGTGACTGATTTAATCCTCGCCCAACGGGAGTCTACCGAAGCTCAAACGCCTGCCTGATCACTTATCGAAGCGTGCGTAGTATTCCTTCACTTTCGGGAGGGAGGCGATTCGTTCGGCGTGCTCTGCGAGCAGTGGAGCCACTCTGTCTGGAAGGTCGGTCGGGATATGATCCAACTTCCCGGATCGAATGTGGCGGACCCAAACGAATACTCTCAAATCCGCAACCGTAAGGCGGTCGTCCACAAAGTAAGTGCCGCCACCCTGCCGAAGTCGATTCTCGATCCGTTCCAAGAAGAACGTGATCGGGCCGTCGACCAATGCCTCACGGGCGGACTTCTTTTCGGCTGGGTCCTTGATTGAGAGGCTGGGGCCCACTTTGTGAGCAACGTCCTCGACGGCGTCCATCACCTCGTCGCAAACCGCCGCCTGCCAAGGGTCACTTGGATAGAGATCAGTCAACTTACCGACGTACCGGTTGATGCCGGATGACTGAGCCAACACCTTCCCATCGACCTCCAGAACGGGAAGTGCACCATACGGGAGTGACGATTTCGCCTTCATGAAATCGGCAAATTTGAGGCGGTCGTCTTGGTAGCTGACATCGCCAATGAAGAGGGCGAGCCTAGCCGGCTCGCCCCGGCCGCCGTGAAAGTCGAAATACGAAAGTTTGATATCTGCCATTTAGTGGTTCTCGCACGACCTAGCGGGTTGGTCCAGATCGACGTCAGGGTCGAGTTGCCCAACGCAGGGATGGGTGCCCAAGACACTTGGCACGCGATTTGGTTTTGGGCTAGGTGGTACTCGGCGAAACCAACGTGAGCACCGGAGGAGTCTCATGAAATGGCGGTCTGTTTCGAGTTTGGCAATCTGCGCGGCCGCGATGGTGGTCCTTGCAGCCTCCCCTGCACTGGCAGAGAACACCAGCTGTGCCCAGGTGGTAGGGGACTTCGCCGGTGAGGCGGGTGCTACGTTGGCCGTATGCAGTCAGGAGTTCCAAGACTTCACTTCGCCGGCAATCGCCAACCTCCAACTGGTTCTACTCACTGCCGAGGGCACGGTCGCTGGCGTTTGGACCCATGATGCCGCGGTGACGAGTCCAGAATCGGGGTTCGAGTCCGGCCGTCTGGCCGCACCCGAAATCACGCTGTTGGATCTGCCGGACGGTGACGACGGCGTCCTGATCGAACTCACTTCAGACTTTGACTATTACAATCTGCACGGGGTGGGTGAATGCGAGCACACCTTTGGCTACCGAAACGTGCTCGGATTGCAGTTTCGCGATAGTTCGTTGACGTCCCTTGTCTCGATATCCCTCGAGGACGGCAGCACTCGAACAGGTTGCTGCAGCGACTTCATCGAATGGAGGGACTTCGTCGACGATCGCCCTGATTGCTACGGCCTTGTCACAGACGACGAAAGGGAGGCCGCGAACTGCGACGTCAGCTGCGAATACGTCGATTTTCCGGAGGCTCACCAACAACACGAAGCAATCGTCGTCACACCCGATGAGTTTGGCAGCCCTGTCATCTGGCAGGTGGGTCCCTTTGAACAAACGCCTTATGTTCTACAAGATGGGCTCTTTGTCGCAGGCGAGGCAGAGATCGCCTGCCCCGAAGATTCGAGTTTCCAAGTCAGCGGGTTCGTGCAGCGCTGCTTGGACGAGGATGGCGAATCCCACGGTCCGACACTCGAGGCATTTGCAAGCGGCGGTTGGAAAGATTGGTCCCGGTTCGAGCATGGGTCACCCGCCGGAATGCGACATCGTTGGTTCGAGAACGGCA
The DNA here is from genome assembly GCA_964503485.1 of uncultured Bradymonadales bacterium. Classification (GTDB taxonomy): domain Bacteria; phylum Myxococcota_A; class Bradymonadia; order JAFGEP01; family JAFGEP01; genus CAZDBH01. Next base: position 5,677 of record CAZDBH010000017.1, on the reverse strand, counting down.
ACCGACGTCTGGTCGGTGGGTACAACTCGGCCGGCCAGGCCCACGGCGTCTGGAGGGCCTACCACGAAGACGGGATAGCCAGGAAGGTCGAGTTTTTCGTCAACGGGGAACGCCACGGGCCCGCCTGGTTCGTCGAAGACGGCGTGAGGCACGACGGCTTCTACCGGGAAGGCGAACGAGACGGAGTGTGGACCGCTGATTCCCCTGAAGGGTCGGAGGCCGCGGCGACCACGACCTGCTACGATCACGGCACAGAGGTCGATTGCACCGAATAGCGGACAAGAATGCACAACGATCTATCGCTTCATGACATACTCAATCGCAGCCTACCGCCCACTCCATGGGCAGAAGGCGACAACATCCCCTGGGACGAGCCCGAATTCAGCGCCCGGATGCTCAAAGAGCACCTCTCTCAAGAACACGGGATGGCCAGTCGACGTCTCACCGATGTCGCAGACCACGTCGCATGGCTGTTCGAGTCGGTCTTGGGTGGGCAGCCCGGTCAGGTCCTAGACCTGGCCTGCGGACCGGGTCTCTATCTCAATGAACTCTGCCGCAGAGGATGCACTGGCGTGGGGATCGACTTCTCCCCCGCTTCCATCGAATACGCGCGTGGAGTCACTGCATCAGAAGGCCTAGATTGTCGGTTCGAGCAGGCTGACCTCCGCACCGCGTCGTTTGGATCGGGATACCGGCTCGCGTTCTTGGTCTTCGGGCAGATCAACGTCTTCCGCCGGGAGCACGCTCGACAGATACTCGAGCGAACCTCTGCGGCCCTGGAGCCGGGGGGCCTCTTGGTGGTCGAACCCCAAAACACTGCCTCAATGCGTGGTTCCGGCCTGCCCACCGCTACCTGGAGCACGTTCGACGCTGGCCTGTTCTCGTCTCGACCCCACCTCCAACTCCACGAAGTGTTTTGGGACGAACCGACACGGACCAGAACGGAGCGCTGGCACATCGTCGACTGTGAGGATGGAAGCGTCGCACGACACGCTTTGTCCTGCTCGGCGTGGGATCCAGATGAGCTCGAAACAACGCTCCGTAGTATCGGATTCGATTCGGTCGAGATAGTACCGAGCTTGAAGGGTACCACTGGTCCAGAAGACGAATGGCTGTACGTTTTGAAAGCCAGACGGGCCTGATAGGAAGACGGGCTGCTGCTACCTCAACCGTCTGCCCTGTATCAAGAAGCTCCAGGGGTCCGGCCATCGACGGGACAACCTTTCGATTGTAGAGACCCTCGATTCCCGTGTGGCGGATCCCCTATCCGGGGTCGGTCGCAATGATCGGCCGGAAAACGGGCGGTGGTCAGCTGGGAGGAAAACGGGAGACGAGACCGTCAGCCAGCTCGACCAGGGCAACCACTCTCGCGGCGTTGTTGTCTTCGTGCTGAGCACATTGCGCATCGACGTCGGCTCGAACCTCGTTTGAGAAGTTGCCCTCTGCCATCGGGTACAGGATTCGGTCTTCTTTCGTGATGTGCTGGCGCAACAACGCCGAGAAACCGCGGGCAGCGTTGATTACTGTCGACCTCGCTCCATCGTCCCAGTCGCCTTCCCCCTCGACCTTGCTCGTGAGCTGCCCGACGTACTGCCGACCCAGGTCGTGCTCATGCAGCATGACACCGACTGGACCTGCGTGGGTGGGGAAGCCGATCAGGCCCATCGCCTTGAAGAGAATGTTCTCTTCCTTCGCGTGGTGATTGTGATCGGCATACTCTGAAATGAACTCGACGAATTGGCCCAGTGTCGCCCGATCGGTCAGCGACTCGCTCTCGACCTTCGAGACAAAGACCTCCAGCGCGTCCAAAACGCGCTCGATGTTTCTGTGTTCGGCCATCAGAATCTCGATAATTCGCATCTTACAGACTCCTTGAGATGGGCAAGCGTGTAATCGGTACCAGTCGCCCGATCGGTGCCAGCGGAGACATAGCTAGAGCCCAGGGTCGGGTCAAGCTTCTTATGCGTGCGGAGGGTATGGTTGTCAGCGAAATGACGAGACAATCACTGCTTGTGGCAGACCAATAGTGAAATGTATGGAAAGCCGCTCGATTCGACCGATGCAGACAGCGAGTAGCCATAAGTTCCGGCCTCACCTGTCGAATGAAAACAACAACCCGCCACCAGAGTCAACCCGTGTGATGGGACGTTGATGCTCCCCGAGACCGTGTGGCCATGAGATCGGTCTTCCGCAGGAGCCAGCGGATCGCCACCAGCAACTGCGAATGGCGTCGCACCATCCATCAGCGGCAGAAGCATACGACCACGCTGGATGGTCGGGCGTTCCCAACCTGCCGGGCAGGATGCTGTCTCGAAGAAAGCGACAGTCCCAGGGACGATGACATCCAGGTCCTGATCGGTGATTCCCGAGATGAAATCGCGGTCGTCTGCTTGGCATACCAGCTGTTGGATGTAAGGCACACCCGAACTCTCGCTCGATGTCGTTCCACTGAATGAGTATGTTCCCTTGTGGCCCGGGCCAGAGTTACTGCCACCAGCGGCCGAGGTACTCTGCTGAGGTACCGTGATGCTGCCAGAGAAATCATGGCTGTGCTCCCTGTCCTCCCCGTCATCTAGGGCCGACTCGACAGTGGCTCCCGCCTCTCCTCCGTTGGGCAACGCGACGACCGCGCGCCCTTCGGCTGCCCCGTAAGTTGACCAACCAGCCGGGCATTCCTCGTCATCGAAGAACATGATAGCGCCGTTGGGGAACGCGTGATCGTCAATCACGATGTCTTTGTTGTCGCCCTTCTCGCAGAGCATTTGCATCACTCTGGGGGGGATCGTATCGGCCGTACTCGATGTACCCGAGGTCGAGCGAGTTCCGGACTTCGCAGGGTGGCTCCAACTGCCGTTTAGTCCAGTTACCGACGCACTCGACACCGAAATTGAACTCGAGAAGGTGTGCGAGTGGGATCGGCCTCCGGGTCCTAATGGATCACCAACCGTCGTTCCCACCTCGTCCCCTGAGGTGACACCCACCAAGAATCGGCCGTCAGCCAAGTCATAGTGTTCCCACCCGACCGGACATTGGTCTTCGGAAACAAAGGCTAGCGTCCCAGCAGGCGTCTCGTAGACGGGCTCGTCAACGCCGTCAGCGTCCTCGCTTGCGTCCGCGTCGACCGGGGTCAGATCCGCTGTGTCGGCGGTATCTCCCAGGTCGGTTAGTCCCAAATCGGTGTCGCCGACCTCCTCGGCGTCGAGGTCGGCCCCGACCGAATCAAGATCGGCGGCTGTATCTTCATCGACTGTGTCAGTGGACGCGTCTGGGTCCGTTGTATCTCCCGAGCTTGCATCTGAGTCCGTTTGCGCCTCGTCCGCACGGTTGTCCTGGGCACTGTCCTCGACCGGATCGGCCGCCTGGTCTTCAGCTACATCCTGTTGCCGGACGTCGGCTAGCACTGCATCTGTGGTTCCATCGGCCGAGTCTGTCTCGGTGTCCTCGACCGTGAGAGGGCTGTCCATCTCCCCGGCATCGAGCTCCGCAGTCGTGTCGCTCGATTCGGCGTTCGCCGCTGTCTCTAGGCGAGAATCAGCACAGGCGCCCACCAATAGCAGAACGCCGACCAGGACGGCCAATTGTCGAGAAACCCGGGTTGTCATCAAATCCTCGCGTCGCTGAAACCGCTGGGAGTCTAGCACTTGCGGCATGTGCAACAAAGGATGAAACACGTTCTAGTTGATCAGTTGCGACCCTGACGGCGATCAGGTGGGGGCGCGATTGAGTGAGAGCCTGTGGACGGCCCGAGGTTGAACCGCAACGGCAGTTCTCAGGTAACTTCGGTGTCGATTAGCTCGAGCTTTCCGTCTTCGTTGATGGTCTTTCCGTGGATCTTGCAGCGCTCGGCGGCGATGACGCTGCCGGGCCACACGTCCAACGCGTATTCCACACACTCGCGAACGATGCAGTCGGTAGCTAGGATCATTCCGCCCAAGTCCGCGACCATTCCGTCGTGCCCCATCCCTTCGACGGTAACCTTGTTGATGATCGCCTTGGCGCCCTGACCGACTGACCCTATCCCACTGAGTTTGCAGTCGTAGACCCGGCCGCCGGTCATCTGCAGTTCGCTACCCGCCTCCACCCTGAGTCCGAAGTCCGTACACTGCCCGATCTCTGATTCGACAATTTGGAGCTTTCCGCCCTTGTGGGCTCCAGCCAATGCCGCCTCGCCTCCGGTTACTTTGCAGCGTACAACCGCGAGTATGGCATCCTCTTGGACCACCAGCACCCCGAACGATCCGCCACCAAGGGTGCAGTCCTCGATGGCTACCTTCGTGGATGCGCCGTAAGCGCACAGCGCGTGGGTAGAGTGCTCGGTCCGTATCTCGGAGTTCCTGATCATAACCTGACCGCCACCGATCTCGAATGCGTAGCCACGGCCACCATCGCGACGCACCACGCTCGGGCCTTCCCAGTCGAGGTTGGCGTTCACATAGAATAAGCTCTCGCTGGCGCCAACAATCTCGGCCCCGACGCCTCTTATCGTCGTCGGCTTGAGCACCTCGAGGGTCTTCTGCACCGGGTAGCTGCCCGGGGCCAGCTCAATCGCCGCCTCTCCGGCTGCAAGTGCGGCGCGCAATTCGTCTGTTGTCGAAACCTTTACTGTGTCCTTCATTCGGATGAGAGTACTGTGCGGAAGTGGTTCCTACAAGGCAGCCCGCTAACTTCCCGCCATCGTGAAATGATAGGACTTCCACACGGTAATTTGAGTGCCCGGTGGTTCGAAGGTCCAGTTCTCGATTTGAAACTCGGCGCAGTCTAGGAACTGCTCGCTCAGTTCGCTCGTCGACATGTCGATGTCTGAGACTAGGCCTTCTTCGTCGATTGTGAAAGCGACGGTCAAGCGGCCAGAAAGGGCCACGTCAGTTCGTAAGAGTCTTTGATAACAATGCTGAAGGTCCCTGTTTCGGCGCTCGACCGCCGCTGCCAGGTACTGGTCGTAGTCGGCTTCCGAGAGGGCATTTTCCTGCGTTTCTTGGCCGATCTGAGGCGTCGTACGAACCGGTTCCCGCTCGTAGGTTATGGACCGTTGGTCGGCGCTTTCAGTTCGAGGCTCGACCCGAACCAGCGCCCCAACCCGATCGTCCATTGCTGTCGCTTCGGTTGACCCCAACCGCTCTGGGTTCTCCTCGACCATCGGCGTCGTCTGAGCGCCCTCGGCTCGGAATCGCTCACTCGCTTCGACCGTAGTGTTCACCGCCTGTTGCAATGGGACCTCCGGTTCCACGGAACCATATACCGTCAGGCCCTCAGATTCGTAGTACTGGGGAACCGCCACCGCTTCCTGTGCGACGCCAGCGACGAGTGGATTGACGTCCCGGGGAACGATTGGCACATCACTGGCCACACCGGCGTCCACCGCGACGGCAGCCTCATCGAGACTCTCGTGCTGCTGCTTCAGCGGTGGGGAATCCGGTTCGTCAATGTGATGTCGGACAGGAGAGCTGGGAATCAGCAACACCACAGCGCATATGAAGACTAGACCTGCTGTGGCGAGTCCTTTGGATACGTAATTCTTCATGGCCTACCTCCGCCGGAAACCGGCCGATATTGTGCCATCCGTGGCTTACCCACTCACGCATCGCTTACATAGTATTACTCCACATTCCGATTAGCAAATCGCTGTGCTAGGAGCCCGTCGCGTATAACGCCCCGGACTCCAGCCGTTAGCTTTTAG
>CAZDBH010000016.1:0-37743 GCA_964503485.1 uncultured Bradymonadales bacterium | reverse complement strand
CTAAAAGCTAACGGCTGGAGTCCGGGGCGTTATACGCGACGGGCTCCTAGTGCACCGTGATCTCAAACCCAACAACATCATGGTAACCCGCGTCGATGGACGGGATTTTGCGCGGGTCCTCGACTATGGAATCGCGAAATCAGCCAGCGCCTCGCAGAGCCTTACTCGAAGCGGCGCGATCATCGGCACGCCAGAATACCTGTCCCCCGAACAGGGCTCAGGTGAAACTGTTGATCCGAGGAGTGACATCTATTCATTGGGTGTCGTGCTCTACGAGATGTTGACCGGCCAACTGCCGTTTCAGGCCAACTCGGCCATGGGGCACGTTTACGCTCATCTTCATCACCCACCAACGTCACTCACAGACCACGTTCCCGTGCCACCGGAGGTCGAGAAGCTGGTCATGGACTGCTTGGCCAAGGACCGCGAAGCTCGCCCTCAGTCGATGGCCGAGCTGCGAAAGCGGCTCAAAGCGGTCCTTGCGACCCTGCCAGCCGAGTCTATCGAAGACACGCTGCCGTCGCCCCCGAATGTTTCCGTGGGTCGGGAGATCGCAACCCATGGCGATCCCTTTACGCCTGCACCCACGATCGAACAGCGCCAATCTTCGGGTCCAACCCCGAGGGTCGCCGGGGGCGCCGCCCTGTCCGACCCCGGCAAGGGGACTATCTTGGTCCACGGGGCGGATACCGCTCCAGATTCCACGAATAGGGGCGGCCGAGCTTGGATTGTTGCAGTTCTCATTGCGACTCTGGTTTGCGGCGGCGTCGCCCTGTTGCTCGCAATCGACCCGTTTGGCGCGGAAGGCAATCAACCCGTCATCTTAGGCGACGGTGACCCCGAACCAGACCCCGCTCCGGAAACGGAGAATGAAAACGGGGACGGCGAGCTGGTCGGAGTCGTAGACGACCCCCAACCGATTGACCCAGTGGCGGAGACGTCCTCAATCGTAGGGAGCGCCATCGCACGCTCTGAAGTCGCCGCAGTGGGCGCCGCTAACTACGCCGCATCTCGGGCCGAGTCAGAGACTCCTACCAACCAGGGCCAGGTAAGACGATGACGTTGAGGACCAGCAGAGTGAAAGAAGCAGCCGAAGTCGAGACCGGGAGCGAGAGCGAGAGCGAGAGCGCCAACGAGAGCGAGAGCGCGAACGAGATACAAGCTCGCCCGCAGTCGAAACACCCGTTGTCGAGGTCCCAGAGGATGACGGAACCGATGCGGAACGGGACGCGCGACTGGAACGCCTCCGGCGCCTGACAAACACGCTTGATGACGACACAGAATAACCTCCCTCCCTCACGGCCTAAGCCTCCCCGCAGCTAGCATTCCTGACCGGTTCTCGTTTTTTCGAAAATTTTGCCCGAAGCCTCAACGTAGGATAAAAACCCACATGTAGTATAGAGTCACACAAGGGTAATAGTGATGATCGGTGTAACGGAAGACACAGTCTCGAGAGCAGTAGAAGCCGCCCATTTGTTTCACGACCCCGACTTCTCGGACAATCGCCGACGTCGGCGATCCGGCGAGCCAGCTAGGGCGGTCGGGTACCAATTCGAGCGCGTCTACGATGTTGTTGGTGCGGACGCGATCGTGTTGTGTGACGAGCGCGGGAAGAAACTCTCTGGTGTGGGCGACGATCAGCTCTGCAGGATGCTTTCGGGCTCGATCCCCCGCATCGCTTCGGGAGATCGCGCACAGGCTGCGTATTCGATGAAAGCAATGAGTCTTCTTCGGCCTGGAATCGCGATGGAAGACCTGGTCGTCGATGCGATCACGGTGCCCAAGCGTCGCAAACAACTCTATGTCGCGTCGATTAGCGAGAGTGTGTTCAACCATGCCGGCGTCGAACATGCTACCGCGGGCGTGCGGCGGATTCTTGGTATTTCACGAGGTCGCCAGCAGGGCGCAGTCGTAACCTCTCGCGACCGCTTGGCCTACGACTTGGGTCGCGCGCTCGAGATCGGCTACCGTGAGTTCAACCAGAGCGGTTTCGCCCAGGAACTGCGAATCCCCAAACGTTTTCGACCGTCGCGGGGCGTCTATGCGCGTGCGCTCGATCGCATCCTCAATCGAGTCGACCAGCGTCTGCAACGCGAAGGCTTGCGTTGTGCACGCCCGAACTTGCGCGACCGGTTCTTCGGGCGTGATGAGCGAGTGTCTGAAGGATACCGGCACCGCCGTTATCAACTGCCCGTGCGTTTTGAGAAGAGCGGCTCGCGATGGGCTACACTTCAAGTCGAAATGCCGATATACGAGCGCCAGTTCGAGATCCCCAGGGCCCCAATCGCTCGGCTCGAAGTCGTCAGCTAAGGGCATCCTTCGCCACTTTCCATTACTAGTCTGGATTTACAGCCGTTGTGTCGTTGGGCCGCAGTAGAGTTCTATTGCTGTGGCTACTCTCGTCCAACTTGGACGGCATCTCTTAGCTGGCATCGCTGTCTTTTGCTTGATGCTTATGGCCACACTCAACTTGGCAATGGCAATAGACGACTTACTAGGCGACACAACGGCGCTGGACGGCGTTAGCGAGCACTGGGTTTTCAAATGGTCCGGCCGGTGGCATGATACCGCCGCTTTGGCGGATTTCGGGGTAGGATTGTTCCGGGACCTGCTGAGCTATGCATCACACACACCATCGCAATGCTAGGGAGCACGGAACATGAAGGCCTATTCAAAATTGATCGCTATCGCCATCGTGGCGACGCTGTTTGCGGGCTGCAAGAAGGACCAGAGTGAAGAAGCTTCGGGTGAGTCGCCTACCGGGGAGACGATTACCGCAGAACGGGGTGTAAACGTCGAAGAGGGCATCATCCGAATCGGTGTTCTGAACGACGAAAGCGGCCCCGCCGCGGTGATTGGGCGACCTTTCGCAATCGGGAAGCGGCTGTTGGCAGCCCATGTCAACGCTGGCGACTCCGGTATTCTGCCCGAGGGCTGGACAATCGAGCTGGTGGAGCGAGACCACGGCTACAATCCACAGCAATCGGTGGCCGCCTATAACGAGATCAAGGACGATGTCCTGTTCATCGGGACCAGTTTCGGTACACCCAACACGCTACCGCTTCGGCCCATGCTCGAACGTGACGGCGTGGTGGCATTCCCAGCATCGCTGTCCTCAGAGATGGCCGCCGACGTGCACACACCTCCGGTCGGTCCCTCGTACAAGGTCGAGGCCATGCGTGCCATGGTGAATCCGCTGGTAGTGCTGCTGCTGTTCAAGCCGGCATCGTCTACCAACGCGATGACTATGGTCAGGACGGGCTGGACGGCTGGAGAGCGGCCGCAACACACCACGGTGTCACAATCGTCAGCGAGCAAACGGTCGCTCCGGGACAGAGTGATATGACAGCCGTGGTCCAAGCTCTGAAGGACGCGGGAGCTACCCACGTGCTCCTGACCACGCTCCCGAGCGCGACTGGACCGATTCTGGGAACGGCTGCTCAGCTCCAGTTTGGTCCGGTTTGGATCGGAAACACCCCAGCCTGGGTTGACCGATTCTTCGATGCATCGGTAATCCCGTCGCAGGTCTTCGGCCAGTACTTCCAGATGAGTGGACTCCCCTTCTGGGGCGAGCCGGTCCCGCAGATGGACGCATTTCTCGCGGCATGGGAGGCTCAGGACGGTGCCTTCGGGGATCCCGACTTCTATATTCTCCTGTCATACATCCAGGGTCTAATCCAACTCGAGGCTGCAAAGGTTGCGATCGAGGCGGGCGATATCACCCCAGACGGCTACCAGTCCGCCGTCCAATCGCTGGCTGGTTTTGACGCCGGTGGTCTTATCCAGCCGATCGACCTCACGGGCACACCGTACGTGACCTCCACAAGGACACGCGTCTTGCGTCCCGATTTCGCTCAGGGCAGCTGGCAAGAAGTCGCGGGATACGCCGAACCGGCAGCTCAGTAGGCCGTGGCAAGCGATTCCCCAGGGCTCGAGGTCGCAAACCTCGAGGTCGTCTATCACTCCGTGCTTCTGGTGCTGAAGGGAGTCAGCCTCAAGGTGCCCGACGGGGGAATCGTCGCTCTGCTCGGACCCAATGGTGCAGGAAAAACCAGTACCTTGCGTGCGATTTGCAGCATGCTCTCCGTCCACGAGGGCAAAGTCACCAAAGGCCACCTCTCGTGGCAGGGCGACAGCCTGCTGGGGAAGTCTCCCGATAAAGTGGTCCGCAGCGGTATCGCGCAGGTAACGGAAGGCCGGCGGGTTTTGGAGGACCTCACCGTCGAGGAAAACTTGCTGGCCGGGGCCCATACTATCCGGCGAGGCCTAGCTAAAGAGGGCCTGGAGCGTTCCTATTCTCGCTTCCCTGTCCTTCGTGATCGGCGGAAGGTACGCGCCGGCTATCTTTCGGGGGGCGAACAACAGATGCTGGCCATCGCGAGGGCGCTGATGTCGCGTCCCAAGCTTCTGCTACTCGACGAACCCTCGCTCGGCTTGGCGCCCAAAATCGTCGCCGAGGTGGGTCGCCTAATACGGTCCATCAACCAGGAGGGTGTCGGCATCCTCCTGGTTGAGCAGAACGCTGCTCTCGCGTTGGCCCTGGCCGATTACGGTTATGTGATGGAGAACGGCAGAATCGTGCTCGACGGAGCTGCGGACGAGCTCCGCGAGGACAAGGACATCCAGGAGTTCTACCTGGGTATGGAGCGCGAGGGGCAGCGCAGTTATCGAACGGTCAAACACTATCGTCGCAAAAAGCGGTGGCTGGCATGAGCAACACCCTGCTCGAGGTCAAAAACGTTGGCTTGTCGTTCGGCGCGGTGCGCGCGCTGGATGGTGTTTCGTTGTCAGTCCCCGAAGGCGTGCTCTTGGCCGTAATCGGCCCCAACGGTGCCGGAAAGACCTCCTTGTTCAACTGCATTTCAGGGTTGTACCCCCCTGATCCCGGGCAGATTCAGCTGGCCGGCAAGACCATCACGGGACTCAAGCCCTTTCAGATCGCTGAAGCGGGTGTCGCTCGGACGTTCCAGAATTTGGCCGTCTTTCCCCAACTGACCGCACTCGAGAACATACTGCTGGGTCGTCATCATCTTCATAAGGCCTGGTGGTGGCACGACTTTTTAGGGCTTCCGCGCTCACGCCGCGAAGAGGTTCGCCACCGGGAACGGGCTGAGGAGATTCTCGATTTCCTGCACCTCGAGCGATATCGGGACACACCAGCTGCCATCCTGCCGTACGGCATCCTCAAGCGGATCGAGTTGGGACGGGCGGTTGCGATGGAGCCGAAGTTACTCCTACTCGACGAACCCGCCGCCGGCCTCAATCGCGAAGAGACAGAGGACATGGCCCGCTATCTGCTCGACATCAAGGAAGAGTTGGGCATCACTCAGATCCTCATCGAGCACGAACTCAGGTTCGTCATGGACCTGGCTGACCGAGTGGCGGTTATGGAGTTCGGCAGGAAGATCGCCGAAGGAACGCCCGAGGAAGTGGCTGGCAACAGGGCGGTGGTCGATGCATATCTGGGCGGGGCGGAGGAGGTGGCGTGAGTTTCACCAACACCATGAAGGCCGACCCGCTCGCCGTCACCCTTCCGGGACGACTGGCCCTGTGGGCAACGGCTCGTCCCAAGTCAGTGGCCCTACGCGACAAGCAACTGGGCATCTGGAAAGAAATCACTTGGCGCCAGTACCTCGATGACGTCGAGGCGACGGCGTGCATGCTGTGGGAGTTGGGTTGCCGACCGGGACACCACGTCACAATCCTTAGCGACAACCGACCGGAGTGGCTGTTTGCCGATCTGGCGACCCAGGGCATCGGAGCCCGTGCTGTTGGCATTTACCAGACCAATCCACCTGCCGACGTGGCCTACGTGGTCAATCATTGTCAGAGTACGGTCCTCTTCTGCGAAGACCAGGAGCAGGTCGACAAGGCCGTTGAGATCCGGGACGAGACGCCGCAGTTGGAACACGTGGTGGTCTTCGATCCGCGCGGTACCCGAGATTGTGACGACTCACGGCTGATTCATTGGAAGGATTTCCTCGCCCGAGGACACAAGCTGCGGGCTGAAAAACCCGATTGGTTCAAAGCGCAGCTGGCGGAACGCGATCCGGCAGAAGCCTCAATGGTCGTCTACACGTCGGGAACGACAGGCCCTCCCAAGGGTGCGATGTTGTCGAGTCGCAGCGTTCTGGCCGCGGCCGACGAGATTGTTCCGTTGCTCGACGTCAGCGATCGGGACCAACTTCTGTCCTACCTCCCCCTATGTCACGTCGCCGAGAAGATTTTCTCGCTGTTCGTGCCACTGTCGACCGGAGCGGTCGTACACTTTGGCGAAGCCATCGAAACCGTTCAGGCCGACTTGCGCGAGGTTTCGCCAACAGTCTTCCTCGGCGTACCCCGCATTTGGGAGAAGATGCACGCTGCTGCGACGTTGAAGATGAACGACTCATCGTGGCTGAAGCGCACGCTCTTCAAGTTCTTCGTCGGGCGTGGAAAGGCCATCGGCCGACGCCGGCGAGAGGGCCGGGTTGGAGTTGTCGACCGCTTGTTGTGGTTCCTCGGGAGCCTTCTGATTTTCTGGCCGTTGAGAGAACGGCTCGGGCTGCGACGCTGCCGCATTCCGGTGACTGGCGCCGCGCCGATCGCCCCCGAGTTGCTCGACTGGTACCACGGAGTCGGCGTTCCGGTGCTCGAAGGTTACGGCATGACCGAGTGTGGCGGGGTTAGTCACGTCAACACACCCGACCACGTTCGTCTCGGGACAGTTGGTCGAGTGATCGAGGGAACCGAGTGCCAGCTTGCGGACGACGGAGAGATACTCCTGCGTGGCGCGATGGTCTTCAATGGCTACCTCCACCAAGAGGAAGCGACCAAAGAGACAGTTGACGCTGACGGCTGGCTTCACACAGGGGACATCGGCACCATCGAGGAAGATGGGTCACTGCGCATAACCGGCAGGAAGAAGGAAATCATCATCACCGCCGGTGGGAAGAACCTGTCGCCCGAGAAGATCGAGAACGCCCTCAAAGTCAGTCCCTACCTCAAGGAGGCCGTGGCCATCGGCGACGGGCGAAAGTTCATCTCTGCGTTGATTCAGATCGAACAGGACGCGGTTGGTGATTGGGCTACGCGCCGAGAAATCCCGTTCACTTCGTACTCTGACCTGGCGTCCAAGAAGGAAGTAATCGACTTGGTGCGGAGCGAAGTCGACAAGGCTAACGAGCGACTCGCGAGGGTCGAGTCGGTTCGAAAGTTCCGAATTCTACCGGAACAGCTCAACCAGGACGACGGCACACTGACTGCCACCCAGAAGGTGCGCCGCCGTGAGATTCATGGACGCTACGAAACCCTGATAGAGGAGATGCAATAAGGTGGAAAAGCTGCTGCAGCTCTGCATCTCTGGATTCGCCCTAGGCGCGGTCTACGCGTTGGTTGCGCTCGGGTTCGTCGTGATTTACCGAGGCTCCCGGGTCTTCAACTTCGCACAGGGCGAGCTGCTCACGTTCGGCGCCTATATGGCTACCGCGTTGATCAGCTCAGGCCTGCCCTGGTTCTTTGCCGTGCTCGGATCGATGGGTGCGACCGGTGTCCTCGCGGCGGGAATCGACCGCGTCGCCCTACGGCGAATGGTCGGCCGGCCAGTCTTCGTCACGATTATTCTCACCATCTTTATCGGGGTCCTGCTGCGAATCGTCGTCATGGTGGTCTGGAAGGCAGATACGAGAGGAATGGAGACGCCCTGGGATCCGATGGGCACGATTACGGTTGGGAGCGTCAGCGTCTTTACAAGCTCGGTGGTCACGGTCATCGCCGGAGCGCTCGCTTTGGGCGGCTTCTTTCTCATGACGAGCTACTCGAGGCTGGGCGTCGCGATGCGCGCTGCAGCCAGTGACCAAGAGGTCGCTCAAGGACTGGGAATTCCGGTCGGGCGGGTCCTGGGCACGTCGTGGTTTATCGCGGGCGCACTGGCGGCCTTGGGCGGGATATTCCTGTCGGTTTTCCCGAGGCAGGTCGATCCAAACCTGGGTTATATCGCCCTACGAGCCTTTCCCGCTGTGATCGTCGGGGGGCTTGATTCGCCCGCTGGGGCCGTCATTGCCGGCGTGGGTCTGGGTCTGCTCGAGATGCTCGCGCAAGGCTACGTGAACCCTCGACTAGGTGAGTTCGGTCACGATTTCCACACCGTCTTCCCCTATCTGGTGATGATTCTCTTCCTGGTCGTACGGCCCTACGGCCTCTTCGGTCTCCGCACGGTACGGAGGGTGTAGCCGATGATGTGGCGTCGTCTCAACACCCGCTATCAGCAGGACCAAGGGCTCTTTCCGACCAATTGGCATCGGCTCGGTCTGGCGATTCTAGTCTGCTTCGTATTGGTCTTCCCGTTCTCAGTGAATGACCACTGGCTGCAGATTGGCTCTCACGCGTTGGTGGCAATTGTCGGCGCTGTCGCACTCATGGTGCTCACCGGGTTCGCGGGACAGATCAGCCTGGGTCACGCTGCGTTCCTTGCCGTCGGTGCCTACACCGCTGCCATCCTCGGGGAGCGATTTGGGCTGCCCTTTTGGATGGCACTGCCTGCGGCCGGTGCTGCCGCGGCGGCCGTCGGGCTATTGGTCGGACCCTTTGCGCTACGTCTGGAGGGTCTGTATCTCGCCATCGTCACGATTGGGCTGCTTTTCTTGGTCAATCACGTCCTGTTGTCGACGCCCGACCTGACTCATGGGGTCTCGGGCATGCCGGTACCCATGCATACGTGGTTCCCGGCCGAGGGGGACCCGCCCTCGTTCTTTGGGGACTTCTACGATGTGACGACCGTGGCAGGGATAGAGCTAGAAATCGAGCAAAAGACCTACCTGGTCTTTCTACTCGTCGCCTTCCTCGTCGTGCTCTTTGCTGTCAGGCTGAGGCGTTCCAGCAGTGGGCGGGCCATGTTCGCTGTGAGGGACCACGACCTTGCTGCTGCCGTTCTGGGAGTCCATCCAGCCCGTACGAAGGTCGTCGCCTTTGGGATTTCATCGTTCCTCGCCGGTGTGGCGGGGGCGATGTTCGCCTTTCAAATCGGCTACATCACCGTCTCGCCTCCGTTCAATCTCACGATGAGCATCGACTACGTCGCAATGATCGTGCTGGGCGGCATCGGCACCGTCTTGGGTGCCGTTCTCGGAGCTCTGGCCTTTGTCGTCCTGCGGCCCCTGGCTGAGAAACTCGGCGCTACGATGGGCCTTGGCGAGTATCTCACCTCGGATCAGCAGGCGACCTTCCTCTTCACACTGCTAGTGATGGGCTTTCTGTTGTTCGAACCGGCGGGCTTGGTAGGGGTTTGGCACCGCATCAAACGCTATTTTCAGGCTTGGCCCTTCCGCTACTGAAGACGCATCGAAATGGCTGAGGGCGCTCGGGAGTTCGCCCTCTTGCGAAGCCGTCACCCCCATAGGCTGGCGGTTTCGGAGGGCTTAAATGTCCGTCGTCTCAGTGTCGTTAGCGTCCTCAACGGTGTCAGCCGAGGTGGTCTCGTCATCGGTGGCGTCGTCGCTCACTTCCGTATCGGCTTCAGTTGAGTCGGTCGTCGTGTCTTCGGTGCTGTCAGCAGTCGTGTCTTCGGCGGTGTCAGCAGTCGTGTCTTCGGCTGTGTCGGCTGTGTCGGCTGTGTCACCAGTCGTGTCTTCAGTCGTGTCTTCGGCGGTGTCTTCGGCGACGTCAGTTGATTCGTCACCCGTAGATTCGTCGGCTGCAGCGTCACCGCTCTCATCGACCGACACATCGCCGGTGGAACTATCGTCACCGGCGTCGCTTTCGACAACATCGGGAGTTGGAAGGGAGTCTGCGTCCACGCATTGGTCGACAGCACAGACTTCGCCGCTCTCGCAGTTGTCCATATCCTCGTGCATGCCGTCGTCTAAGCAGGTAACCAGGGTATTGCCAACGCAACGGGTCGCCTCGGGAATACACTCGAACGAGCAATCTCGATTGCAGTTGGTGGGTGATTCCGATGAGGAACAGATTCCGTCTCCGCAGCGCGGACCCGCGCTGTTTGTCGCATCGTCACTACAACCACCCGAGACGAGGGCGAAGAGAATCAGACAGGCACAGTACGAGAGCGAGTGAATTGCAGTCTTCATGGTCACCAATAGCTCGATTTTATCAGAGCTGCTCTGGGCGCAGCGCCTCACCGGTATAATATTGCTCGAGCTGAGTTGCCAGAGTTTCCAGTTCGTTTTCGTCAGCTGTGGGTAGTTTCACTTCCAAAACCACGTATAGGTCGCCCGGCTTGCCGCCGTCTGTGGCTGGGGCACCCTTTCCTTTGAGTCTGAGCTTCTGCCCGTTCTGAGATCGTCTGGGCACAGTCAGCGTAACCGCACTTCCCTGCGGTGTTGGTACCTTGACCTTGGCGCCCGCGATGGCCTCAGAGACCGAAATGGGCAGTCGCAAGTAGAGGTTCTTTCCCTCTCGGGTTAGCAGGGGATGTTTGCGTACCTTGACGGTGATCATGAGATGACCGGGAGGTCCACCTGCGATTCCGGGTTCGCCCTTGCCCGCCAGACGAATACGTTCACCCGAATCAACACCAGGCGGGACCTTGACCGTCACGCGCTCCGTTGTTCCGTTGGAGTTCTGGATCGAGATCGTGACCTCACCGCCCTGGATCGATGTAATGAAGTCGACTGTGATTGAGCCGTCGACGTTTCGGCCCCGCGACGGCCTAGAGCGGCGACGACCACCGAACAAGTCGCCGAAAATGGAGCCCATGTCTTCGAAACCGCGGCCTCCACCGCCACCCCACCGTTGATAGGCGCGAGCCTGATCGGGGTCGAACCCCTCTCTTAGGCCTTCGACACCGAACTCGTCGTAGCGAGCCTTCTTGTCTTTGTTCGACAGAACATCAAACGCACCTGAGATGTCTTTGAAGCGTTCTTCGGCCGCCTTGTCTCCCGGGTTGAGATCTGGGTGATTCTCGCGAGCCAGCTTTCGATAGGACTTTTTAATCTCGTCGTCGCTGGCGCTGCGCCCTACTCCGAGTACTCTGTAGAGGTCTTTTTCGATTACCATTCCAACACCGTTTGGCGTTCAATTCGGGTCCAGAACTATGTCAGTAGAGAAAGCTAGGCACCAATCGGCCGATTCCAACCTGGATGAGATAACCGCAGGAGCGTTAGTTCTGTTCCTCCCTCGAGGGACGAGGCCTGCCATAGAGGACTGCGTCGGAACTCAAGCCGGCGTTTACGAGGAGATCACCGATTCCGGCCTCTCTGGCCAATTCATCGGCTTCGTCCGACACCAAATAGAGCATCGCGAGCGGCGTCGAGTACAGCAGTGAACCCCAAACACAGGGTGAGATTCGGGCGAGCCAAAGGGCGTCTTCGGGCTGCCAATCGGGGTTGCTCCAGCCGTCGTCTGACTGCAGCTGCTCGATCAGCGGCTCGGCTTGGAAGTGGCCCATTCGGCACAGTTCGAGAATGAACCGTGTCTGAAGCTCAGTATCAAAAGCGCTTTGCTCGGTAGCCTGAAGGAGCGTGTCGCCTACATCGTGATAGGTATCAGGATGAAGTGTGGCGATTCCCGTTAACGCCATCGCGGCCAACAGGCGAGTGTCCTTGGCCACCGAGGCACCTTTGGTCAATGTGATGAGCGTCGGCAAGCAGCTCTTGCCGAGTCGCATGCACGCTGCGGCTGCGGCGTGTCCCACAAACTCGTTCGGCGCTTCTTTGAGCACAGAGATGACCAGGGGAGCCGACCGTGCTGCCCCGAGCTCGCCCAACAAAACGCAGTTGTGTTGGATGCGGGGGTCTTCAAGGGACTTCGTTTCGAGCATTTCCTGAAGTCGGCGCGATACCGGTTCGACAGCAGCGGAACCCCAGGACCGGATTTCTTCCAACAGCCCAGCCGGCGGCGAGGCCGCCCAGCTGTCGAGCGAGGCCAAGAGTTCTTCGACGCGGTCTACAGCAGCGCCGCGCCACAATTCGGCGTTGCCGTCTGCTGCTGACGAGGATTGCGGAAACAGCGATCGTATCGCGGGGGGGACTTGCCCATGAAGTCGAACCGACAGCCAGACGAGGAGTTCCTCGCCCTCGTTCCCGCCTTCTAGGCCTCGGCTGACGCTGTCCTTCGTGAATTTGAAACCAAACCCGGCAGGCTCTGCAGTTGGATCGGCCCATCGGGCGAGTCTCAGCAGGTCGAATAGGTGGACATCCCTGCTCGTGGCGAGCCGAGTTGAGCCGGTCACCCAGATGTCGGCGACCCCAGAAACCCTACGGCCGGTATCGTTTGGAATCGGCATCCAGATATCTAGATCGTCTCCGACGACCGGCGTGAGGTCGGTCCAGACGGCGCGAAACCAGAGATCGCTATCGCGAAACACACAGAAGGCGTCGGGGTGAACGCGGAAATAGTCGCCGCTCTTGTCGACCTGGGCGGCCCCGACAACCGAGATGAACTCGATAAGCCAGGACTCGAGCCACGCCTTGATCCTGGGCAAGCTTCGGTCCCGACCGATCACGACGCCATAGTCTGGCAGCGCCTCGTATGGGAACTGTGCCGAAAGCGATTCGTGGGTCAAGTTGGCTATGGTCGAACGGGCCACGAGTTGGTGGTACATCTCGGCCAAACTCTGAATCGAGTACCACTTGCCCGGTGGTAGCAGACTGAGAGCGAGGAGGAGCTGAGCTCTTTGGAGAAAAAGGTGTCCGAACCAGATCTCCGCATCCTCATTGTTCATGTCGGGCTTCGTCGAGGCGAAGTATGACGTGAGCTTCTTGGCGTCGCCGCCGGTCGCCTCAATCAAATCGAGGGTCCAAGGGTCGTCGACCAGGGCCAGCCAAAGACGGAGAGCTTGGCGCGCCAGGGGGGTCTCCCCGGATAGGTCGAGGAGCAGCGATGCGAACGATGCAGTCTCTCGAGCATTTGGGTTGAGAATCTGGAGCCCCACCGCTACCCCATACTCGGGGGGCAGCTCCTCTAGATGGCCAGACACCCAATTTATCGTCAGTTGGCGGAGGGCGGCCAGTGCGTCACCTCCCCATCCGTGAGGACCTTCGTCTGGAAATCCCAAATGACCGGAGTGGACTAGGGCTTCGTAGTGTTCGCGCGCCTTGGTCGCGAGCCTCAGGTCGACTAGATTCAACAGCGTGGGACGCAGGCTGCGCGGCACGACCAGCACTTCGCCCGACTCCTCGAGTTGATGGGACATCAGAAGGCCGAAACGCAACAGTTGCGCAACCGCCACGCCCGCACGTTCTCCGTGGTACGCCGCGGCATCACGGGCCAAGTCGTCGACCTCATCGGAACTCAGTGGACCGCTGTGCTCGCAAGTCCAGCCCAGCACCTCTTGAGCTGTCGCCGGAAGATTGTGATAGATCTCGCGCAGCGTGCTGCGCCGCTCCATCGACGTGGCCAACTCGATGACCCGATCGGTTTCGTTGTCTTCATCGGGCTCCTCAGTTTCGGGAGCAGAATTGTACAGGCTCTCGAGTCGACGCACCTCTTCGTCTGAAAGCGCTCTGAGGAGGAGTCTTAGGTCCGGGTCGGCCTGACCGCGTTTCTGAAACAGGTACTCCTGAATCTCGAGCGGGACATAAAGGCGTGGCTCGAGCTGAATCTCAACGGCCAGCAAGAGACCGGAATTGAGCAAGAGGTGGAGGTTGTCGCTAATCTCGTCCGGTACGACGGGCGGTACGATGTTTGCCAGAGAGAGCAGTAAGTCTCCTGCCTCGTCACTCAGTGTCGCCAGATGTCTGGCAACGACGTCCTGGTTGGCCGCCAGAGCATCTCGCAGGCCAGCGATCGTATCGCGGCAGTCCAGTCGGTCGGCGAGAAAGCCGAGTGCTTCTTCGGGGAGAAGAGCGAGAAGCTCTTCGATTCGGTATGCGGCATCAGGAGACAAGGTTGCTCCACCTTAGCTAGTTGGTCACTCTTCTCGCGCCCGTCGCTTCCAGGCCTGCGACCGGAGGTACTTCTGGATGTCCTTCCGTCGGTAAACCAACAGCAGAAGAAGGGGCAGAGCCAGAAGAACTGCCAGGACCCATGGTTGAAACCAACCGGAAAATCGCGCGGGTTCACCAATCGCTGCTAACGCATTCGGCTGGCTAACGAAACCGCTCGCTGCGGCCTCGGCATGAGCAGAGAACGCTACCAGTACGGCGACGAGCCCCCTCATAACGCTGCGAGCACGATGGATACAAGCATTATTTTGGTTTGCTGGGGCCACGGGGTCGCTGGAATTTCCTATCAAAAACTCCCGGAGTGGGGCGGGTGGATTAGGTTCATGTCTCGGGTAGTGGCTATCGGCCTGCCGGGAGTCTAACCCCGACCCTCGGCTTCACGAACTTCGGCCGCGCCTTCCACACCGTCGATGTCGATCTTCTTCCACTTGGTCCAGGGCGCGGCCGCGCTCAGTCGGCTGCGAGACTTCAACGGCAGAAAACCCCTGTGAACCAAAAGGCGAACGAAGGTCGTGAAGAGTTCGTCCGGGTCCTTGCCTTCGTTGATCTTGAAGTTGATGACTGGAGTTTCTGTGTCTCTTCCGAACGCTTCTGCGACCAGTTTTTTCTTGCCGCGTGCGCCCCGAGTCATCGCGCACCAGAGATCGATGGAGTATGGCTTCCCTCTCTTCTGGACGGATACTTCAAACTGAGTGCCATCGTTTTTATCGGCCACTTTGTCTTCTTTCTCCGGTTCGGTATTCGTGGCGATTATATCGAGCGATTGGAAGAATGCTACAGTTGTCGAATCTTCGTTTCAGGGCTCTTCTTTGGAAGCCGCATCCCGGCCCAGTTCGAGTTTCTTTAAAATGTACTCGACACTTTTTCGATGGACGCCGGCTACTCGAGCCGCTTTTGAGACGTTACCGGCCGTCCGCTCTAAGAGACGGCTCCAATATGCCTTTTCGAAGGACTCGACGAGTCGAGACTTGGCGTCTTTGAATGGCAGCTCATCAGCCCACTCGTAGTCACCGAGACGATCGCCTGCTTTCGCCTCAGTTTTGGTCTCTTCGTGGCCCAACTTTAGGAATTTTGTCTCAACCCGGTCGCCATCCGCCAGAACTGCAGCTCGCTCGATGAAATTGCGCAGCTCTCTGACATTTCCGGGCCACTTGTGCTTCTTCAGCTTCTCCATCGTCGAAAAACTGACCTGGAGCGCGCCCTGCCCCACGTTCTTGGCCAACTCGGCCAGAAACGTCTCGGCGAGCAGAGGAATGTCTTCGGCGCGCTTGCGCAATGGGGGGAGCTGAACCTGGATCACTGCCAAACGGTAGTAGAGGTCTTCTCTAAACGTACCTTCGGATACTTCGCGCTTCAGGTTTCGGTTGGTGGCGGCGACGATCCGCGTATCGCACTGGATCTCGTTCGTACCGCCGACCCGTCTAATTCGACCCGAATCGAGCGCTCGTAGGAGCTTTGGCTGAAGGTCGAGGGCCAGTTCCCCGAGCTCGTCCAGAAACAAGGTACCACCGCTGGCCTGCTCAAATGCACCTTTCCGGTCGGCAACCGCACCGGTAAAGGCACCCCGCATGTGCCCGAAGAGTTCAGATTCGACCAGGTCTTTGGGAATCGCCGAACAATCGAAGACGATGAATGGGCCGTTCTTTCTGGCACTGGTTTTGTGGACCGCGCGGGCCGCGAGTTCCTTCCCGGTGCCGCTTTCACCCTCGATCAACACGGTTACGTTGGTCGCCGCGACACGAGCCAGGACACCGAAGACTTCGCGCATCGCGACACTGCGACCAAGCATTCCTTGGAAGCGGTCCTGGCCTGAGAGTCGGATCTCGACCGTCTTGTCCGACACATGCAGTTTGAGCTTGTGGCTGCCGATCTGCCACTGCGTTGCTCCATGCAGATAGACGTCGTTGACCTTCAGACCCGACACGAAGGTGCCGTTCTTGCTGCCGAGGTCGCGAAGTCGGTATCCGCTCGGGTCCGCCTCGATTTGGCAATGGTAGCGAGAGACCTGTGGGTCGTCGATCGGAACATCCGCGTCTGGGTGGCTACCCAATACGACGAGACGCTGGCCAAACTCAAAGCGAGTCACCGTCCCGTCTGGTCCCGTTGCTTCGACCTCGTACTTGTGCAGCGTCAGCAGTGTATCGCCGTCAGCAAGCATCGCTGTACGCGTGACTTCGGACATTCCTCGCCTCGTTCCTTCAGGGCACAAAAAACCGCTCGACCTGCGTACCCGCTCCCGCAACTACGGTCACAGGCCGCGACTCTTCCAGGTTCAGTTCCGGGTTACTCAGCCTGATTTGGTAGGTTCCGGGTGCAAGTCTCACCGTCGTCGGTGCCGAACCGTGCGGCTCCCCATCGATGAAGAGCTGTCCCGCTCCCGGGTAGGTCAGTTGAAAACGAACGGGGCGCAATTCCGCCGCGTCAGTCAATTCGACTCGCAAATTGCCGCTTTGGGCTGAAGCGGTGTCTATCCGCTCAGTTCTGGATGCGTAGCCGTCGAGGCTTACGACAACGGTGTGTATCCCCGTATCTCGCTGAAACGTGATTCGTTGTGACCCCGTTCCCCGAGCGACACCATCGACCGTTATGGTGGCTTCACTAGGGGTTTGTATCACCCGAATTCTCACCTCATCGACCCGTGTGTGGTGCGTGTTGTCGTTGGTCTGAGTGTCGTTGTCGTTTGTACCGTGGTCGGTCTGCTCTGGGCCAGGTTCGGTGACGGGCTGAAGCAGTAGGTGGGCGGTCAGATTCTCCGTGTCGAAGGACCGGTGAAAGACGGCCGATTCATATCCCTCAGCCCTCACCATCACTGAGTGGTCACCTGGCTCGGTCTGGACGGGAACACCACTGCGTACCCACATCAGTCCGTCCAGCGAGTACTCCGCCGATTCGGGCTCGGCAGTCACCGTAATAGCGACAGTACTCGGCAAACTCGGACTCAACTCGAGGTACACCGCTCCGGGTTGCTCTTCGTCTAACGAAACGCTGGCTGTGGCAGACTCGAACCCTGTGAGTTGGCTGACGACCAGGTATGTGCCGATCGAAAGCTCGATCGTGAGCGGACAGATTCCTTCTAGCCGATTGTCGATGAATACTTGGGCGTCGGCTTCACTACACTCAATCGTCAGCTCTTGGAGGGTGTCCGATGGGGACAACAAGATGTTGAGCGCAGGGATTGCCGCCAGGAGAAAGAGAACCAGTAGGATCCGCCCGTAGCGACGGCGCGGCTCCGGTTGGATTACCGGCTCCGGCGTGTGCTGTAACTCTGGGCGCGGGGTGGCGTTCGGGCCCACTGGGCCTGTCTGGGTGCGGGCAGGAAAGCTGGGCGTCGGGGCTGTGACCGTATTGGTCCCACCGCCCGCCAACAAGACCCTGTCGGCTTCGAGCGCGAGTAGGTCATCTAAGTTCAACCCGGACGAAGCCCCAAAAGCGGCGACCTGGCCCTTGAAGAGGTCGGCCAGAAACTCGGCCATCTCGCTCTCGGTCGCGATGTCATCGCTGACCGTGGCTCGCAACGCCTTTCCAAACTCGTTGGCATCCTGATAGCGATCCTCGGGCGCCTTGGCCAGGGCCTTCAAGACGACCTCGTCGATCGACTCGGGTAGCCCTTCGAGCACCGTGGAAGGCGGCGTGACCTCGGCGGTCTTGACCAGTTCGAGCGTGGCCAGATCTGAATCGGCCTCGAATGGCCGCGTCCCAGTCAACACTTCGTAGGCAACGGAACCGAGCGAGAAGATATCCGTGTGCAGGTCGACCGACTTGCCGGAGGCCTGCTCGGGGCTCATGTAGCAGAACTTGCCCTGCAGGCGACCTGTGATACTGCGTCCAATTCGGCTGACCGCCTTCGCGATTCCGAAGTCTGTCAGCTTCACGACGCCTTCGCGACTCACCAGGATGTTGGACGGTGAGACGTCGCGATGGATGATGCCCAGCGGGGTGCCGTCTGAATCGGCCTTCTTGTGAGCGTAGGCCAGACCTTTACACGTCTCGGCTATCAGATAGACCGCGATGCCTGGGGGGACGGTCTTCCCCTCGAGGGCGGACCGCTTGACGATGTCTCTGAGATCGCGACCCGCAATGTACTCCATAGCAATGAAGTACTCCCCTTCGACGTGACCCATGTCGAACACGGGAACGATATTGCCGTGGGTCAGCGACACCACGATGTTCGCCTCGTCGATGAAGCGGGTGACGAACTCCTCTTCCTGAGCGAGGTGCGGCATGATCCGCTTGATTACCACGTCTTTGCGGAATCCGCCCGGCCCCTCTGTGTATGCCAGGTAGATCTCGCCCATACCGCCTCGACTGATCAGGCGTTCGAGCTGATATCGACCGAGTTGTCGGGTTTCCGTGAGTTCCATGTTCTTCTTGCGTGCCTTGTGGCGAAGCTAGACAGGTATGACTCGGATGTCAATTCAGGCCTCGAGGTCTTTGCTGGAGGCTCTAGGTCTGGCCCGGGGGGCTCGCCAATATGGGCAAGCGACTCGGTCCCGAAACCACATCACGGCTCGAGGGACAGCAACCGCACGGCCGCAACTCGACCACGACATAACGGGAGATTTCGTCTCAGTTTCCTGTACCCAACGACCCCGTCAGGATTCGTCTGTTTGCCGAACGGGCCCAAGCGCCGCCAACGGACCTTGGCACGGCCATTGCGATGAGGCTGGAGCAACCTTTAGTGGGAGAAGAACCATGCAGAGAACGTTTTTGATTCTAGTTGTTGGATTGTTTCAAGTGCTTCTCGCTTCGTGCGTTGCCGATGTCTATCAAGCCGACTACGATCCGGCGGTCGAAACCCAAGAGCTTCTGGAAGAGGAGGCCGTTCGCAGTCTCTACGACCAGATCGAGCTCGATCCGAGCTCTCTCGCTGGCCCTACTTTTGGCAGCTACCATTCCCCTTTCGCGACCGGCAGGGATCCCGATGAGCAGCTGGGCTACCGAATTTCGCGAGTCTATTGCGGGGAGGCTGCTCGGGAGGCCGTTGTGCGGGAAGTCGAACACCTGATGTGCGGGCGTAGCTATCTCACCGGAGATCGTTTGGAGTGCGTCACCAGCGGAGGCTGTTGGGGACGGCTTCACTCCGTCTTCGAGCGGGACGAGGATGGACGTTGGACCCTTCTGACGAGCTCGTTCATCTCTGATTCCTGCGGTGTGGACCGACACATTCAAGCCACTCTCGGGCAAGAGATGCTCGACAACCTGGATTCAGCTGAGTGCGGAACGGAACCGTCGACCGATACGCAATACATCAGATTAGAAACGCTCGAGAAGATGGGCCTGGACTGGTTGGCAACGAATCCCGACGTGGGACTGCTTTGCGACTAAAACCCGGCAGAATGGAAGAAGGCGAAGGACCCGGTGGAATTCAATTCCAGACGGATACCAGAACGGCGACGAGGGCAACTAACGTGCCTCCGAGGAGGGCACCTCTGAGCACGTATCGATTGGCACGCCAGTGTGTTTCGTGGGGCAACTCGACGGTTGTGTGGACCGGTCGTTGGATGACCGGCAGGTGAACCTCTTCGTGTGGCTCCAGTTCCTCGATGATCTTCGTGCATTTCTTCGCGACGTCGAGAGCCGACTGGGGCCGTTCTGAGGCGGTCTTTGAAAGCAGGTTTGCGATGAGATCTTCGACCTCCTGAGGGATTTCGCATTCGACGAAATCAGCGACCTTGGGCACCTGACTGTACTGGTGTTCGAGGTACATACTGTGATTGCAGCCCGCCTCGAAGGGCGCGTGGCCAGTCAACATCTCGAAGAGGATGACGCCTAGGGAATAGAGGTCGGCTGTGGGGTCTACAGGCCTGTAGAAGGCCTGCTCCGGCGGCATGTAAGCCGGCGTGCCCAACCGAGTTCGAGGCGTCGTGACTTCGTCGGTATCATCGGTGCGTTTGGCCAGACCGAAATCGATAATGCGACACAGCCGATCTTGGGTCCGCGTGTCGTCAATTAGAACGTTCTCAGGTTTTAGGTCCCGATGGATCACGCTATGCGCATGGGCTTCAGCCAAACCGCGAGCGAGCTGTCGTGCAATATCGAGGGCGGGAACGACTGTCAGCCGACCTGACTTCATCAAATTCCGCAGAGAACCACCCGCAACGTACGCGATCACGAGAAAGAGGACGCCGTCGTCGGTCTTTCCGAAGTCGATCAGATTGACGATGTTTGGATGGCGCAGTCGACACAAAATACGGGCTTCGTGCACAAAACGGCGCAGTCTTTTCGGATTCGAGGCGGCTTCGGCAGTCAGCACCTTGACCGCTACGGAACGTCGCAACGGCCACTGCAAGGCACGATAGACCAGCCCGTTGCCACCCTCGTCCAGTACTTCCATCAGTTCATAACGTCCGGCTAGTTTCTGTCCGATTAGGTCAGTGGGCTTGATGTCTTCGGGCATTAAAGTCCTCTGGCGGACGCACGAGGTGCGTTGAATCATAATGCGGGAAACAAATGTGGATGGCGGCAGCTCAGGAGCGCAGCAACTCAGCACCGCCGGAAGGGTTCGCGCACCCTACCTTCGCCGATTCGAAAAGGCTAGGAAATTCTGGTAGTGAAGTGAAGTTGGAGCGGATGTGAGAAGAGGCTATGTGCGGCGACCGCCATCCGCGCCGTATGTCCCCTGAGAATATGTTTCAGGCGACCGCCCACACATAGCTTTCTTTCGTTCGGCTTTTGCGTCCACTGTGACGTTGGCACGGCCGAACTAACCAACAAATTCTGTTGTGAGGTCGGACTACCCGTCCTCATCCCGTCCAACCCTTTGATGCATCGGGTCAGCACCCGTCACAGAAAAAAGTAAAATATTTGTAAACGAGGGCTTGCGAGCACATCCACCGGTTGACAGACGTGGCTTTGCGAGGCACAGATCAGGGTACTATGTCGAAGTTTGACCGCCTATCGGCCCAAGACGCCTCCTTCCTGTACACCGAGTCACCGGTTGCCCACATGCACGTGGGCTCGCTCATCATCTTCGAGGACGGTGGATTCAGTGAGCAGAAATTCGAGGATCATCTCCAGTCGCGGCTCCACATGGTGCCGAGATTTCGCAAGAAACTGGCCTGGGTGCCCTACGGACAGGGCCGCCCTGTGTGGATTGATGATCCGCACTTCGACATCCGCTTTCACGTGCGGTACACGGGCCTCCCAAAGCCGGCCAAGATGGAGCAGGCGCTTCAGCTGATGGGTCGCTTGATGAGCATTCCGCTCGATCGGACCCGGCCGCTCTGGGAGCTGTGGATCTTCGATCTTCCGAAGGGCAGGAAGGGTTTGATTCAAAAGACCCATCACTGTTTGATCGACGGCATGAGCGGAGTTGATTTGGGAACCGTTCTGCTCGATTTTTCGCCGGACACTGCGGCCAGCAAACCGAAAGAGTGGAGCCCGCAACCGGAACCAACCAGCTGGCAACTGCTTCGCAAGACCTGGACTGAGCGGGCTCGCCGCCTATCCAAGCCGCGTCAGTTCATCCAGTCAGTCAACACTGCGGCTCGCAGCAGTGCGGCGTGGCAACGGGCTCAAGAGATCGGCGAGGGCGTAATGGCATTCCACAAAGCCAGCCTCGAGCGCGCCCCTCAGACGTCCCTCAATCAGCCAATCAGCGCCCATCGCCGTTTCCAGACGGTCAAAGCGGCGCTCGCCAAGGTCAAGGCCATCAAAAAAAGTGCGGGATGCACCGTCAATGACGTGGTCCTGTCGGCTGTGACCGGCGGGCTGCGTGAAATCCTCCAGTCACGGGGTGACAACGTCGACAACCTGGTTCTCAAAGCGATGGTTCCGGTGTCGGTCCGGGATCCGTCCCAGCGGATGACCTACGGCAACCAGGTATCGATGATGACCGCCGACCTACCGGTGGGGGTTGAGGATCCGGTCGATCGACTGCGGGCGATACACGGTCATATGGCGGGAATCAAAGAATCGAAACAGGCCGTGGGAGCTGACTTTTGGGTGAAGATGGCCGAGTACGCGCCGCCGACCGTCCTTGCTCTGGCAGGTCGGGCGGTGGCCCACCAGCGGATGTTCAACCTGGCGGTCACGAACGTACCTGGGCCCCAGTTTCCACTGTATCTTCTGGGCGGAAAACTGATCGAGGCCTATCCCTTCGTTCCGCTGGTTGGCACCGCGGCGCTGGGCGTGGCAGTACTCTCGTACGACGGCTCTCTGAATTTCGGTTTGTCTGCCGATTGGGATGCTGTGCCCGATCTCGGGGTTTTTGCTTCAGGGATCACCAGCAGCATCAGTCAGATGGAAGCGGCTGTCTGAGGCTGGGACCTTAGAACCGGTACTCGATCCCACCTTCTCCACTCAAAGGGAAATCGATATCAGCCACCGAATTGGTGAGGTAGAAGCCGAAATTGCCCTGTACGTAGAAGCCAAATGGGCGCACGATGTCCACGCTGAGACCCGGCATCAAATAGGGCCCGAACAGGTTCCTGGGAGCTACTTCTGCAATTTCGGCGGACCGACAATCTCGGCCAGTCCCGTAGGTCGCAACCGAGCCGCCGCTCACCTTACACCAGAAGTCGTCCGTGGCTTTGAAGCCGCCGATGTGGTTGAACTCGATACCCGTTCCCAGCCAGATCCGAAGCCGACTGAAGCGGATTGAGAGGATGACACCACCAGACGTGCGAATGCTGGTGAATCCGCCGAGTAGATCGCCGTCAGCGTCTCGCTCACCGAAAAGCACGCTACTCCGCCCGAACACACCGAAGTTCTCCGACACGTGATAGTCGAAGAGCAGAGCGACCCCCTGATTGAGAAACTGATCGTCGGTCGGTCTTTCGCCGTAAAATGTGAAGCCCCAACCGGCCTGCATGAACAGGCGATTGGCGTCCACGGGCTCGGGTGCTGAGATGGGCTCCCGTCGTAGGGGGATGCACGTCACAAAGCGGGAGAATATCCGGCTCACACGCTCGCGACTCGTTGCGGTTTCGGTGGTGAGGGGCACGATGTGGTGGAACACCTCGTTGGAATCCGAATCGAACACCTGGAGAACGAGCCGTATGCCAGAGGCGTCGCGAATGTAGTAGGGGTTCACGAGGTAATCTAGATGGTGTCGTTCGATGAACGAGCGGGCTGCAGTCTGACTCAGTGACAAGCCTGCACCATCATCGAACAGCAGTTCAATGTACGCCTCCCGAAACAGCTGGACGACCTGGGCAGGGAAAAGACCTTCTCTGATCTCTGCGGTTGGCTGCAGGCGAATCAACTGCTTGAAGGCATGGCGGGCGGCAGCCAATTCGACGGTTTGTCGCTGTAGATCGGTCTCGAGATTGGCGCGCTCGAGGCGTGCCCTTGCCAAATACTCGTAGGCGAGCGCTACATCTCGGGGTCTGGTAAATGTCGCACCCGCTTCGGCGTAGCTCCGAACGGCGGTATCCAGCGAGTCGATTGCCGAATCCAGCTCGTAGAGACTGAACTCCTCGATGCCGCGGTCGCGTAAGTAGTCGACGTACTCCGCGACGTCTTCCCCTTGGAGCGACCGCGCCGTCGTCTGAAGCTCCTCTTCAGTCACGATCGAGAAGCGCGGGTCAAACTCCACCATGTCTGTCAGTTCGCGAGTGAGGGCCGGGTACGACAAACGCGGCGTCCGGACGAGGCCAGGGTCGACGTTTGGGTCGGTATAGACCGGGGCAGGACCAAGGACCGAGATCGTATACGGATCGATCGGCTGGGCCGCCGCGCTCGCTGCGCGCGCGGCCAGAGTGATCAGGGCGACTGTTGCTGTGAGTAGACGGCTCATTCGTCCGGCTCCGGCACGAGCCAAGGGAAGGTCCCCAGGTCGGAGTCTACGGGCACCAGATCGATGATGTCGCTACCAAAGAGGACCGCTTGGGTAACCCGCGCGTTGCTACCTGCGATTTCGGTCTCGAGTCGCTGGAAGCTGTAGCCTTGGGGCAACAGATCAGGGGAGGCGAAGACCTCTCCCACACTGGGAGCCAAGCCGTCGCTCGGTCCGTCCAAGTAGAAAAAGCCGTACTCCAGCGACACTGCCAATACCCTGTCCGCCCCTCGCGTCAGATGGCTGAAGGACCCGTCTTCGTTCAGATCGTCGAACAGTACGAGATAGCCCAGTGAATAGCTGACATCGGGCTGAATCATGTCGCCAGCTTCGCTCAATAAAGGTGGCGGGTCGGGTAAGGCAATGGATACCTCTTCGGTCCAGACCGCTTCGGACTGTAACGGAACCGCGACGGCTGGAGCAGCCTCTCGCAGTGTGATCACCTGTCCAGCATCGGTCAGTTGATAGCTCACGAATCCGACCGCGATACTCAAGTTCTCGGCCTCATCTGCCTCGAGTTCTGGTAGCCGGGCGACCACGGTGACCGAATCTCTGGCTTCGCATCGCCGGTCAACTTGTTGGGAGACGCGCAGCAACTCGAAGCGCTCGCCTTCTTCCGTCTCGGACTCGTCGGAAAAGGTGGTCACAGCCACGTCGATTCGTTCATCGTCGATGCTCGACAGCCGGAACGAGTGCGTCATTCCGGCTGGATCCGTGGCCTGAAAGGCGATTGAACTCGCAGAAAGCCGAATCGGGCCGAAGAACTCGCAATGCGCTTCTTCTCCATACGGTGCTTCGGGCGTGTTCACCCGGAACGGAGGCGCGTTGAGTTCGAAGAACCGAACCACCCCGCCAACCTCATCACCAAAACGAAAAAGGGTGAGCTGGTAGGCCATGTCTCGGTCAGCCTCCAACGGCGCCTGTTCGCTATAGGTGCCCTGGAACTCTTCCGGGGTGGCGCAGCCTTGTAAGAAAGCGAGTAAGACGGAGATGAGGCCGAGTGTGATCGGTGATTGTGCTTGTTTTGTGAACACCGACCACGACAGTAACGAAATCCCCCCAACAATCAACATGTTGCTGGTCTCGGAGATAGAGGTGGTCAGACGTGTCAGCTAGAAGTGGGAGCGATTTAGCACGGAGTCGACCGAGACACGGAAACACGGAGGGGCTGACCGGTTAGATCATTTAGTTCGTCGGCGTGCGCCCAACACGAGCGCACCCAGCAGCAGGAGCGGTAGGGGATTTGTTCCCTGTCGGGGGCCAACCGCACAGCAGCCGGCAGGGGCCGGGTCGGCGAGCGCCTCTTCGTCTGAGAAGAAGGGGGCAACACTTCCCGGACCCGTATAATCGGCTAGCTCTGTTGTCTCGGCCATCTCAGCCCGGGCTTGCGGGCTATCGGGTACGACAACAGGCGCGGGAAACGTCTCGGCTTCGGAGGGCGCCTCATGACCTTCCGGTAGGAAGTCGATCGCCGTGATTCGAATCGGGCGTCCGAGGTAGTCAAAACGAAGGTCGGTGCTCTGGCTCAGGTAACCGCCCAGCCCGAACGCGGACTCCTCGTCGAGCAGGTCGAAGAACTTGTCTGAAGCGAAGTGGAAGTCGAACCACTCGGAGTCCTCGTCGACCGATGTATCGGTATGCCAGCCATCGACAGAGGGCATGGCGCGGTCAGAGTGGTAGCGCACCGATCCTGTGACGTAATCCTCGATCGAGCCAGTCGCTTCTTCCTCGTCGAGTGCCGCCGACGTCTCCACTGCGACCTCGCCCTGAACTGCGTCCGACACGCCTCCGAAGTCCATTCGCATGTTGCCTTCTGCGTCGACGGTCCAGTAAGTGAACTCGTTCACGATTCCGTATCTGTTTGCGTAGAGAAGGGCCTCGTCGAGAAGGGCCGGGTCGTCGTCGCCGAGTTTCACTTCGTGCAGCACCGCTCCGATGTGACGGGCTGCCCAGATTCTCGGCACGAACCCGTTGCGCAGATCGGCCTCGGGCATCGTGACAGAGTATAGGGTCTGTTGGCCCTGGCCGTCGCGTGTTCCGCGCAAGGCAACATCATGTGTACCTCCCGTGTCATATCGGCCGAGCAACTGTACCGTCTGTCCAGAAAAGAGGTCGGGCAGGATTTCGGGATAGAGCTGGGATGCGGCATAAGCCGAGAAGTCGAGTTCCGGATCGGCGAGCACTGGCGCGACGATTCTCTCGAAGAACGCCTCAACAGAAGCCGCCACGTTTTCCCCCGGCCTGATGTACATGACTTGCCCGCCCGTCTCGTCGGCGAGTCGATCAAGTAGCACGGTGTTCACGTCGTGACCTACGCCGAATGAGAAAATGCGCGCCCCGACTTCATTGCGTGTGATGACTCGCTCGACGATCAGGTTGGCGTTTTGTTCGCCTTCGGTTGGCATTCCATCTGTGAGCATGACGATATAGCGCGCATGACCCGTGTTGATGGGCAGTGTGTCGAATGCCCGATCGAGTGCGCCCATGATGTTGGTTCCGCCGTCCGCTCGAAAACCCGAGACGAAGCTCTGTCCGTCGGTGATGTTGGCTCGGCTTGCGGGGACTGATGCGTCACTGAATGTCTCGATGTCGGTATCGAACCCGACAATCGAGAAGGTGTCTTGTTCTCGTAGCTGCCCAAGTACTGCCGATAGGGACTCTTTGGCCTGTCGAATTTTCGCTCCGTCCATACTTCCGGAGGTATCGAGAACGAAAACCAAGTCCCTGGGAACCGAGATGGCATCGTCCGCGACTGTCTCGGCGCTCAACAGTGCCATGAAGAAGCCACCTTCGGCGTCGTTGTAGCGAAAGGGGAGTAGATCCAGGCGATATGGTTCGGTTCCTGTCGACCACATGAGAGCCAGTTCATTCGAGCTTGCAGCCCCGTAGTTGTCAAAGGTCGCTACCAGGCGATTGGGGCTTTCGCGCGTCACATTCAAACCATGGTACGGGGCGTACAATGTTCTGAGAGGCTCCTCTGACTCGGCGCGGACGGCGATGTGAACGGTACCGATGTCCGATGGGTGCCACTCCATTGGGATGACGACTGCGTCCAGGGTATCCCATTGAGCAGCTTCGCCTTCCAAAACGAGCTCGATCACGACTCGTTCGCCAGTCGGGCTTCCGGTCACAGTGACCGGGTCCGACACCATCATTGAAGTGCCATACTCGCGAAGTGGGCCGGGCCAAGTGGTCTGAGTTACGAGATCGCGGCGGGTCGCGTCAGCATCAAGCGAGTCGAGTAAGACCCACCCGACTTCCTGCCCTTGAATCATCAGACTGGCCGGCTGCTGGTTGGCCGGCAGAGAACGGTAGAACTGAACCGGTACCTCATCGTGCACTTCGACTCCCAGAGCGAGGTACTCGCGTCGTTCAGTAACCGTGATGGCTTGGCTGTCGATCTCGACGTCGAGGTCGATCCGGGCAAGTGGCGACAGGGTCGCGCCCGAACTAGATGTCGACGGAGCAGGCTGGTTTGAGTCGACTCTTCTGGCAGGGTGCTGGCGGAGTGACCTAAGACGTGTCAAGTTGCGGCCTGCGGCGGCAGTGTTTGGCGCGGCGATCGAACCGACTGCGCTTCTCCTCGGTTTTTTTGCTGGAACTTTGCTAGACTTCCCCCGCATGCTTAGTGCGCTAGCGAGGTTGACTTGCAGTATGCATATCGTCGAGGCACGGGGGCTGAGATCGGAGTCACGATCCGGCCTGGTTCGTTCAACATCAACGAAGTCAGAGACAACGTCATACTGACGTGCGACGGCGAGGGCCGTCCGTTGACGATCTGGCGTGCCGGACGCACGATTCGGCGGAGCTATTCTGGCGAGGTCATGGAGGTCTGGCGAGCTGAGGGCGCCCGCCAACGCCGAGCTCTTTCACCGCAGGAATTCGACCTGATCTGGGGTCCGTTGCGCAAGCGCTTGGCCCGAGATCTGGCTTCTTCCGCCATAGCGCCGGACGCAAAACTGGCTCTGCGGCGGGCGATCGGGATGAGCCCGGAACGATTGCGCGACGACGCCGATGCGTACCTTGCACTGTATGGGTGCATCAGTATCATGCCGCCGGATGCCTATCTGGCCCTGCCACTCCAGATTCACACGGGCTGTCCCTACGGCAAATGCAGCTTCTGCTCGTTCTACAAACACCGCCCTTTCACAATGCGAACTGTGCACAGCTTCGCGGAACATGTCGAACGGGTGCTGGCGTACTTCGGCAGCGCCGTACAGATGCGTAGCTCGGTGTTTCTCTCGGATGCCAACGCGTTAGTCGCGTCGGACGAACTGCTCATGGCCACCTTAGAGATCGTTCAGGAACAGCTCCCAACGATCCCCATTAGCTGTTTCGGAGGCCCGGGGATGCGCAGAACCCGCACCCGCGAGGTATACGAAAAGGCACGCGCGCTCGGTCTGCAGCGCATCAATATCGGCATCGAATCCGGATCCCCGGCCGTGCTGGAGCTGCTGAATAAACCCGGTGATCTCAGCTGGTGGCGGGATCATGTCGATGAGATTAAGGCAGCCGACATCCACCTAGGACTGATCATTCTAGCTGGCGCAGGTGGATCGCAGCTGCAGGAGCGGCACATCGAGGATACGGTGCGGGTTGTCAGCGAACTCGAGCTCGACAACAACGACCTGCTCTACCTTTCACCGCTGTCCGGCGACGTCGAGGACGAGTACTCTCAGCGTTTGACCGACAGCGGTTCGGGGACCCTGCACCCCTTTGAGGTGGAGTCGGAGGTTGCCGAATTCAAGAGAATACTGCGCGAGACTAGCCCCGCCCGTGTGGCTCGCTACGACATTCGGGACTTCTTTCTATAGGTTTGGGAAGCTGCAGCGAGCAAAGCGGAAGAGCGCGTCCAAACCACCACCGTCTCTCTAGACTGTTTTCGAGAAGTTCTGGGTTCTTTCCGCTAGGTAGGCATCAAAAGACATCGCGATATTGCGAATCAGCAACCGGCCGCGCTCGTTGACCTCGATTCGCTCATCAGAGATCGAGAGGAGTTCGTCCTGCTCAAAACCACTCAGCGAGTCGCGCACGGCCCCGAACTTGTCCCAGAAGTCGACGTTCCATTTGGCTTCGATCGCGGGTACGTCGAGGGCGAAATGGCACATGAGAGACATGATGATCTCGCGGCGTAGTCTGTCCTCGTCGCTGAGACTGACGCCTCGGACGACACCCAGCCCGCCCTCATCGATAGCGGCGTAGTACTCCTTCAGGCCCTTGCTCTTTTGGTAGTAGGCGTCCTCGAACAGGCCGAGGGCCGTCGTTCCAAAGCCGAGCAGGTCGACTCCACCGCGGGTGGTGTATCCCTGAAAATTCCGCCACAGAGTGCCTTCGCGACGAGCCACGGCTAAGTCGTCATCAGGCAGGGCGAAGTGGTCCATCCCGATGAACTGGTAGCCCTGGTCGATCAGGCGCTGGATCGACTCGCCCAATATGGTCAACCGCTCGTCGCTCGAGGGCATGTCCTCGAGGTTGAGTGCCTCTTGGTGTTTCTTCATCCAGGGCACGTGAGCGTAGTTGAACAGAGCGATCCGCTGCGGATTGAGCTCGAGACACGTGTCCAGCGTATGACGAAAACCAGCCGGAGTCTGAAAGGGTAGGCCGTACATCAGGTCGATGTTGACGCTCTCGACGCCGCGGGCACGAGCCCAGTCGATCACCTGTGCGGTCTGCTCGTAGGGTTGGACTCGGTTGATGGTCTTCTGGACCTTCTCATCGACGTCTTGCACTCCCACGCTGATTCGGTTGAAGCCGCTCTCAGTGAAGGCCGCCACATGTTCCTCGCCAACATTGCGAGGATCGATCTCGACACTAATCTCGGCGTCATCGTCGAAGTCGAAATTGTCTCGCAGCAGTTTGGTCAGGAGCCGAATTTGCTCTGGATCCAGGTAACTGGGCGTCCCCCCGCCCCAGTGGAGCTGAGTGACCTTCCGCGACCCGTCGACCATCTCGGCGGTCCGCTGGATGTCCTTTTCCAGGTAGTCAATGTAGGCATCGATGCGGTCTCTGCGACGAGTCACGACCATGTTGCAGGCGCAGAATAGACACAGGGATCGGCAGAATGGGATGTGTACGTAGATGGAGAGCGGCCGTCCGACTGTCCGACTCTTTTCGAGTGCGCTGGCGAACTCGCTGTCGCCAAAGCCCTCGACCAGATGTGGCGCCGTTGGGTAACTCGTGTACCGCGGCCCCGGTCGAACGTACTTCTCGATCATTTCGCGATCAAACAGTCCCATGCAATCAACTCCCTCCAAAAACCACAATAATGAAGAGGCAGGATAATGCCAGCTCTACCATTCCGACGCGCTTGGCCCGTCGGCTTAGTTCGCCTCGTAACACGATTGGCCGTAAGAAGGCGACACTAATCGCCATCGCAAGGCCGATTGGGATGACTGAGAGACCCCACAGGAGGTAGCCGATCGCCCCGGCGGCCAAGGACGCTAACTCGGGACGTGGCGTCGAAACCGCGTTCTTTGATTTTCTGGATTGACGCTGGCGACCCAAAAGCCAGCGAATGTGTAGCACTCCGCCCAGGAAAAACAGTGCGCAGGCCAACCCGATCTCGAGAGACTCGGCCGCGAAGTGACCGGTCGCGGCAATCCACGAGAGCGGCGCGATCGACGCTAGCGTGATTGTCCCGACGACTTCCGACGGAAGGGTTCGGTCGCCGCGCGCGTATGACAGATAAAGGCTGATGATCCCGGCAGGTGCCGCCAGCGCAATCATCGCGCTCAGCGCGCCAAACTCGAGAGAAACCACTGTAAAGACCGTTCCTGCGACGAACAGGACGGCACACAAAGACAGTGTAACGTAGACTCGTCTGCGGACGGCAGGCCGAAGAGAACGTCCCCTCTTACTGAGCCTCAGCAGGGGAAGACGGGCAAGGTAAGCCCCCGCGCCGCCCAGCAGAACGCCAACGGCGGCGAGACTGAACTCACTCGCGTAACTCAAGCCAGCGAGATAGGCTGCGATCAACATCACGTAGGCACCGTGCTCTTTTGGCAGCATGATCGGGCTCTTCATGACCTTGTTCTCGGGTTGTCACCTGGTAAACGGAGCCACTGCTCCCCAGCGGTCTCCACCTCTCGACGCTCTCCCGCGCAGAATTGGACAGCCGAGTGATGGGCGCGCAGACTTGATGGGTGTCGTTCTGTCAAAAAATCCTGCTCACACTTGCCGTTGCTTGCCTTGGTTGCGGTGGCGCGCAGACGAGCGAATCATACTATGGAATGGGCCACCGGTCTCGCGATACGGCCGAGGTACTGAACGGGTACGCACCATTCATGGCTTTGGGCTTCCCCTCGTATTCGGTTCGAGTGGCTCCTGTGGAGGAAGATCCCGACGATCGAGTCGCCCACGGCCTGAGTTGGAATTTGGCGTTCTTAGTCCGACCGG
This sequence comes from uncultured Bradymonadales bacterium, assembly GCA_964503485.1. Classification (GTDB taxonomy): domain Bacteria; phylum Myxococcota_A; class Bradymonadia; order JAFGEP01; family JAFGEP01; genus CAZDBH01. The sequence goes on along the minus strand of CAZDBH010000016.1, from coordinate 6,693 downwards.
GCGAGTGGCGCCACGGTGTGGGACTCCGTTTTACGCAGTTTCTCCGCCCGCCAAGCTTCGAGTGGGGCGGATCCTACCGGTTCAGAGTGTTGTCGTTCCCCAGTGATGCGCCCGCAGCGCACTTACTTCTTGGCGCCGGGGGGTCCTTTGAGACCGACTTTGGTTGGGGAACGACGGCTGAAAGTGTCTTGCTGGTGGGAAAACTCGGTGACGCCAACCTGGCCATCACGCTTTCCCATCAATATTGGCCGGACAGCAATGAGAACACCGTGTCTCTGATGCTCGGTGCCTCGGTCCCCTACGTGTTCCGCTGAGGATCCCTGCCTGAATGAGGGGCGGCAGCCCAATAGTCAGTTTTCGTTGTCAAAAGGCTACTCCCTCTGTACCGTGTGTTGTGTCCGCGTCATCCCGCAGTACCCCGCTGCGGACCTGAGTCGAGAATCGTAGGATTCTCAAATGGTTGGAGGTCCTTGATGGATTTACCTGTCGTACTCGTGGTCGATGACGAAGAAGTTGTTCGCGAAGTCGCCCAAGCAGTACTGGAAGGAGCCGGATATCGGGTAGTTTTGGCCTGTACAGGTCAAGAGGCTCTGGACTTTTTTGCGGCTGAAGGTGGGCAATTCTCTGTCGTGTTGCTCGACCGTTCCATGCCGCTCAAGAGCGGGGACGAGGTCCTCGAAGAGCTGCAAAGGGTGGCGCCCGATGTGCCGGTCATCATGTCGAGCGGGTATCCGTGCGAAGCGGATGTCTTGGCCCCAGGTATCTCATTCCTACCAAAGCCGTACGACGCTCCGACTCTCTTGAGTGAGATCAAGGAGGCACAAGTCTACCGCCGAACGGAACGTGCGGAGCTGTGTCAATAGGTGGAGTCCGCGGCGGAGCACCGCGATCAAATGAGGGTTGGTCAGCTGGGGGCTGGTAGGCTGTTAACCTTGTTCTTGAGCTCTTTTCCAACGCGAAACTGGACCGATCGTTTGGCGCGGACGTCGACCTCGGAACCCGTCTTCGGGTTGCGTCCCTTCCTCGCTTCGTAACCCTTGATCGAAAACGATCCGAAGCCACGAATTTCAATTCTGCTTCCTGATGCTAAGGAGTCCGCCATTGTCCGAAACACACAGTTTACAACCTCTTCTGCGCGTTTCTTTGAGAGGTCAGCGGTCTGTGCCAACTCGGCGATGAGTTCGCTCTTCGTCATGGTTCTCCTCTGAGATTCCGGGTGTTCGATACCGTTTATTCAAAAAGATTCACTCAATTTCTGAGTGGAGCGCAGGATCCAATCTTTTCGGTCGGCTCGTCAAGGGCTTTGTTAAGTTCTTCCGGAGGTTTGTCGGTTGACTCAGTTCGTGCACTGGACTAGCGTGCCGGCAACGTCCTAGGCGGGAAGTTCATGAAGTCTACTATCTTAGAGCGCAGAGGTGCCGATTGTTGGGTTGGAATCGCCCTGCTTTTCTGTTCCGCGCTGTGGGCCTGCTCTGCCGAAGATGGACAATCCGGAGAATCGTCAGCCATAGAATGCGGTCGCGGGGAGAACCGGGTGGGCGACAGGTGCGTCTCGAATAGTGGGCGCCGAGAAAACAGCGATGTGAGCGCTACCGATACAACCGAGGACTCCGAAACAAGCGCGGCTTGCGCGGGTGGTGACCAATTCTGTCTGGACGACGAGACAGCAGTGGTATGCCAGCCGGGTGGGATCGAGCTGCAGATCCAGTGTAGCTCGGGGCAGACATGCCAAGATGGGAGCTGTGTGGAAACCGGCGGGTGCACTCCAGGAAGCTACGCGGGCTGCGAAGATCCTCACAGCTACAGGTTGTGCGACAGCTCGGGAGAGGATTTCAGCGTCGTGGATTGCCCACCAGAAGCCCCAAACTGTCTGGCCGGTCTCGACGAATGCACGACCTTGAGCTGCGTACCGCGTACGACCCGCTGCTCGCCGGAAGAGGATAGCGTGATCGAGATTTGTAACGAGGACGGCGACTCGTGGAGTCTGTCTGACCGATGCGATCCGGGACTTACATGCGAGTCAGGAGCCTGCCTGTCGCCTTGTGAGGAGAATGCCAAGGTTGCGAGCTTTCTCGGCTGCGACTATTGGGCTTTGGACCTCGACAACATCGAAGAGCGATGTTCGGCCGGCGAATGCCGCGAGGGGCAGACCTGCAACACGACCCGCAATGTCTGCGAGCCGAGCGCCGCCAGCCAGCAATTCTCGGTCTCGGTGTCCAATCCGAACGAAGAGGAGATTACGGTCACCATCACGAACTCGGGTACCGCTGCTTCTTTTACCGAAACCGTCGCGGGCCAGACGGCACAGTCCATCCTATTGGAGCGCCTCGACGTCAATGGATCGGGGATATCTCGGAGCGGTTACCACATTGAGACCAGTTTGCCGGTCACGGTTCACCAATTCAATCCCTCGAATAACGTCGGAGTCTTTAGCAACGACGCATCCTTGTTGCTGCCGTCCAATGCCGGCGGAACCGAGTACATTCTGGTGGGCTGGCCGACAGGCCCGTTCGGCACCGGGGAGCATGCCCTGAGCTATGCCGCCGTCGTAGCTGTCGGCAATGACGGCCCAACCACGGTGACCGTCACGCCCTCGACCAGTATTCAGGGAGGGACGGGCTTGCCTACAATTTCTCCGGGTGTGGCGACCGATGTCACCTTGGAGTACGGCCAGATCCTCAGCCTACAAACACTGGGTACCGAGAACGCTGACCTGAGCGGCACCGTGCTCTCATCTACTCAGGATATCCTGGTGTTCTCGGGGCATGAATGCGCCTTTGTCCCCGACTCACCGATCACGATGTTCTGCGATCATATGGAACAACAGCTGTTTCCAACTGACGCGTGGGGTACCGATTACTTCGTGGCCAAGCTGGCTCCTCGAGGCACGGAGGTCGACGTACTTCGGATCGTTGCCTCCCAGGACAACACGGCCCTCACCACCACCCCGCACGCTCCCGGGCTCAACGGCCTGACACTCGACCGCGGAGAGGTCTTTGAGTACAACACGGCCCAGAGTTTCCAGATCACAGGCACCAACCCGATTCTGGTTGCTCAGTTCCTGACCGGCTCGAATCACTCCGGGATCGCCCCCAGTTGCTTCAATCCGCTGCGTGCGGAAGACTCATGGTGTACGTCCAGTCTTGCCTGTCCTCTCACTTGCGACCGTGGCCCTGGTTACTGCGCCGTCCGCTGTACATCAACGGCTCAGTGCGAAGCGCTGACTGGTGGCAATGTCACCTGCAACGATGGGTATTGTGCGGGGGCGACTGGGATCGGCGACCCGGCCTTTAGCCTCGCGGTGCCGGTCAACCAGTTCCGAGACAACTATATCTTTCTGACTCCTGCAGACTATCGAGAGGACTGGTTCACGGTCGTGGTACCGGACGGCGTGGTTCTGACCTTTGACGGCGAGCCACTCACCACCGACGGTTACATCCCCATCGCTGAGACCGGCTACTCCTACTATCATCACCCGACGTCACACGAGAGTGGCGCTGACCCGGCTGTTGCCCACACTGTGACCGCCGAGCAGCCCTTCGGTCTGTTGGTCTACGGTTACGACTGCGACGTCAGTTACGCCTATCCGGGTGGCCTGAACCTCGAGGGCGATTCGGAATGATTGCCTCAGCCGATCTGTTCCTGTGAACCGCGTCTGTGACGGTCGGCGGCGTTGCCTCGAATCGGCTCTTGAATCCAATCAGGTCGCGGCCCGTCAAACGAGTGCCAGTGTATTCATGTGAAGGAAGCCATCATGCGCACGGTGTCTTTGGCAGTAATTGCCACAATTGCGTGTTCTCTTCTTCCGGGTTTGGCGTTGTCCAACCCCCCCGCGCCCGCCTCGTCGAACCTACCTGCGATCGAATACCTCTTTGAGGGCCTTCGAATTCGGGGCAACCACAAGACCTCGGGGTTTCTGTTCCGCCAGATTATCGATCTGCGGTCCGGGCAACGTGTCCAGCTCGAAGCACTCGATCGGTTTCGACGTCAGCTGTTGGCAACCGGCTTCTTCAGCTCGGTCGAAACACGGCTCTCGGAAGGCACTCGCCCCGAACACGTAATCGTCGAGGTCGACGTCGTCGAACGGAACACGATTTTGGTCTCGGACATTTACTTCGGCACCAGCACTCAGACGCCGGTTTGGGGCGGTCTCGAACTCGCTGAGACCAACCTGTTCGGCTCGGGGCTCCACCTCGCCGGCGGCTTCGTCGTGTCGGGCGACCAGGGCGCTGTACAAGTCACTGTGGCCGACCCACTTGCTGCGATGGGTTTCTCGACCGTGTGGAGCCTACAGGGGTTTTATCAAAACGGAGTTGGCCGTGGCCCATCTAGAGACGGTCTTGAGGCGTCCGAAGAAGCTTGGGAGTATCAGCGGTGCGGTGTACGGCTCGGTGTGGGACCACGTTGGCGGCTTCCGATTTCGACACGTCTTGTCTACCGAGTCGAGGGTCTCGACTTCATCTTCATCGACCGAATATCGCCCCATCCGGCGACGGGAGTCATACCGGGTAGGAGCCTCCTGTCGACAATTGGGCTCGACCTGGGTTTCAGCTCGCTCGACCACCCGACATTGCCTCGCTCGGGCTATCGCGCAGGCCTGCACGTAGAAGGGGGGGGGCGCTTTCTCGGGAGCGACTACTCGATCGTGCAGCTCGTCGGCCGGTTTTCGGGAGCTGTGCCAATCGGACGGGCCCACGTCATTCGTTACCAGGCGATCGCTGGTGCGCTGTGGGACTTCGATTCCGCCCCCTACTTCGAGGGCTTCTACACCGGTGATTTCTCTCCCTTGGTCCCCTCTCGAAACCTCGGCCTTCAGTTCAGCGATAGGAGGCTGCTCGACTTGTTCGACAACGGGGCCGATCTACTGACTTACGGTGACCTGGTAGGGGGACTGCGCACGGAGTGGGCAGTCGCCCTCAACAGCCAGCACACGGTCGAATTGTTCGTGAGCGCGGGCGTGCTCACGATGCGCCAAGGCCCCTGGACGGTCGGTCGCGATGCCACTCGCGTCAACCGCAATCGCGAGCACGACGATCTCGAGTTGCGAACCGATCTGACCTTTGATTTGGGTTTTCGGGCCCGAACGCCACTCGGATTAATCGGACTGTCTGTGGGCAATATCTTGTCGCTACTGCCCTTGAACTGAGGTGTCGCCAAACACGTGAGTATGGAGCGCAACATCGTCAGCATGGGCCGCACTAGGAGGCCCGCAGCCATCCTAATCGGGTGGTTGGTGACGTGCGCCCTGTCTCATTCGTTGCCTGTGCATGCCGATCCCATCGAATGTGACAGCACTGACGAGCGTGTTCTGGTGTGCCTAATAGCGGCGGAAGAGTCGTTCGACGAAGAGGTGCGCCGCTTGATGGAGAGCGGTTTCACAAACAACCTTGTCTATCGCGTCGGGCTTCACCGCGAAGGCGATGCCCTGCCCGTCGGGCTGGGACTGGTTACCTTCGCCGAAGTGTTTCGGCTGTACACCGAGATCTATTACGTCAGTCGCGAAGGCGAAGAGGGCTATGTAGCGGCCTCGGACTGGGCGCAAGCCACTGCCGCACTCACTCAGTTTTCGGTCGAGTTTGGTGACATCGACGCGCTCGGGCCAGGTGAGTACTACGTTTCGGTACTGCTGGAGGTCAATCCGCTCAGCCTCGAAGAGATTACCGAAGCGCGCAATTGGATTGCGAGAACGCGTGGCGGCTACCGTCTCTTCGGCGAGGGTGATAGAACCTTCGGTACGTTTATCAGCCTGTTTGTAAATGCTGAGAGTTCTAGCGCCGAGGCGACGCGGTTGATTCGGTCGTCTGTGTTTGAGTTGGTTCCGTGAATCGTAGTTTGCTCAAATTGGTTGGGGTGCTGCTTGTCGTCGGCGCCCTTCCCTTCGCTGCATCCATCTGGATTGTGGGCGACCTACTTCCACAGGTGGTTTCGCTCGGACTGAATCCCGAGGTCCAAGAACATCTTGCTGACTCAGCCGAGGCCCACCGGCAGTTCATTGAATCAGAGAAACAGGCCCATTCCCTCGCGGCCGACTTGCTCGCCGGTGACCCCCTGTTTCGCGATGTACTGGGCCGGCCGACTACGACCGCACAGGATCTCACCGGCCTCACTGCGAGTTACCTGGATGTGCATCCGCGACTCATCGAGATCCGAGTATCGTCGCCGCACCTTTCGTTGGACGCCGTCGCCGGCAGCTCGGCTGACTCCGCCGGTGTGATACGGACAGAAGAACGAACCGTCGAGGTCGATGACAACGAATTTCTCGTGACGCTGACATTCACACTACCGGCTCGCTTCATTGAAGAGCTGGAAGACTTGGGTCGTACGCTCGACACATTTCGCGCGCTAGAGACGGTGAAGGGCGAACTCACTCGTGACATGAGGCGCGCCCACCTCTATCTAGCCGGCGGAGTCGCGCTCGTCGCGCTTATTTTGGGCACTTGGCTGGCGCGGCGGACCACCAGCCGGCTTGCTCGAATCGCCAATGCGGCCAGCCAGGTGGCTGCGGGCGACCTCGAAGTACGGGTCGACGATCGAGGCCGCGACGAGTTGGGCGCCTTGGCCCGGCAGTTCAATAGCATGGTCGAGGATATTCGTGCCTCTCACGAACGCGATGACTATCTTCAGCGTCTGTCGGCGTGGCAAGAAATCGCGCGGCGACAGGTCCACGAGATCAAGAATCCTCTGACACCCAAT
>CAZDBH010000015.1:0-38860 GCA_964503485.1 uncultured Bradymonadales bacterium | reverse complement strand
CTCCCACGAGCACAGAGTGGCTTCTGCCCGATGGGAGGAAGGCGATCGCACTAGCCACTAGGCCCTCATTGGGCAGAATCTGCAGGCCCTCGAAGGGGGCGTAATTCACACTCCGGAAAGTCCCCTGATTGCCCGAGGCGACGACGTTCGCCCGCGTACCCGGCTCCACGGCGACTGCTGCCGCTTCTGCCCCTGAATAGCCATTGCTGGCGTCAGCCCAGTTCACACCACCGTCGAGACTGACGACATTCCCTCCGCCGTAGTTGTTGATGAAGATGTGGTCAGGGTCGGTCGGGTTGACTTCGATGTCGAAAGGTGTGCCTGTCTCCCAACCGGTGACCTCGATGAGATGACGCGACCAGGTCACGCCGCTGTTCGTGCTTCGCCAAAACACCCCTTGGGAACCCAGTTCCGGGCGGCCCGCCGCATACCAAATGTGGGGCGCCTGCGCGACGATCTCCACTGCGTGAACCTCCTCTGTAGCTGCGATAGTCCCTGCCGGGGAGTAACCGTGGGCGAGGCATGGAGACCAGCTATCTCCCCGATCGTGTGTGACATACGCGCCGAGCGGGCGGGCGGTGTGGCGTGGTTCGATGGCGGCCGCTAGTAGCGTACTCGGGTGCGAGGGATCGATGGCTAGACTGGGAACACGCCGTCCCGCGAGTCCATGGGCCTCGTCGAGTAGGTCCCAGGTCCTGCCACCATTCAACGTCCGGGCGATACCTACCCCACCCGGCTCGGTCAGAGTCGAATTGGCCGCGTCCATGTCGAAAATCCCGGTCGAGATGTAGATCTCGCGACTGTCGTCCGGGCTGATCACTACATAGCGAGCCAGTGCGTCGCCGGTCCAAAACACCTGCCATTGGCCGATGCCGTAGTTATCGTTGCGAAAGACAGCGCCGCTACTCCCGTCCCATCCCTGGAACGTGGGAGCTACGCCGGTGTAAATCTCCGCCGCAGCGAACACGACCGCAGGGTTGTTTGGATCAACGGTGATTCCTCTGATCGCCCGTCCGGGCTGGGCGACACCGAGGTCTCGGCGGGTCCAGGTATCGCCTCTGTTGGTGCTCAGAAACAGCTGCCCCGTGACCTCCATGCCCGCCCACACTCGCATTGAATCGTGCGGGTCGACTGTCAGGCTGAAAGCTGGCACGCGCCCGCTTTCCTCACGCTGAAGGCCGGCGTTGCTGGCGAACCAGCTGTTACCTGCATCCGCACTTCTAAACACACCGGCGTGGGCGTCGGTGACATACATCCGGGTCGGAAGATCAGGGTCAAATCGAATGTCGTAACCTTTCCCACCGGGCGGGCCACCCATCGGCTGCCAGGCCAGTGCTTGATGGGCGGGGGCAACCACCAGTTCTCGAGCCACTGCGGTGGTGTTGCCAGAATTCGGGGGCTCGCTGGCACACGCAGTCCCCAGCACGGCGAAAAACAAGACAAGTCGAGAACAGGGTAATGAAAGCATCGTAAACTCCACAAAAACAAAAATGGGACATCTACATTCGTCCGTTCAGCCAACATTCGACGAGTGAACACAGTCGTTCCTTCTCATCGCCACGACTGCAATTGCACCGCCCATGCCACAAACCGGTCCTGCCCCAACCCGTTCGCAGGCCAGCGAACAGGCCGAATTTCAATTTCGATAAACAGGTTTAGTTGTCATAAACCTGTCAGTGTCACACCCATCTCTATGAACAGGGTGCCACACTGAGTCATGGCCGAGGGGCCTGGCGAATCGGACCAAGCCCCTATGACGAACGGGGATGTGGCATACGGCATGGTGTGGATTGACCTGTACACCGGAACTACATTTGCTCTCCCACTCGTTAGCGCTAGAGTAGGTAGTTCATTCTCAGATCCGTGCGAGGCCAGATATGACCAACCATCAGCCAATGAGCCGAGTGCTACGTATCGCGGCGTTGCGGCACAGGTTCCAGCAGTTCGCTAATGCTGCAACGAGAGCCAGCTTGCCCGCTATGGTTGTCATTTCAATCGCCGTACTACTCGACAAGTGGGGCTGGTTTCGGGGTGTCGAGTTCAGCGCCCTGATCACGATTAGCGTCGCGGCTGTCGCGGTGAGAGGGCTGTGGGCAGCCTTTCGCCGGATTTCACCGGTTGAGCTGCTGATCGCGATTGACCGAAGCCACGGTTTACCCGATTCGTTGAGCTCGGCTTGGGATTTCCTACAGCGCTCGCCCGAGGATCGGACGCCACAGATGGAGGCACACCTCCAAAAGGCGCTTCCCGAAATCAGGGAAGTGCGGGTCGGCCAGGCGATGCCCTTTAGGATGCCCGCAGAGTTGCCGATTGCTCTCGTGCTCGGAGTGGTGTTGGCGGCCGTCGGGTTTGTGAAGCCTCCAGATTACCCCGACCTGCCTCCGGTCGTTGTTGCCAGTCCTCCAACTCAACTAATCGTCGATACCGGACGGTTGATGGAGGATATGCGCAACATCGAAACCCTGAGTGAGCTAGCCCGTCAGAGCGAGGATCCAGCCATACAGGCTGTCGCAGAGGAGCTCGACGAGCTGACCAGCCAGCTGCTCGCAGGTACCATTTCGGCGGACGATCTGCTCGACCAGCTCGACTCGATCGAGGAAGAACTCAGTCAGCTGGCGATTCCCGAGGAATCAGTCGACCTCGGTGACGTCTGGGAGGCGGTCGCCGAGGAATTGAGCGACGCGATGGACGACATGGGAGTGGAGGAAGGTTCGCCCATCAGAGAGCGGGCTGAGGAGCTCGCAGCCGCGGTCGAAAACGGGGACGAGGAAGCGATCTCAGACGCCCTTGACCAGTTGGCGGCGCTACTCGAGCAAGAGGAACTCGATCCAGAGGACGCAGAGGCCCTCGCTGACCTATTGGAACGTCTCGCCGATGTCATCGACCCGGCTGATTTCGACCTATCCGCCCAGATGGCTGAGCTAGAGGAGCGAATCGCCGATCTCGAGGAGCGGGTCGAGCGCAGGGGCCGTTCCAGGGATCGAAACCGTCTCGACGAGGCCAGGCAAGCCCTGGACGCTGTGCAAGAGCGTATCGCTGAAGAACGGCAGAATCAGGACGATCAAGGACAAACCCAACAAGAACTCTCAGACGCACTGAACGACGCTGCCGAGGCACTGCGCGATGGCAATCAAGCGAGCAACGGAGACACTGAGACCGGTGATGAGGAACGAGTGGACGGAGAAAACGCCGCGTCAGACGCCCAGGAGACGGCGGACGCAGGCGAAGAACGGCAATCCAACGACGCCAATTCCGAGCAGGACAACGGCGAGCAACAGGATTCACAGGAGTCTGGTTCTGAGCAGCAGACCGACAACAGCGAACAAGCTCAAAACGGTGAACAACAGGACTCACAAGAGTCGGGTGCCGAGGCGCAGTCAGATTCGGCGGAGCAAGCTCAGAACGGAGAGCAGCCTCCCGACAATGGAGAACAGCAGGAGCCCGATGGCGAAGAGACCTCTGAGGGCGGTCGATCCGCTGCGGATGCGCTCCAGCAAGCGGCCGATCAGATCGACGAGATGACGCAGCAAGACGCGGCCAGAGAGGCCCAGGAGCGGGCCGAAGAGGCTACCGCAGACATCAGAGAGAACCTGCAGCGCTCATCGGGAGCCTCCGAGGAGAATCAGCAATCGGCTGAGGACTGGAACAGCTTCATGGAACGAGCCGGCGGAGAGCAAGTTGGTTCGGAGCAGGGCCAAGAAGGCGAGGGCGCGGGCTCTGAAGCCGGCGAAGACGGCCAGCAGGGTGCTGGATTCCAAGGAGAAGAGAACGTCGGTGATGGCCAAGCAGGCTACGGCGAAGAAGAGGGCGATGACCCGATCGGTGAGGAAACCAGCATCGACGCTGACAGGACCCGAGAGCGGGCCGAGGTCGAGGCCTCGGAGGACGGTCCCGAGGATGACGCCAGTGTATTCAGGGACGCAGCGGCTGAGGGCTTCGCCTCGGCGAGTTATCGAGAAGTGTACGTCGAGTACGCCGAAGCAGCTGAGGTCGCGCTGGAGACCGAGGAGATTCCCGCTGGATATGCACGCTTCGTGCAGCAGTACTTTCAGCTCATCGAGCCGCGCTAACAGGCTAGCGGGCGACCGCTGACCGGCGTATCTTCATACGACATTCAAATTTGAGCGAGGACAACGACATCCATGACGACGACTGCAACGACTGAAGGCGGCACTTCGACCGCCGAGCTGGCGAGTCAGAAGGCAGAACACTTTCACAGCCGATTTGGTGTTTTGCGCTCTGAGATCGGCAAAGTCATGGTTGGCCAACAGGACATCGTCGATGGCGTGCTGACCTGTCTTCTGGCTGACGGCCACGTGCTGCTGGAGGGTGTTCCGGGGCTGGGCAAGACGATTTTGGTGAGGACGTTGGCCGAGGTGGTCCATCTGGAGTTCGCTCGAATTCAGTTCACTCCCGATCTGATGCCTGCCGATATTATCGGCACCAACATGATCGTAGACGATGGCAAGGGCGGCAAAGTCTTCAAATTCCAGAGTGGGCCGCTATTCACGAACATTCTGCTGGCCGACGAGGTGAATCGGGCGACCCCGAAGACCCAGAGCGCTCTGCTACAGGCTATGGCGGAGCGAATGGTCACCGTGGGAACCGAGAGCTACAGACTCAAGGCACCCTATTTTGTGCTGGCGACGCAGAATCCGTTGGAGCAGGAGGGCACCTATCCGCTGCCCGAAGCCCAGCTCGATCGCTTCATGTTCAAGCTCAACGTCGGGTTTCCGGAGTTGGACGATTTGAACACAATAATGGATCGCACCATCAGTGGGGAAATGCCCCAGGTCTCGGCTGTGATGACCCAGGACGAGCTCCTAGAGCTGCGCGACGTGGCCCGCAAGGTACCGATCGCACGGCACATCCAAACCTGGGCGCTTCGCGTGCTTCAGCGCACACACCCGACCACCGAGGATGCGCCCGACAGCGTCAAACAGTTCTTTAAAGCGGGTGCCTCCCCACGCGGTGGACAGGGAATGTTGGCCACGGCCAGGGTGCGCGCCCTGGTTCGAGGTGGCACCTCGGTCGCCTTCGAAGACATCGAGGCGGTTGCGCTGCCAACACTGAGGCATCGAGTACTGCTCAATTTCGAGGGAGAGGCCGAAGGAATCGACCCGGACGTCGTCCTGAACGAAATCATGCAAACCACCAAACGGAAATAGAGCGAGACCGTGGGCGAACCGCTCTTCGACGACGAGTTTCTCAAGAAGCTCGAGTATCTCTTCCTCATCTCGAAGAAGGTTTTTGCCGGCAAGCTGCGCGCTAACCGAAAGACAAAAATCGTCGGCTCGGGGATCGAGTTCGCCGACTACCGTGACTACACCCCCGGCGATGACCTGCGATACCTCGACTGGTCGTTGCTCGCTCGAACCGAACGCATGTTGATTCGCCTCTTCGAAGAAGAGGAGGACCTGTTCGTCTACTTCTTAGTCGACGCGAGCGAAAGCATGCGGATCGGTCGAGGCGCAAAGTCGCGCTATGCAAAGCGACTGGCTGCGGCTTTGAGCTACATCGCTCTCAGGAATATGGACCGGGTTAGTGTCGTGCCCTTCGCCGACAAACTGCTCGATCGGCTCCCACCAGCTCGAGGCAGAGGGCAGATTTTCAAGGTCCTCCGCTTTCTAGAACGGAGCTACGACGATGGGCAGCGGACCGATCTCAAAACCTGTCTTCGTAAATTCGTAGCTCAGAACAAGCGGCGGGGTATGGCGGTCGTTGTCAGCGACTTCTACGACCTCGAGGGCGTGCAAGACGCGATCAACATACTGCGCTACCAGAAGTTCGAGCCGCTGATCTGTCACGTCTACGACGAGAACGACCTCGAGCCGGCGCTTTTTGGCGACCTCGATCTGACCGATTGCGAAACCGGTGAACGGCTGAGTGTGACGGTGACACGCGAGCTCTTGGACGAGTATCGGGCGGCTCACGAGGCACTGCTCGAGGAAGTCGAGCAGTTCTGCCGCTCCAAGAGCGTTTTGTATTTCCGGGCACCGGTACAGGTGCCCTTTGAGGAACTGATTCTCCATGTCTTTAGAGCCGGAGGGTTCTTGAGGTGACCCACTGGGAGGTGGAGATCGGGTGGCCGTGTGCAGTTGGAGATTGGCGTTGAGCAGGAAGCAGTGAGCAGAGGGCAGGGTTAGAGTTTGCAGTTTTTCGGCATCACATCCGGGCTATTTTCGACCCTCCTGCTCAGTCTAGGTGCGGCGGTCGTCATCCTCTATGTGGTCAAGCTCCGCAGACGCCGGATTACGGTCCCCTTCAGTCCCCTATGGCAGAAACTCTTGGTCGAGCGCCGCTCGAAGAGCCTATGGCAACGACTGAAGCGGTGGTTCAGCCTGATTCTCCACCTCTTGGTCCTCTTAGTCCTCCTCATCGCGTTACGCGACCCTCGTGCAGAGGACGTGAGCACGGAACAACGGAACGTTCTTATGATCGTCGATACGTCTGCGTCGATGGCGACCCATGACCAACCGGGTGGTCGCGATCGAATGGAGGCGGCACGGGAGGCTGCAGTCGCTGTAATCGACTCGCTCTCGGCCGACGACAATCTCATGGCCGTGAGTCTCGGTGCTCAGTTGGAACCCTTGTCGGCCTTCAGTCGTCCGACAGCATCCACCCGTGCCGAGGTCGCCGCGCTGGAGTATCGGGCCACCTCAGCCGATCTGGTCGAAGCGATGCGGTTTGCCTCTCGAAGCCTGGCCGGCCGGACGGCACCGGAACTAGTCATCATCAGTGACTTTGCCTACCCAGCGGACGTGCTCGAGGCGGTAGCCGGCGTTGAACTACCCAGGGAACTCGAGCCGACGTTCATTCAGATCGGCGAACCGAGTGGAAACTTGGCCGTGAGCCGTTTCAATGTGCGCCGCTATCTCGCTAATCGACTGAATTACGAAGTCTATGTTCAGCTCACCAGTACCTTCGACGTGCCGGTGACCGCCGAGCTCACGATACTCGCGAACGAAATCGCGGTTGAACAAATGACGGTCGATCTGGAGCCACAAAGTCAGGTGATCCGGGTCTATCCGAACCTTCCTACAGGCGGCAACCGCCTGGAGGCGCGAGTCGAAATCGTGGGCGGTGACGCGGTGGACGTGTTCAGCCTAGATGATTCCGCCTACGCACTGCTGCCAGAAGAGCGGCAGACGTCGGTCCTGTTAGTCAGCGACGACAATTTGTTCGTCGAAGCCCCGCTCCTTCTCAATCAGAACCTCATCGTCGACCGGATGACCCCTGCCGAATACGAGAACGCCCCCGCGGTGCAGGGCTCGCCCTATGACGTCACCATTTTCAACCGCTTCACGCCGCCACCACCGGCCCGAGGCGGTACGTTGTATATTGCTCCCACCGGCGAGAACTCACCGTGGGAGGTCAGGGGTCAGACGAGTGATCCGATCATCGACCGCTTCGATCGCAACGACCCGCTCATGCGCTGGATGCACAGCTTTCGTTCCCTCAACATTTTGACCGCCCAGCGATTGTCTCGAGGTAGTGACGATCACGCTGCAGCGACCTCGATTCGGGGTGACCCGATGTTCCTGCGGCGCGAGAGTTCGGGTCAGCGCTTAGCTGCAATCGCCTTCGCAATCGAAGATAGCGACTTCGGTCTGAGACCGGCATATCCCCTATTCATGCTGAACGCGGTCGACTGGTTATCGAGTGAAGCAGGGAGTCTAATCGAAGGCTACAAAACAGGACAAGCCGAGGTCCTCGGTCTGAGCGAGGAGGCCCCAGAGTCTGTCTTGATCGCCTCGCCTATAGGCTTGGCGACTCAGTCCCAGGTGGTCGATTACTCCGTCACGCTGTACCCAGAGTGGCCGGGCTTCTACTCCCTTTACTATGACGCCACCGAGACAGGGGACCGAGACCAGCCAGATCAGATGATCGCGGCCAACCTCTTCGATCCGCAAGAGTCTGATATCGCCGCCGGTGTGTTGCTCGCAGGCGCTGAGGAGGCGCCTGACCTTGGGCAGAGTACCGTACTCGGTCACCGGGAGCCCTGGGTCTACCTGCTGCTGGTCGCCGTTTTCCTCCTGCTGATCGAATGGGTTACCTTCAACCGACGGGTGACTGTCTAATGGCGGCCACCCGAAGCAGCGCAAAGCGGGTGGTAAGAGCGATCTATCTGGTCGCCGTGATCGGCACCTTGGGAGCCGGTATCTGGGCGCTACAGCACTTCGTGATAGCGCCGGGTGTCGATACGATCCGATTCCCGTACGGCGAGGGCCAGACGATCGAGATGTTGTCGCCGCGCTGGCTCGCAGTCGGGCTGTTGATACCGCTTCTATGGTTGGTAAGGACGTGGTCCCTCTCGGACCTGCCGTGGCTACAGCAGATTCTGAACGTCTCGCTCCGATCGCTGCTGTTGCTCGCATTGTGCCTAGCGGCGACCCAAATCGTGGTGACAGACTACGACAGCGAGATTACGACGGTGGTCCTGGTGGACGTCTCCGAGAGCGTGCCCGACACCCTGATAGAGGCAGCGCAAGAATACGCCCAGGAGGTCTACGAGGCGCGAGGCGGCAACGAAGTCCGTATCGTGACCTTCGCCGAAGGCGCCGAAGAGCTACGAATCCCACCAGGTGCTGAGACCGTCCCGTCTATCGCCCGTCACGCCGAAGCTGGTGGTCTGCAGAGCAATTTGGGTGCAGCGTTGCGCTTTGCATACGGTCTCTACCCGCCTGATCACCTCAAACGGGCTGTGATCGTGAGCGACGGGAACGTGAATCGCGGCGATGTCTTGAGCGAGGCCTACGCAGCGATGCGCTACGGCATTCGCCTTTACTCCCAAGAGTTGAGCTACGAACGGTCGCAGGAGGTCCTGATTCGCGGGGTCGAGTTTCCCTCTGGCATCACGACGAACGAACCGTTCCACATCACTGTGGACGTCTTCAGCACCTTCGACGGAGAGATCAGCCTCGACCTGACTCAAAACGAGTTTCGAGATATCCGCGGACGACGATTCGAAGTACGAGCGGGAGTGGTCGAACAGCTCGATATCGTCGCCGAGGTTTACGAACCCGGTCGCCGAACATTCGAAATCGAAATCGAAGCCGACCAGGACCGCTTCGAGGACAACAATCGCATCGTTCACGTGGTGGACGTCCAGGGCAGGCCGCAGGTGCTGTACGTCGAGGGGGAGTCCCGCCGGTCGACCTATCTCCAGCGCGCCCTCGACGAGGAACGCAATTCCCGAGTCAACTTTGATCTGGACGTCCGAAGCGCCAGAGGATTTCCATCCGAAGCCTCCGAAATGGAGAACTTTGACCTGATCATCCTCAGCGATGTCGAGGCGCGCCGCCTTTCACGCTCGAGCATGTCGGCCCTAGAAGACTATGTGCGAGGAGGCGGCAGTTTCCTCATGGTCGGGGGCGAGAACAGCTTTGGCCCAGGCGGTTACACTGGGACGGTCATGGAAGAGATGCTGCCGGTCACGTTCGAGGGCCGCCGCCACGAGTCCATGCCCTCGGTAGCCCTCATGATTGCCATCGACCGGTCCGGCAGCATGGACGGTGTCAATCTCGACATGGCCAAGGAAGCGGCCCGAGCTGCGGTCGATCTGCTCGGTCCCCAAGACCGGGTCGGGGTCATCGCCTTCGATACATCCCCTCGAGAAATCGTGCGTCTTCAGCGCGCCAGCAATCGAGTCTCGATTCAACGCGATATCGGACGCATTACTACGGGCGGCGGCACCGACATCTATCCTGCGCTCGAGACAGCATACCTCGACCTCGTTGCGGTCAGAGCGCGCGTGAAGCATGTGATTCTGCTGACCGATGGCGAAGCACCCTACGATGGCATCTCCGAGCTGGTCAGCCAGATGCGATACGACCGCATCACGGTTTCAACGGTGGGTGTGGGTTCCGGAACCGACCGCACGCTACTCGAGATGATCGCAGACATTTCGGGTGGCCGCTTCTATTACACGAGCAGTGCCCACTCGATTCCTCAGATTTTCATCCAAGAGACGAGCCAGGTCGCCCGAACTAACTTCGTCGAGGAACCCTTTCGCCCTACGGTAGAGAGCAACTCCGCAGCGACGCGCGGAATTGACTTCTCGTCCGTCCCTTATCTCTTGGGCTATGTCACTACTCGGGCCAAGAGCCGAGCGACAGTCGGCCTTCAGACCGAGTCGGGCGAGCCACTCTACGCCTACTGGCGCTACGGCCGCGGCCGCACTGCCGTGTTTACCTCAGACTGCAAGAACCGCTGGATGGTCGAGTGGATACGGGACCCGGTCTACCAACGCTTCTGGGCCCAGGTGGTCACTCATCTAATGAGGCGCCAGCAAGAAGAAGATGAGTCACTCGACCTGGACGTGGGCGTGCGCGCGGGGCGGGGATGGGTCGCGGCAGACGCGATCGGCCCTGACGATCGCTTCATCAACGGCATGGAGTCGACCATCACGGTCACGGGACCGAGCGGCTCCCCGGTCCAGGTCAACTTAGAACAACGCGCAGCCGGCCGATATGAGGGCGAATTCGACCTTCCGGACTACGGCTCCTACCTGCTCGAGGGCGTTCATACCATCGAAGGCGAGGACTTCGCAGTGTCCCTCGCTAGCCTGGCAAATCCCTATCCAGACGAATATCTCGACGTCCAGGACGACCAGAGTCTCATCCAACAGGCGGTCCGCCTCGGTGGTGGCACTGTGGGGCCGACGCTGCAGGCCCTGTATGACCCAGGGGACGAGAAGATGCCCACAGACCGCGAGATTTGGCCCTACTTCGTCTTCGCAGCCCTAGGCCTTCTCATCGTCGATCTGCTGTTCCGTCGAATCCGCCTATATGGGCGCACCGCACTGGATTGGGCTCGAATCACAGCCGGGTAGTCGTTCTCGGGACTTAGTTCAGCCGTTCCGCAAGCAAGTCCGCAGCTCGTGTCGCCATAGCCATGATGGTCACCTGGGGGTTAACGCCGAGGGACGAAGGCACGCTGCTGCCGTCGACGACGTACAGACCCGGCATGTCGTGGGCTTGGTGATCGGGTCCGACGACGCTGGTTGTCGGATCGACGCCCAGTCGGGCGGTGCCCAGGGGATGGTAGGCCGATAGCATCAAGTCGAGAGCAGACACCTTCGCATTGATCAATCGCTTGAGGTCGGCAGCTCCGGTGATGACGTCGTGGCCGGCGATGCAGGGGTAGACCCGCTTGGCGCCGGCCGCGAAGTAGATTTCGGCGAGTCGAGCGGTGCCGAGTTGAACGACCTCAACATCCGCCTTGTTCAGATTGTAGGTGACGAGTGGGGCACCGGTTGGACCGACTCGAACCCTGCCTCGGCTCGTATCTTCGACCATGAAGCCGAACGCGGCGGTTCTGTTATAGGCTTCCATGACCTCGGTGAATTCGGGTCCAACGATGCCGAGGGCGGCGCCAGATACGTCGAGAGGGGTGAAACCGCCCTCGAACATCATGCGATCGCGCGAGAACTCGTGAATACTGTAGCCCTGAGGGATGGCGTTCCAGCCCCGGATTTCTTCGTCAAACACCGCGAGCGTCGCTGCGGCTGGGTGTAGTGTGAGGTTCTTTCCGAGCTCTCCGCTGGTCCCGCACAGCTTGTTCTTCATGAGAAGAACGGGTGTGTTGTAGGTTCCGCACGAGACGACGACGGCCTGGGCCCGAATCGTCAGCCGACGAACCGATCGGCTACCATTGTCGCCCACCGGCGCCTCCGCGACCACGCCGGCCGCCCGCCCGTTTTCGATAAGTATTTCGGTGACTTTGGCCTCGGTGAAGAGACTGGCGTGACTGCGCAACGCCATCGGAACGTACGATACGTTCGTGCTCCTTTTGGCGTCTGTGGGGCACCCAAAGCAGCAGACGCCTTGGCCGTCACACTCTGGTGCGTTTCGGCGAAGCGGTCCGTGATGGGTGTAGCCCAGCGCATCGCAGCCCCGTGCGATGACTCGTGCGCAACCACCCAAGTACTCGGCTTGGCCCTCTTCAACCTGGATAATCGATTCGACTCGGTCGAAATAGGGGGCCATCATCTCGGGCGTGAAGTCACTCAGACCAAACTTGCCCTGCCACTTGTTGAGGATGCGATCGGGCACCCGAAAGCAAGTTCCAGAGTTGACCGTAGTTGTTCCTCCTACCGTCTTTCCCGAGGGGATCAAGATCGGCGGGCTCCCCACCGAGAACACCATGCCGCGGCCATAGTACATCTTGTCCATGGCGTTCATTGCGCGTCCGTCGAAGTCGGTCCGGTCGAAGTGTGCGCCGGCCTCGACCATAGCGACGGCTACGCCCTTGTCGGCCAGTTCCTTTGCAATGGCAGCGCCGCCAGCCCCCGTTCCGATCACGACGACGTCGGCCTCTAGCGTTTCGTCTTCGTCGAAGTCGGGAAGCCGCATGATGCCTTGCCGCCACCGTGCCTTTTCGGGAGCGCTGGGAGTCTCGTTGGAGTAGGGACAATCCATCAATTCGAAGATCTTAGGATTGTCGTAATGAGCGACCTTGATCGGGGAGACAAGGGTCCTGAGCGCGAGTCGGCGCGCTGTCTCACCGCCCTGCCAACGCTTCAGGTACTCCAGCTGCCGTTCTTTCGACAGTTTTGAGAAACGTCGGCCCCTCCACGCGATCGCGCCGAGCTCGATACTCCAGAGAATGGCGCGAAGTCCGGCCCAGGCACCGCCCGGAAACCGATCAATCTGATTCTCTACCCGATCGATCGTCGCGTCGTCCGGCGCGGGCATGATCGCGCCCCCAGGAAGCGCTGCGTTCGCGAGGACCAGCATGATTCTGCGCTCCCGCTTCGAAAAACCTCGACGGTTCCACTGAATTCGACTCGCGAGTGGTTCTGTGAGGGCTTCCAGCATATTACTCCTCGGACAGCGTGAATGACTGGTCAGTCATGCCTGCAAGTGTAACTGACCCAAAGGCGTTTGCAAGCCCAAAAATCCGGACCGTCAGTCGCTATTGCGGGGGTGGGGGCGGGGGCGTGTCGTCGGCTTGAATTTCCTGCGGGTCCGCGTAGCGCGGATCGGGCTCCAGGTATATGGGTTCGGCGTAGGAGGGCTCGGATACAGAACGGCCCATCACCATGAAGGATCCCAACCCACCGAGAAAGAGGATTCCCAAGGTGGCCGAATTGCTACCGCCGGTGATGCTCAGAGAGGAGACTCGTGTGCTGGCATCGGAGTTGAATTCGATTTGGGCGGGCTCCATCATCCCGGCTTCTTCGAGGAAGCTCAGAATGGAATCGCGGTGGCGCAGCAGGCTGCGGAGCTCGTCGTCGATGTCCGGATCGTCGGGGGAGATCGCCCCGAACAGCAGTTGAGCCATTCCCGAGACAGCGAGCGGGGCCGCGGTCATGAGGTCGCCCATACCACCGACTAGCAGCTCATAGCTGCGATGAGATTCAGCGTCATTGGCGCTGACCTGGAGGTAGCTCATATCGGCGTTCATTACAGTAATGATCGAATCCAATCCGCCGATCAGTTTTGCGATGCTCATTGGTGCGTCGCCAGCGACCAACAAGCGTGTAGTCGTGGATGGGCGGGCAGCCATGAAGGAGGTGATTCCGTGGGGTGCCATCGAGCTGAGCTGGGACAACAGACCGCCTTCGGCCGC
Source organism: uncultured Bradymonadales bacterium (assembly GCA_964503485.1). GTDB lineage: Bacteria > Myxococcota_A > Bradymonadia > JAFGEP01 > JAFGEP01 > CAZDBH01. The sequence goes on along the minus strand of CAZDBH010000015.1, from coordinate 25,285 downwards.
GGGGCCGATCCCTGGTGCTGGGAAGTCGGTGGTCATGGGTAGCAAGTAGTTCTCGCTGGCAAAGGCTACGGCGCCATCGACGCCAAACATCCCCATGATGACCCCGGCCTCTCGGTCACCGAAGACCTCCACGCCGTTACTGAGTGGGTGGCGGGACATGCCCATCATCTCACCCAGGTGGTCGGCAGTGGTCGCGGGGAAGTCTCCCTGCAGCAATGCGATGAAGTTGGGTTTTGGCTCACCAGCCGAGGTGTCGAGTTTGAAGCAGATGCTCACGGCGTGCAGATCTGTGAAGGGGTTGAAGCCCAACATACCGGTCATCTCGACCTCGGCCTGGGCCATCTCGCCGGTGACCTCGGCGAGACCTTCAGCGAATTCGGGGTTGGAAGTCACCCACGACTGTCGGCTTAGTTCGTCGATCAGCGTCGTGATGGTTTCTTTCACGCCTCGTAGGTCCTGGAAGGCCATGAATTCGCAGTCATCGGGCATGGCCCGAAGGACTTGTTCCGGCGGCAGCGGTTCGACATCGCTGGGCAAGAAAGAGCCGAGAAGGAGAATCGCGATTAACTCACCAATTCCGTACATAGCCATCATTGATCCTTTTCCTATCTGTTTGCGGGCTAGCCGCTATCGTCCCTGGATTACGCCCAGCATCTGACTGACGCGTCCGTTTTGCGCGCCATTTCCCAACACGATGAGTGAATCGTGCGGGTACAGAACCAGGTTTTCGTCGGGGTGGGGAAACAAGTTGTATTCCCCGTTGCCGATGTGTTTGGCCACGGCTAACAACATGGGGCCCTGAATCTGTCGAAGTGTGTGATTGATCTGAGCCACGCTCTGGTTCACCAAGGACGAAGCCTGGGGCAGAGTGAATTGCTGTAGGTCGTAGCCGTCCTCTTCGCCATCGTCATCGGCACCCGAAGTGACGTCTTCGATGAAGAGGGCGACCTCGGGCTCGAAGGCAGCGCTGGCAACCAGTCGGCCCGAAAGTTCGAAGGGCGAGGCGACGTAGGTCACGCCCGTGGCGGTCAAGGTATGGCGCAATTCGGCGCGTTTGGTCGACACCACGATGCGCGCTGTGGGCTGAAGCCGTCCGGCCTCAATCGCTACGATGAGATTCAGCGTGTCGTCATCTGAAGCGGCAACAACGGTGTTTGCCCGAGTGATGTTTACGCGGGCAAGCGCCTCTTCGCTTGTTACGTCACCGACGGTAACGAAAAGCACGCGTGGGTCACCCAGCTCCTGAATGAGGGGTATGGAGTCCGCCTTCTCTGTGACAACGGCGACTTGTCTGCCCGCCGCCAAGAGTTCCTTGATTGCCACGCTGGCAATGCGGCTCCAACTGCAAACGACGACGTGACCCTCGAACTTCGTTCCATCCATACCTAATGCCTTCAAGCGATGTCGTTCCGCAACGACTGTTTCAATTCGGGTGATGAGAAAACTGAAAATGCCAACCGAGAAAATGAACATCAGCACGGCGACCAGGCGACCGCCCGTGGTTTCAGGGTAGTAGTCCCCATATCCCACTGTCGTGATGGTGACCATCGTGTACCAGAACGAGTCCATGATGGTTTGGGGGCCTGAGTCAGAGCCTCCCTCGACCCAGTACTCGAGCAGCGCCAGGGCGACAAAGATCCCCCCGATCACTGAGAACCAACGTATCATCTGCTTCATCGCACATCATCCAAACTAGGTGTGGTGGGAGTCTAAATCGACGGTCGCAACTTGGGAAGTCTCTCGCCCAGGATGCCGCTTAGAAACTCCGCCACTGGGTCTGTGGCGTCCCCCGTCTCAACGAACCGCTAATCCTGAACGTTGCCAGTCACAAGAAACACCGGCGCAGCTGTCGCGTGATCGTCGATGATTTCGAAGCGGACCTCGCCGGTGAAGTGCCCCAGGTAGTCGACATCGATCGCTCGGGTTTGCTCGGCAACCTCTTCGCGAATCTCCTCTGCATCTTCGCGGTTCAGCTGCTCGATTTGGTCCACTCCTTCCTCGGCCAGCAGTTCGGCCAGAATCGCTTGGCCGTCGGGAGCGAGACCTGGCTCCGCGAACTGAAGCGTCACAAACCCCACGTCTGGTTCATCCAGTCGCCAGGCTGGGCACGGGCAGTCCTCTCCGTAGGTTCCCTCTACCGAAATCTGTAGCTCGCGGTGTTGGCCTTGCAGCGCAGCAAGGCCAGATTCGAGGACAACTCGGACATCGTCGTCCTCCGGGTCATAGGCATTGCCCGCCAGATAGATGCCGACTGGGGTCTCAAAGCTCTCTTCTTCGTCCAGGTCGTAGAAGGCCGTCATCTGATCCACCACCACCCGCGGAATTCGTTCACCAGCACAGATGTCTGTCGATCCAGTCCGCCGACCGATCAGGTCAACCCCCAACTCAGGTGTGGGGTCCGGGTCGCCGAGTTGTAACCAGGAGCCCCAAGGGTCGCTCTGCAGCATCTGAAAAGCGGCCTGATGGGCTAGATCAATCCAGATATCGATCGACTCTGGTGTCTCGATGTTCACCGAGACGCGCTCCACCTCGTCTGGCCCGTCATCCGGGTAAAGCACCTCGCAGTGGCCCAGTTCTTCGACTCGCCCCGCAAAGGGGATACCCACTTCATCACCCTGATCGCCGAGCTCGTTGACCGGCTCGTGGGCAACAGGCGTTGTGTTGCAACCCCAGCAGAGAACCGTGAGCATCGAGGCAGACACTAAGGCGGATAACTTCATCATCATGGAGTCCCTGATCGTAATGACGCGGCCCAACGACTCGGGCCCGAGCGCAATCCATCGTGCAGCATTTCTAATCCTTGTCAGGTTTTTCGCATTCGGTCAACGTACTGAACGCTCGTTCGTGTCTCTTTTTCGCCTGCTCAAGACTAGGGAACCGACGATCAGCCAGCTCAGGATCTGATTGTGTTTCGAGGTCTTGGGACCCACCGAACAGCCTGATGGGACAGATACCGTCTGGGTCCGAGGGGCAGTGTCTTCGCCTTCATTTTGAGCATCGTTCTGTGTCAGGTCGTTTCGACCCGTGTCGACGGAGGCATCCTCACTGATCTCGGCGGTTGCGTCCTCAACTCCCATGTCAGGCTCCGGATCTGCTACCACCTGATCGGATGTTTGTGGGTCGGTGCCGGCCAGTAGCTCACTGGCGTTGTCCCGCCCGTCGCCATCCGGATCCTCTCCGGAGTCGTCTCGACTCGTATCCAAGCCAACCAGATCTTCCCATGCATCGGGGAGTCCATCCTCGTCGCCGTCGTCGTATTCGACCTGCAGCTCCACGACCTGCTGGCTGTTCTCAGAGGTCCCGTCCTGGGCCTCCAGAACGACTCGCACACCATCGGGCCAACCGTCCGGCCACGCCGGTTCGTAACTGATCTCGACTCGGCCAAAGCGACCGGCGTCACTCGAAAGGGTGCCAGCAGCGCCGTTGATCAACGGAGCGACGACGATGTCTGCCCCTTCTGGATCACCGACTACCGCCGAGTACACCCAGGTGTCGCCTTCGTTGATGGTGGTGTCGTCGGTCTCGGTCAGCCAGACCGGGGGCCGATCCAGGCCCGGGGCAAAGACACCCAACACACTGCTGACGCTGCGCTGGCTGCCACCGGAGGGGGAGTTGACCACGCCATTCTGTCTGATCGACTCGGCGGCCCACAACGTCGTGCTTCCCCCGCCATCCAAGTTGAGAGCCTCCTCACTTCCCAGGTCGATCATCCAGGTGCCCAAGTCGGCGAGGGACACCCCAGCGCTGTCTGACGAGCGCCCGTCGATCGTGGCGAGAATGAGGTTGCCGTCGCCGTTGATGCCAACGGCGGTGCGCGGCTCTCGATTTGTCCTGAACGAGTTGCTGGAGCCCTCGACCTGGACATCCAAAACGCCCCCGCTCACAATTCTCGGCATGCCGCCAATGGCCTCGGTCGCCTCCGGCCAGTCAGCGCCAGCCTCGATCAATTCGATCATCGCTTCGCCCTCGTTGTTCAACCCGATGGCGGACCGGCTCTCCGAGTTGGTCGCGATCAGCCGGTTGTTGCTCTTCACGAGCGACACGGAGTCGCAGGTCGACATGTTGAAGAAGCCGCCATTGATGGCTGCCACTGCCCCGGCATCGCTCGCGATTGACGAGGTCGAACCGCAACTGTCGCCTAACGCTCGAATGGTCACGTCAGGCGAGTTGAGGTCGACTTCGAGAACGCTCGCCTCTTGAACGGCCCCAAGCAAATTGTCGTAGGTCCGGGTGACCAATACGACGCCTTCAGCGACCTCGCGCCGGTAGTCATCGTCTTCCGGGTAGAAATCGATGCGGAGTCGATACGGTCCAGCGCGGTTGGCGCCTTCGTAGCTATCGACGACTGCGTAGTAGGTTCCGGCCGTGATGAACACTTCGACGAGCTTGTTGTCGCGGTCAAGACAGCTGGCGGCGGTTCCGTCGCTCCCGACGTCCAGAGCCGAGAGGACGTGGATGTCGATATCGATCGGACTGTCGTCACCCTCCACCTCAGCCCGGACCGTTCCAGGGACACCGACTTTGAATTGATAGACCACCTCGGGACCTTCTTCCGAGGTCGAAATGGAACAGTCGTAGTGATCAATCTCGCTGCTGGCGCCCGAGGTTGAGAAGTTGTGGATGAACGGAAAATCAGAGCCAGTCAAAAGCGGCTCGGCCATTTCACCCGGCTCGGCGGCTGCGCTGGGGATGCCCAACAATGCCAGCAGGCCGCAACCGAGCACCGTAACGAGTAGTTTGGTGATCTTTCGAGGGTTCATAGATTTAGTCCTTCTTTTGCCCACCGTTCACTGCCCACGGCCACTATCTGATCTCGGCTCCCCCAGCCTCGAGCTCGCTTACCCACTCTCGAGGAAGAAGGTCAAGCCCGCGAATGAGCGCCGTATGGTGCCCCACTTCATACTGCACGAGCGCAGTGCTAGTGACGCCAAGAACCAGGCCTTGGCCGTCGACCAGGGCGGCACCTGTATAGGCGGGTGTGATGGCTCCCTCTACGACCACGACCTGTGAGGCGAGGCTTTCAGGGGTGCTGTCTACCACGATGCCGGTTCCCGTCGAAACCGTCGTTCGGCCGCCCAGACCGGCGATACTCGGGAATCCGATCGACTGGACCTCCAGCCCTGCGTTCGAGGACAAAGCTCTCAGCCCGATCGCGGCGAAGGCCACCTCGTCATCTGGATCGAACGGTTCCCCGTTGAGATCACCGAGAATCTGGACGAGGGCAAGGTCGAGGTCGGGTCTCGAGTCGAGAACCTGTGCCACGTAGTATTGGGTCGCGATTCCCAACGCGTTCGAGCTAAGGGCGACCATGATCGGCACCGGCTCACCGCTCAAATCGCGGTAGATGTCGCCGGAGCAGTTGCTATGGGCGTCGGTCGGGCTGCACAAGCCCACTACCCTATGACTGGTCAATATGTGCCCCTGTGGGCTGACCAGGGTGCCACTACCGGTGAGCGCGCCGCCTTCTTCGAGGCTGAGACTGAGCTGAACGCTGGCGAGCTGGGCTCGCTCGAGTAGCGAGAGGTCATCCAAATCGAAGTCGAGATCCGGCTCCGGCCAAGATGGCAGCTCGTCTTCTGTGCTGGCGAGCATTTCGTAGTCACTGTAGCCGGTGGTGTAGAGATCGAAGACAGCAATTTGGTAGAGACCTGACCTCAATGGCGGATCCGACGACCGACTGATCGTCAGTTCTTCGTTGTCGCGGGCGGTAATGGCGCGATGGGGCAGACCGAAGTATTCCCAGGTGCTGTTCGGTACATTCATCCCGGGTGGCGCGACCGCGATATCGAGCCGCCCGGTCGCATTGTATGTGCGGATGCTGAGGCTCTCGGCTCCAGGCGGTACCAAGACGGGCCAGACCTGTACTAGCCCGATCGCAGGGTCGATTCGCGCTGCGATCGGATCGTCGTCGCCCAGGGCCGGTCCAAACGTTGCGGTGATCAGATCTCCCGCATCCTCGGGCCGCTGCTCGGCGATTCTCGGCATGCTGTCAACGACGATGTCGGCCGTAATGACGAAGGGGCGATCTGTGGAAATCGCCCGCTCTTCGCTCGGAATCAGCGCAACCACGTCGACGAAGTAGCGACCGGGTCTCAACGGCGGATCGCTGGCCGCGTTGATGCGCAACTCCTCGTCTCCACTCACCGTCGCGGCTTGGTGGTCGGCTTCGCTGTAAGAGTGAAGGATCTGAAGGCCGTGACGAGCAAACAGGTCCAGGTCTTGGTTGGCTCGAATCCGTACGGTGAGTTCCTCGCTGCCTTCCGGAACGTGGACAGTGAACGTCTGATAGATTCGCTCGTTGGGTTGGATGATGCCCTCGAACGCCTCTCCTGGGACAAGCTCTCTGTCGACCGGCATGTTTTGCGACAACGCAGTAATCTCCGCTTCGCCACCCATTCGAACCGCGAGTTGGTACTCGGTCTGGTCGCCGTGATACGAGTTGATTATCAGGACATAGCGCCCCGACTCAGGGATTTGAGCCACCAGATGCGGATCGGTGTCGTCCCCCTCGGTTCCCTCACCGGCGATCAAACTGTGCTCGGGGTTCATCAGGGCTAAATAGATCGGCGTTGGCGACGAGACATCCGCCACAATCACGTCGCCGGTATGCAGTTCCATGACGAAGGCGTCTGTGAAGCTCAAGTCCTGACTGGAATCGAGCACCACCGAGCTCAGAGCGAGGTCACCTGGCTCCAACGTGCCGTTTACGTTTTGCCCAGGCAGAAGTGCTGGCAGTTCATCGGTGTTCTCGACGAAGGGCTCCGAATCGAGTGTTCCCGACGTCATCGTGTACGTGCCGAGCTCGCCATCGAAGCTATTGATGATAATGAAGTAGGTGCCGGGCTCTTCGGGTCGCCAATTGAGGGAACAGGCCACCTGGTCGCCGTTGCCGCCGTCTCCAGCAACGATTTCGCCCCAGGGCGAGAGCAGCGCCACATAGATTGTCACCGACGATTCAACCGCGATCTGAAAATGTTCCCCAGCCGCCACCGTCACCGAGTAGACGTCGGTCGGCGTCTCATCCCCGGCCATCTCGCTCAGGATATCGACTAGGCCCTGATCGCCGGCTGTGAAGTGGCCAGAAGCTGTTTCACCAATGAAAAAAGGCATCGCCGCCTCGAGCGGCAGCCCACCTAGAGGTGCCTTGCCTCCAGATTGTGCGGCCGCGAAGCTGCTCAGGAACAGCAGAGTTAGTGCGATACACAGTGAGGCGAAGCGATGTATACTCGGTGAACCAGCGAACAGATTCCGTGATTCCGTCTCCATCGCTGCTCTCCTAGGGACAGTCCGTGGAGGGGTCGGACGCCAGGAACTCGCTGGTGCAGTAGTCCCGCTGGTAGAATTCCGAATAACTACAGCACACCTCCGTACCGTTGCCGACGCAATCGGTGGTCGATTCACAGGGTACCAACGGCTGGCAGGTTTCTCGACTCGGGGCGCAGTAGTTGCGGTCGAAGCGATCATGACAACAAACCGTCCAGCTGCCCGGTCGTCGAGGAGGGCACTGTTCGTCGACCACGCAGGCGTCTCTACCCCCTGGGCCGCAGGCCGATTCGGTGGAACACACACTCTCGTATCGCAATGCCGCCGAGCAACAGACACCCGGGTCGTCGCCGACGGCAGGGCAGTCTGAGTGGGCGTAGCATCCAACAGACGGGTTGTCGGGCCCAAGCGGCAAGTCGCTGTCACCCTCGGAACCGGTGTCGCCTTCAGTATCGGGGTTGGAGCTGTCGTTCGCAGCGTCGGGGGTCGTGCCATTGTCGGCTGAGTCTGACCCCAGATCAGCGACCATATCCTGCCCTTCGTCAGAGACGGAGTCTGGCACACTTCTCGTTGAGTCGCGTACCGCCATATCGCTGCTGCTCGAGCTTTCGTCCCCATCGTCCGAGGGACAAGCCGTGCACAACGAGGCGATCAGAAGCAGCCAGTGTAGTCGTCGTAGAAACATGTCAGTACAGCAGCCTCGCCAGTTGTCGGCGCAGGTCCTCGATCTCGCTGCTCCCTCGGCCCGCGGCTGCAAACACGATACTGGCTCCCTTCTTTGCCGCTTCTCGGTCTTCGCCTTTCGCCTTGGCAACCAGATCGATCAACACCTTGAGTGAGCCCACGAAGTCGCCCTTGCCAGCCTCGGCGCAGGCCACCAGATACCTCGCCCGTGCATTCTCAGGATCGGCCGTGAGTTGGGCCCGCACCGCCTCGTCGCCTCCCGCTTCTGCAACCTCTTCGAGGAGTTGCAGAACGGCGATAATCGCTTGGGCAGCCGAATACTCGGGCGCGTCGACCTTCACTTTGTCGAGATACGGTTTGGCGTCCTCGAGTCTGCCGAGGTCCACCAGAATCCGCGATAGTTCCAGAAGCGCCTCGGGATTCTCTGGCTCCTGCTCGAGTTTGCTCGTCCAATAGGTTAAGGCGGCAGCAGAATCACTCGGCGCCGTTTCTTGTTGTGGTTTCTCGATCCCAAACCGGGTGAGGTTCTTGGCGATCCAATCCTGCAATCCCGTGCGCGGCATGGCGCCCACCGCCTTGTCGACGATGGTTCCGTTATAGGCCACCATCAGCGTTGGAATCGACTGAACTTGAGCGGCCATGGCCAACTGCTGATTCTTGTCCACGTCGACTTTGGCGAGTCGAAATGCGCCGCCGTACTCTTCGGTGATCTCTTCCAAGATCGGGCCAATCGTCTTACACGGCTGGCACCACTCCGCCCAGAAGTCGATGACCACGGGGGCGTTCATACTGTACTCGAGAACCTCCTGTTGGAAATTCCCATCGGTGGCGTCGACGATATGCGGTGAACTCATGTACTGCTTTCTCTTTGAATCTGTTTACCAGCTTGTGACTGTTTTCTAATGAAGTCATACCTGCTGTGTTCGTATTGGTGATTAGTCTCGCGGCCCGAGAGGTGTCAAGACGTAGGTTCTAGGCTGTCGACTGGCTCAGGGAAGCATCCACGCGAAAATCGTCCCAACCCCAAAGACAGCAGCAGTGAGCCGCCCCACATCCAGGGTCACAGTGACTCGCAGAACGTCATCACTGGTAGCGTCCATGAGGACTTGGTGTTGGAAGTCGACACCGATGATATCGAGGAATAGGTCGAATCGTGGGCCGTGCGAGACTCCCCAGGCGAACTCGTCTTCAGATGAGCCGAACAAAACGTGTCCGGAGTAACCCAAGCTGAGGGCATCACTGCGCAGGGTCGGGCCGAACCCGACGGTCGCCAGGTGGGCGCCCAGTTGGTCGTGGTTGTCGAAGCGATAGCCGAGCTGAGGACGCACGGCCCAGCGCCAATCTCCCACGGTCAGATCAAACGAGGCGAAGAGGCTGGCATCGAAGGCGAGGCTCGTTTCGCTGTCGGCTCCTTCGAATCGATGCCAGTTCTGACCGATTGCCAAGCGCAGTCCGCCGTAGTGCTCCCGGCTCTCGAGATGCGGCGGCGGAATCGGTTGGTCTTGGCTCGTTCCCAGAAATCGATGCCCGACAGGGAACGATGTCGCCCTTCGGCTACCGACGACGTAGACCCGCGCCTGCCCGGGCACGAATTGCACTTGGCTCGGGAACGAAAAGGCGTCTGTCACCTCGAAGTAGTCGGTTCCGTCGTAAATGATGATTTTGGATGAGCCGGCAATCAGGACAAGTGAGCCCGACGATGTTACGGCGCCCGCGACATGGCTGGGGCTGAAGAGGGGCATGGGTAGCGAATTGGCCGAACGCGTGGTCAGGTCGAGCCGGTACAGCCAGTCACCCCCGCCGATCGCCCAGAGTGTGTTTTGGCCAGCGTCGTACCAGAGGTCTTGAACCATGCGGTGGGCGCTGGTGCTCCAGTCATCGAGTTCGACTTCCATGAACCGGCCCCCGTCGAGTTCGAAGAGGGCGCCACCTTCGGCCATCATCCAGAGGCTATCGCCGAGCGCGATGGCCCGGGCGTCGACACCGCCCTCTGGTGGTGGAACGCGCTGCCATGAGTCCCCGTGCCAGATGTGAAGGCCACCGGCCGTCTCTAGAATGTACGCTCGGCCCTCAGCGTCGACTTCTACCGCTACGAGTTCGCTGTCCAGATCGACGGGAATCACGTCGGTGACCCAGAGGCCAGACTCGTAGCGAGCGACTTCGCCCTCGCTACCGATTACCACAACGACGGACTCGGGCCCCTGGCCGGTGCCTGCTGCCTCGACTGGGGAGCGCACGAAGATACCGTCGCCCGCGGGCTCGCCGAGTCGATCGAGGACTCTCAATCGAGTGCCTCCAACGACGGTCACGCTCACGCCGTCGGTCCAGAGCACGTCGAGAAACTGCTGGTTGGGTAGCACGACCCCGTCTTCGGCGAGTGTATACGACGCGCTGAGGAGGCAGGCTGCCAAGATGGTGGCGCAGAGCAGAGACCTGCTCGCTAACAATCTGAGCCACCTCTTCAACACCTTACTCTCCCAGAAGGACTTGTCGAACGCGGCTTTCTTTCAGTGATCGAACGGTACAGGTGGGTTTCGCGTCTTCGAGTTCGCTGAACGAATTCGAGCCGGTGGCCACTGCAATTACTTCCGCCGTCACAGCTCTGGCAGAGTGAATGTCATGAAGCGTGTCGCCGACGACCCAGACGCAGTCGAAGTTGACGCCGAAATGGGCCTCAGACTTTTTGATTCCGGCCGCGATCACATCCGCTCGAGCAGAGGCGTCGGAGCCGAAACCGCCCGTTGGGAAGTAGTGGTTGAGACCGGCTCGTTCCAGCTTGATTCGCCCCCCTCGTTCGATGTTCCCGGTTCCCAGACCGAGCGCAAAGTCAGAGTGGGCCTCCAGCTCATCCAAGAGCGCCACCACGCCGTCGAGCACCTGGTATCCTTCCGCCTCTTTTACACCGACCTTCAAATGGCCGAGGTAGGTCTCGAGGACCTCTTCCACCAGCGCTGGGTGTTGTTCTTTACCGGCGAGAAAGAAGACGTGATCGAGGATAAGGGGGTCGGTCTTTCCACCCAAGGCGAAGTTGGATAGTGCACCCGATACGCCCAACACCTCGGCGACTGCGCGTTCAAAGGCGCGACGGCCGGCACCACCGGAGCGGATGAGGGTTCCATCGATGTCAAACAAGACGAGCTTCATATGGACGCTTAACTAGAGGCCGTTCGGAAACGTTCGTTTCCGTCCGGCGCCGTTGGGTATCAGCCCTCAGCTAGACTTCTCATTTCGACGACTGGGCTACCGGCCAAAACCGAACCGCCAATCGTGCAAAGCCGGAAAAGGGCACATTCCGGATGAGCCCTAATTAGCCTTTCGGTTGAAAAAAAGCTAGCCTCGCATTAAGAACCCGTACTCGACGCCGCGCTCCACTGACTGGGTTAGAGGACGATGAACACGTTGCTTATCTGCTTTTCGAATGGCCGTCTTCCGATCGTGCCCACTGTCCACTCCTCTCGGAGCGCCGCCCGCAGCTCACTGCCCACTGTCATCATGGTTTGCGCGCTTTTCGTCCTGGGCTGCGCCGACAGCACCAATCCTCAATCCGACGCGGGCTCTAATCAACAAAACACCTCTCAGCTCGAGATACTCGACATCGATGCACCCGGTCCCGCGGTAGACGGCAGTATTCTCAGCGTAACGGCCCGTGGAATCGACGCCTCCGAGGACCACCAACTGGTGCTTCGCCACGCGAGTTCGGGGGAGGAAGCCAGCCTAGATCAGACTGGCGTCAGCGACCTCGGTGATCTCGAGTTCACAGTGACCTCCAACGCGATCACGACCCTAGGTGTCGGAACGATCGCCGTCATCATCACGCTCGAAGAGGGTTCCTCCCAGAGCGACCCCTACAATGGACTGCTCAGTTTGGCATCCGACCTCGACTTGGCTCTCTATGAGATGCCAGACGGCGCGGTCTATCGGAACGAGCAGGTGGTTTTGTCGGGCGACGGCTTCGCTGGGGTGGGAGAAGGCACCCTGACAGCTCAACTCGAGGGTGAGTATCTCGCGGCTGGAGCAGGTCTCGCGACGCAGTTATCTGTCACTCTCGACGTTGAACTTGCGGAGGCGCTGTCCCGTGACCGCGGTTTGTTGCGGCTCACCACAGCGGTCGGCGGTCTGACAGAGGGGCGCTTCGATGGCACGATTCAGCTCAAACAGGTCCTCAACGGTGGCTCTACGGCGGAATCGGCCCTTGTTGACGTGGTGTTCGATTTTCAGCCGCCGACAATCTTCTGGGTTGCGCCGATGGACCCCGCACTGGGCCAAATCGTGACCGTCGCCGGGGGTGGTTTCGTAGGGACGGGTAACGACACGCATGAGACGACGATCTTTCGAATCGAGGGAACGGTGACCGACCGATCTGGAGCGGAGACGGCCTTCGCCAGTGAAGAGGTCATAGCGACCCCGCGGACACATGCGGAGGCCGATTTTGGAGTCGAGGTCGAAGTGCGAGAGGAACAGCTAATATCGAGCTTGTTCGGTGTCGATCGGGGCCGCTTCGTCGGTACCATAACGCCCGTCACACTCAGCGGCAGCGACGAACTCGAGGGGGCACCGTTCAGTCTGACGATGGACATCGACGGGATGACCCAAGTCGTAGTGGTCTCGTTCCTACCCGGTTTCTACGACAGCCTGCGACACTTCGGCCTCTCATCGGCCTCCGGTGCGGTCACCGACACCGCACTGGGGCGAATGCGGTCGATCTGGGCCGACTATCGAGTTGAATTCGTCAGCGAGCCACCTGCCGGCTTCATGGACACAGCCTACTCCCGCCTGGAAGTGGGAGGTCCCGACCCGAACGGGCTCGGATTGCTCGGCTACGACAACACACCCGGAAAGGATGTCGGTAACCTCCGTCTCCACGACACGATCGGTGGCGCCAACGCCGAGACCCAGGCAGACCGTTTTCCAGGCTTCGGCGGTGTCTTCATCGAGTCGTTCTTGTACTGGTCGTCTGAACCGGGCCTATCGGGCGCGCGTCCCTTTGGTGCGCCCCCCGCCGACCCACTTTTCGACGAGGTGTTCGGTCCGGTCCGCTCGCAGGCCGCCACATTGGAGGAAGCGGAGGGCCGGGGAAGTGCGACCCGGAACGAACAAGTTGCCCGCGCCGTCCACGCCTTGGGTTCGATGGTTGGCGAAACCTCCGCCCACGAGGTTGGCCACAGCCTCGGCCTCGCTCAACCCAACGGTTCCTCAGATGCCTACCACACTCCAATCCCTGGCGATGGTTGCCTCATGGACAACGGCTCCGAGCGCCCCCTCGGTGAGCGTATGGACGAACCGGGGTTCTCGCAGGCTCGCTTTTGCTACGACGAACCTGATTATCTTCAAGAAATTCTCGGCGATTGAGCGGCCGGTTTCTAGTTTGTAGTTGGTAGTTGGTAGATGCAAATCTGAAGCCCCCTCTTTTCGGGGGAGCCTCACACGCGCGAAGCCCAGCACCTGGCGGAGCCAGGTGGATCAGCCCAACGCCCGTCTCACAGCTCGTACGCAACCAGTCTCAGGTTCTGGAGTTGTAGTCCGCTCCCATTCGCAAGCCTGGCCTCCAGTTTGTATGTATAGGTACCGGCCTCCAGTGGCTCGATGTGCGAGACCGAGCTCGCAGGAATCCTCAAGTTTTGGGAGTCCACCGTGCCGTCGCTACCCCCAACTCCTGCCTGGTTGTTCAGAGTGTGTGTGACCACGTTCGTTTCGGACCCACCGTCCGGAGTGCGCGTGATGCGGACGTACCCCAGTCCCGCGTACCCGGGGTGCTCGTAGACCCGGATCGAGCTGACCACATCGTCGCCTTCCGAATTCGTGCCTTCCCCTATCAAACCGACGAACACCGGACGCCCGTTGGTTGTCAGCTCGACCGACAACTGGCCATCGTCTCCGATCACGGCGACGTAGTCCTCGGACTCCGTGTCGACGACGAAGCCCCGGGCGATCGAATCGCTGAACACCACCTCATGTCCACTCTCGAGCTCTTCAACCGCGGATGCGTTGGCTTCGACCTGATTCCACAGATTCTCGAAGTTCGTGTTCACATCCCCAGCCGAGATTACCTCGCCCGAGTTGAACACGTTGCGGCTGGGCAGAGCGAAGGTTGCCAGCGGTAGGAGCACGACCACGGCGAGGGCGACCCAACCAAGCCTTCGCCGAAGCCGAGCTCTCTGCGCCGCATGACGCGCCTCGAGCATGGCCAAACACTGTTGCACAAGCGCTGAATCGTTCGAGTTATTCACTAAATGCTCCTATTGAATGGGCAAAGGCTGGGAGTTTCCAGCTCCCAGTCCCCAGTTACCAGTTTCCAGTTCCGAGAAGCCCCCGCTCTGTGTGTGACCGCCCCTCACCTGCTATCTCACAACTCGTAGGCGATCATCCTCACGTTGTAGAACTGGATGCCGTCACCATTCATCAACTTCGCCTCCAACGTGTATGTGTAGGTCCCGGCACTCAGGGGCGCGTCGATGTGCCACACGGCGCTTGGAGGAAGGTGACCGTACACAGAATCAGCGGAACTGTCGGTTCCCCCTTTTCCGCTATGCAGCCGCAAACCGTACGTAAAAGCGACGGTCTCTGCTGCGCTTCCCTCCATGACGCGCACGGCCCGGAAGTCCGCTCTTGCCGCCCACTGTGAAGCGTCATGGACCTGGATCATGCTCCTCGTGTCCGGATCGGCTGCCGCCAGGCCGACGAACACAGGCCGGCCCGTCGTGGTGATAGTGACCGAGAGGGGGTTCACCGATCCGTAAACCGCCGTAAACTCAGTTTCCGAAACGAGTCCAGTAACCGTTTCTTCTTCGCTGAACACCACCTCGTGTCTACTCTCTACTTCCTGGACGGAGGACGCGTTTGCCTCGACCTGGTTCCAGAGATTCTCGAAGTTCGTGTTCACGTCACCGGCCGAGATCGGGGTACCCGATTCGAACACGTTGCGGCTGGGTAGGGCGAAGGTGCCCCAGGGGATGATGACGACAAGGGCCAGTGCGATCCAGCCCAGCCTACGGCGAACTCGGGCCCTTTGCGCCGCTTGACGCGCTTCAAGTATGGCGAGGCACTGTTGCACCAGTGCAGAATCGTTCGATGGTTCCATAGGAAACTCCTCGAGTGGATTAAAGTTCGTATGCGACCAGCCTCACGTTGTTGAACGTGATATCGTCCCCGAGGGTACTCTTGGCTTGCAGTTTGTACGTGTAGGTGCCCGCCGCCAAAGGGGTGTCAATGTGCCATACCGAACTCGGAGGAATATACATGCGAACGAGGTCCACATCGTTCCCGACTCCTTGGCCGGCTCGCACACCCATGCGGTGACTGAAAACCTGAGTCGAGCCACCGCTCTCCGGATGGCGGGTCATCACAATGTATCCGTTCGAGTTGTAGTGGGTCTCCGCGTGGGTATACAGGTTACTTGCTGTGCTCCCGTCTGCGGTTGCCAAGCCGACGAAAACTGGGCGCCCAGTTGTGGTGATGGTGACCTGCAGCCACCCGCCTTCGCCTTGAACGGGCGTCGTGCTGTCCGACTCGACCGCCACCGACACCGTGTGCTGACCACTGAGCAACACATCGTGTCCGGCCTCTAGCTCCCCGACCGCAGTCGCGTTGGCCTCGACCTGATTCCACAGGTTCTCGAAGTTCGTGTTCACGTCACCGGCCGAAATCAGGCTACCTGAATCGAAGACGTTCCGGGTGGGCAGGGCGAAGGTCGCCATCGGTATGAGCACGACCAGAGCGAGGGCGGACCCTCGCAGAATGCGCCGCGTTCGAGTTTGACGGGCAGCCTCGCGCGCCTCGAGCCTGGCGAGACGCTGCTGCAACTGAGCGTTTGGGTCAACTTGAGTCATCGTTCGTTTCCTCGATTGGTTTCTAGCGGTCGTGAACGGCATTCCGCCCAGTGTCTGAATTCAGACTGACAGTCCGTACCGCCGTAGTCTCAGTCTCATCCTGGTTGGTTTGTGGTCGGCGTCGTTCCAGTCACAAACCAGTTCAGGTGTCGATCGCGCCTCTCAGCCCGTCGGTCCCCGCGTTCCGATTTACGGAACGTCGAGACAGATCGCATAGGCCGTGATGTTCCGATCCTCGGTTTCAGCGACGTTGTCGTGATGGAAGCCGCATCGGAAAAACTGTGCTTCCCCTTCTTCGTTGGGGTATGGAAACCCCGCGTAGGGAACCGTGTGCGCGTCCTGTCCCCTACACGCCCCCGACAGCAGGACGTCATTCGTGTCGCGACAGGCTACATCGACGGAAGCGACGGTGTTTGCCGTCATCGTCTCGGGAATGTACCGGGTGTAGACCGAATCCTGGGAAACTACCCGAGCGTCCAGGTACTCGAAATTGGCATTGACCTCGCTCGACGAGATCGCGGTCCCTGTCTCGAAAGTGTTGGGTACAGCACTGATGGCGCCCGCCCAGAGGACCATCGAGAGAACCACAGCGGCCAAAGCCAGGCCTTTTAGGGCACGGGATCGGTTCCGGCGCTCGGCCGCACGTTGCACCTTCATCCGCTCGATTGTCGCTTCGAGCCGGCTAATTCTGTCGTCGTTTGGAGTCTGCATCTTCTTCTCAGGTGGTAGTGCTCGGCTTGCAGGCCAGGCAGTTGCTTCCGCGAATGATCTGCTAGTCAGCCCAGAGCGCACGATCCCAGGAACTCTCGTTCCAGACACCGGCAACCAACCCAACGTCCACGTCCACGTCACCGCCGAGATCGGCGTCGGAGTCAGCGGTATCGCCGCCGTCGGCGTCAGCTACAACGTCCGCGATCGCGTCTTCGAGGTCCTCAGCTGTGTCGGCGACGACGTCCTCGGTGGTTTCCTCGACGACGTCCTCGGAGGTTTCCTCGGCGACGTCCTCGGAGGTCTCCTCGGCGACGTCCTCGGAGGTCTCCTCGGCGACGTCGCCACCAGCGGTGTCTTGCGCGAGGTCCTCACCAATGGCGTCGCCACCGCGTTCGTCGGCTTCGGTATCTGGGGTTGCCTGCGCCACATCCTCATTGTCAGCGAAGTTCTGCTCCGGTCCGCAGGCCGCTAGCACCAGAGCAGCGCCTACGGCCAGCAGGACGAAGCGGTTGCCGTATCTCTGTGTGGAATTGTGGTTCATTCTGATTTTTCTCCGCCTACTGTTTGAACGTGTGGTTACTTGACGTCACTAAAATGGGACCTGGATTTGCGCCCCTACGGTCGAACCGGAAAAAATAGGACGCCACGACATGGCGTCCTCGACGGTGGTGGTTTCTCCTTCGCGGAGCACGTAGATCAGGGTTCCGACGAGACCAGCGGTGAGGCCAACACCGCCAGCGATGTAGCCTACCGTCCGTCTCAGATCGATATCATCCCGAACCTCGGTCTCGTTCGTAGAGGTCTGGCCGGAACGGACGGCAGTCTCGAAATTGGACTCCTTGATGGACGCGTCGACCAACAAGATGATACCGGTCGCAAGTCCCGCCGCCCCAACGCCCCACAGAACCCACTCCCCGGCGCTTGGTGGTTTGCCGGCTTCGATCTCGATGGCGGTGAGGGTCACTGGCCCGATTGAGAGAGGAATGTCCTCTTCGGCAGCGCTGATCTCGAAGTTCTGCGATTCGTAGCCGTCTGCTTGAATGGTGACAATGTGGTCACCGAGTGGAATCGGGTGCACCACGTCCGCCAGTCCCACAAACTCCCCCGATACGATGACGGCGGCGCGGGTGGGAATCGATTCGACCGAGAGCATTGCAGTGCGTACACGACCCTGACATTCGACCGCCTCGTCGTAGGTCGCGGTCAGTCGAGGTCGCAGTTCCTCGTCGACGTGGACGCTATCGAGCAGCGAGCGCAACCGCTCTCGTGCCTCCCCGCATCGGTCGGCCTCCAGCAGTGTGCGCGCCAGGTTGAATTCCACTCGGCTGCGTGAAGCGACCATGCTGGCCTGAGCGGATTCGCTCAACTCCTGGAACTCGCGTGTTTCCATGGTTGCATCGAGCCACTCGAGGCGCGCCAGCCTCTAGCCCCCAGCCTGCCGACTGACCTTCCGCCTGCCACCAAGGTAATGCTCGGCGACCACCCACACGGCCAACGCAGCGGTCGAGATGACCGCGAGCGCCGAGAACATCGTCGCGTCGTCGAAGGAGTCGGCGATATTGCCGTAGAAGGGTGTCAAAACTAGCGAGGCCAGCTCCCAGACCGCCGTGTACATCGCCATTCCCGAACCGCGAAGGTAGTTGGGTGTTCGAGTGACGACTTGCGAAGCCAAGACGGGGAAGCAGTAGCCATGTCCCACGCCCGCTAGCGCCCCCGCGATCATATACGTCGTGACGGACCACCCGCTGGCGACCAGCAGCGCTGCTGCGCCGTAGCATCCCAGGGCGGGGGCCACGAGGTTCCAGGTGCCGATTTTGTCGGGCAGTCGTCCGCCGCCGACACGCACGGCGCAGGCCGCCGCTGCGTACGAGAACCAAATCAGGGCGGGGCGACCGATACCGCGGTTTTCACCTGCGACGGTCGCGAAGGCGAAAAACGTCGCGACCATGCTCGAGAAGATGATGGTCGCCAGCCATACCGACAGCAGTCGCGATTCGCTGAGCGCACGAACAGCCGCGGTGAGGCGAATCTTGCGCTTGGGCTCGGTTTGCGGTGGTTCTTTCAGAGGGATGAGAAACAGCAACGACGAGAGAATCACCAGGCCCACGCACGGGAAAAAGAAGCGCAGGTCGGCCTTGTCGATACCCAACTCCCGCACCACGGGGTTGAGCGCCAGGGGCAGCAGGCCCGAGACACCGAAGAGGGCCAGGCCCTCAGTGCGCCGAGACTCGGGTATCAGGTCAGCGGCAAAGGCGAAGTAGCCTGTGAAGCAGGCGCCGACCCCGACCCCGTATATGATGCGCTGAGCGTAAGCGACAACACCCACCTCCGTTACAAAGAAGACCAGCGCGGTACCTGTCGCGAGCGTAATCGTGCCCGCGATGAGGGTGGGTTTTCGACCCACCGCATCCAATCCCCAGCCGATCAGTGGCCGAAAGAGCAGGCCACCTACGGCGGCGCTCGCCATGATCTGACCGATCTGAAGGCGCATGGCGCCCAAATGATCGAGGTAGAGCGGCAGCAGGAGCATGGTCGAGTAACCCAACGCCTGCAGAAAGTGTCCCCCAACAAGGAGGAGGAAAGCTCGGGTTAGGAGTCTGTCAGAGCGTGAGTCTCTCGTCACCGAGCGCCATCCAGTCGAGCGGATAGCACGCCCGCTCCAGCGACGTTAGTGGTGATGAAGAGCAGTTGAGCGATGGGGATCAAGCAGAGCAACACGGCCGCGCCGCCCACCGAGATGACGAGCAACCGATTCGTTCCCAACACCGCTTTTTGCTGGGCATAGTCGAGACCGTACAGCTCGAAATGGCGGCTCAAAATATCCCAACCCATGGTGTGAGCCGCGATAAGCGCCTGAATTGCGACATAGGCGAGGTTACCCAGTACAGGGATAAAGTTCAGGAGAAATGCCAGAGCGCTGAAGCCCAGGAATCGGCCCAATCTGCGGATGTCCCAGCCCACCGACTTGATCTCGTCAACTATTCCGCCCTCGGGTTCGACCACGTCGGGACCGCCGGCCGACTTTCGAGCCAGGCGGAAAATCTTGCCCCGTGGTCCGGGCAGCACGATTTCGCCGCCGAGTGCGTAGACAACGGGCGAGGCGAAGAGCAGGCCGCCCAGCACCAGGATGCGGGTCAACCAGCCGAGCAACGCCGAGTGCCATTCGTCGCCGATGAGCAATCCAGTCAGGGCCCACGCTCCCCACAGCACGGCGACCATCAGAACCAAGAAAAGTAGTGCGTTGAGCAGAATACCCTTGAAGACCTGCTTCTGGATGGCTGAGTCGTTGAGGGACAAACGGAACCCAGCGACAAGCGAGCTGACCGCTCTATGCAACGGAATATCGAGTCGCATTCACCACCGGAAAAAGGCAGGATGGCCTTCCTTTACTGAGACAAAGAGACCTTTGCATGTGGCGGTGACGTTGCCATCGGCTTCGATCGATGCCTGGACTTTCACTCGGTCGTCGCCGATCTCAATGGCCTTGGCTCGGATGATCAAGTCTTTGTCCATCGGGGTCGGAGCGCGCAGCGAGACGTTGAAATAGGCCGTGACAGTGGTTGGGAGTTCGGTCAGTTCATGCGTCTGGAGCAGCGTATAGGCCGCGCACCAATTGGAATGGCAGTCGAGCAGTGTGCCGCAAATACCACCGTTGAGAATGTTGCCAAAGGCTTGGTGGTGTTCCTCCGGAGACCAGTGGGCTACGAGCTCGTCGCCCTCGGTGTAGCTCTTTATTCGTAGTCCTTTCGGGTTGGCTGGGCCGCAGCCAAAACACTGGTTCTCCGGTGCGTATGTGTCTTGCAGGCTCTTGTCCCCCACCGTCCCTCTCCTATCAGTCGATTCTGAACACGCGTTTTGCGTTTTCGGTCGTGACCAGCGCCAGTTCCTCCGGTTCCATACCACGAAGAGCTGCGATACGCCGAAGGGTATAGTTCACAAATGCGGGTTCGTTCCGCTCGCCACGCCGCGGAATCGGCGCAAGATACGGGGCATCGGTCTCGACCAGAATGCGATCCAGCGGCGCGCTTCGGGCCACTTCATGCACATTCTTGGCGCCCCTGAAGGTCACGATGCCAGAGAACGAGATATAGAAACCCATCTCGAGGGCGCGCTCGGCCAGCCAGCGTGAACTCGAGAAACAGTGGATGATTCCACCGCATCGTTCGGCCCCGCCCTCTTGCAGGATCCGAATGGTGTCTTCGTCGGCGTCACGAGTGTGGACCATCACCGGCTTGTCGACCTCGACGGCCATGGCCACGAATTGCCCGAAGGCCTCGCGTTGTTTGTCGCGAGGGGAGCGATCGTAGTGGTAGTCGAGACCGGTCTCGCCGATGGCCACGACTTTAGGGTGGTCGGAGGCCTCTCGTACTGCTTTGACGATCTCATCGCTGGCAACCTTGGCGTCGTGTGGATGAACCCCGACGGTTGCGTAGATCCAGTCGTGCTGGTCTGCGATGCGAATGGCGCGATCGACCGACGTGGCTCCGGCCCCGGCCCCAATGGTCACGATATGTTCCAGCCCGGCGGCCTTGGCCCGCACCAACACCTCATCGAAGTCGTCCTCGAAACGATCAAAATCGAGATGAGCGTGGGTATCGAAGAGTGGTAGCGCGTCTGGGAGAGTGGGCTCAGGCATAGTCGACTCCCGTTTCGCGGCTGACAAGAGCTCGGAACGCGGCCAGCAGTTGGGCACCCACCGGACCAGCGCCGGGACCCGGCTTGCCATCGACTTCGACCACCGGTGCAAGTTCTTTGAGCGTCGAGGACAGGTAGAGTTCCTCGACTGGCGCGTCGTAGGGCAGGGGCGCTTCGCGGACCGGCACACCGGCACCTTTGGCCGCTTCAATCAGCGTGCTGCGAGTAACGCCAGACAAGAACCGACCGTCGAGCGGCGGCGTCACGAGGACGCCTTCCAGCACGGCGAACACATTGGAGCGATTGGCTTCCAAAACCAGGCCCTCGTTATCGACCAGAATCACCTCGTCGACTCCCAGGTTCTCGGCGCCGACCATCCAAGCTGCCCGGCTGCCGTGTTTGACCACACCGGGAAGCCAGTTGGGCGGGTTCCAATCCATGCGGGCGACTCGAATGGGTGCGCAGATTCGTGCCTGGTCGATCGGTTTGACCTGGAGGACACGGTTGCCGCCGGCAGTCAGCATGTAGCGCAGAGAACAGTTTTCGCCCAGGTTAGATACGATCTCGGACTCGATCAAGGAGCGCTCTGGGCACGGAACGCGAAAGCGGGCGGCAGATGCTTCGAGCCGGTCTAGGTGTTGTGCAAACCGAAAGCCCTGCTGACCGTAGGTCCGCATGGTGTCGAAGACCGTGAGACCGAGGAGAAGCCCCGGGTCATCTCCCGGTATCCCTTCGCCCAACACCCCATTTACGAGTACACGATTCATGTAATCCCTTGAAGCTCGCCCAAAGCCTAGTGCCCGGAGCCTCTTAGAGCCTTCTAGAGCCTGGCCGCTGACACTTCGGACAAAAGTGACTTCCCCGTTGGGCGACGACGATCCGTTCAATCGGAGTCTCGCACACCCGACACGGCTGCCCAGTCTGCCCGTATACCAGCAGTTCCTCCTGATTGGACCCCTGTTGGCCATCTGAGTCGACATAATCTCTCATGCTGGTGCCACCGAAGTGGATACCCAGATTGAGAACGACTGGTATCGCCTCGAACAGCCGTCTTTGCTCGGCTTTCTTCAGGCCGCCCGCCAATCGCGTCGGGTGGATTTTCGAGCGAAAGAGGGCCTCATCAACGTAGATGTTGCCCAGACCGGCGACGAATCGTTGGTCGAGCAGGCGCGCCTTGATGTTGCTCTTGCGATTCTCTAGCCCGGCTCGAAAGCCGGCGAACTGGAAGTCTGATGTCAGCGGTTCGGGGCCCAGCTTCCCAATTGACGGTACCTCGGTTTCGTGGCCGGCCCTGGCCAGGCGGATGTTCCCGAACATACGGATATCGCGATAGTGCAAGCCGTTGCCGTCCTCGAACCAGAAGGTGACGTGAGTGTGCTTGTCTACCCCATGTTGCCGGATGCGCTGCAGACCTGTCGTCGGATGCACATCGAACTCGGTGGAATCGTCGGCGTTCTGGTCCCAGAACGTGAGTTGGCCGGTCATGCCGAGGTGGACGATGACGGTGTCACGCTCGAGCCGAAGGAAGAGAAACTTGCCGCGTCGGGCGACTTCGCTGACGACCTGGCCGCGCACTCGCTCTTCGAGTTCGGACTGATCGACCTCGAGTACGTTCGTTTTTCGTACTTCCACCATGCCGATTCGGCGACCCGGGATTTTGGTCTGAAGGCCTCTGCGGATTGTCTCGACTTCGGGGAGTTCCGGCATAGGCGACTTATAATTCGAAGCTTCCACGCCATCAACCAGTCAGTTCAACCTCCGATGGCCCGGGATTGACACGGGTGGGTCTCAGAACCATAGTCAGCCTTTCAGGGGGTTCTTGAACGATGTCCGACTTCGCAAACAATCCGCGTATGCCGGCGGCAGGTCAGGTCGTTGCGGGCCGCTACCGAGTGGAGCGAATCCTCGGCGAAGGTGGCTTCGCTGCGGTCTATTTGGCCGAGGATATCACTGCTGGCGGCAAGCTCGCCCTCAAGGTGATGGACCCCGCGAAGTCGAGCGACCCCAAGTTGGCACAGCGCTTCCAGCAGGAAGTGCGGGTGGTTCGTCAGCTCTCTCACCACAATACCGTCAAAATCTGGGATGTCGGGCAGACCGAGTCAGGCTGCCTTTTCTTCGCCATGGAATTGGTCAAGGGCGAAGAGCTGAACGACATCATCGAGCGGGAAGCCCCACTACCAACTGGTCGAGTTGTGCGAATTATTCGCCAAGTGCTGATGAGTTTGGCCGAGGCACACGACCAGGCCATCGTTCACCGCGATCTGAAACCCGGCAACATCATGGTGAGTCAGCACGGTCTCGAGTCTGACTACGTCAAGGTCTTGGATTTCGGGATCGCCAAGGCGCTCACGGCCGACCTCTCGATGGTCAAGACTCAGACCGGGTTGGTGATGTGCACACCGCGCTATGCCGCGCCCGAGTTACTCCGCGGCACGGGTGTTGTACCTGCAACCGACTTGTACGCCCTCGGTCTGATCATGGCCGAGATGCTAACGGGCATCTCAATTGTCACGGGACAGTCGACGGCCGATATCATTGCTCAGCAGATCACAGCGACTCCAGTGCCGTTGCCAGCTGAGCTGGTACAGCACGAGCTGGGGCCCGTCGTCTCTCGCGCCGTTGAAAAGGACCCGGCGAAGCGCTTTGCAAGCGCCAAAGCGATGTACGATGCACTGACCCCCGCCGCCACGGCGCCTGGGGCAAGCCCCGCTCGCGATACGCTCGAGTCCCAGGCCAGGAAACCACCTGAGCCGACCCATCCTGTCCCCCATCCGACTCCCCCGGTGCAGGTCGCTGAACCCACGCTGACCAAAGAAGCGCCAACCCTCAGCTACGCCGACGACGCAGAGAGTGATAGCGGGTCGCTCAGAACCCTCATTCTTGCCGCCGGCGTACTCCTCTTCGTTGCGATCGCGACCTTCGCCGTCTTCATGATCAAGAACTCGGACCGCGACGAGGGCGAGACCGGCCCCGATGCAGTCGCAGAAGAGGTTCAGGAAGAGGATGTGGTCGAGACCGAGATCGAGGAGGCGCCACCCGCCATGGCCAGCTTGACGATTACCGGAGCTGAAGACGGCGCCGAGATTTACCTGAACGGCGTGTTCTATGCCCGGAGCGGTAGCGAACCTGTAACGTTCGAGGTTGTGCCGATGGACGAAGTGGCCCTATTGGTTACGCAATCAGGCTTTGAACCTCTCGAACGCGCTGTGTCTCTGCCGCCCGGCGAGGCGGTAACCGTCGACGCCCCGCTCAGGCCGCTACCTCCCGACGATTTGTTCGTCGAGGCTGGACAGGCCTGGGAACGCAGCGACTTCAACCTCGCCTTGAGGCTGTGGTGGTTGGCTTGTGATGTCGGCCATATAGCCTCCTGTCTCGAGTCGGCAGCGCGTTACCACGCGGGTGAGAACATCCCCCACGACCCGGATTTTGCCACGAGGATTCGCGAACAGGTTTGTCTCGTCCGCGGAGGGGACTGTTCGCCCCTGGTGGAGTCCGCGGAGTATTGGCGCCAGGCATACGAGCCAGTTCGGGCGCGCGCACTCTTTGTACGCATATGTCTCGACAAGCTCGACTCGACTTCGTGTATCGCCGCGGCCGAAATGGCCTGGCTCGGTGAAGGCGTGGAACTCGAGCGGGAGGCTTCCAAGGAGCAATTGGACGCATACTGCGACGAGGGCGATGCGAACGCCTGCCAAGTCTTGGGCACACTCATGCTCCATGCCGCAAGCGCCGAGTCGAGCACTCGAGCAATAGAGCGCCTGATTCGTGGTTCGGCCGAACGGTTTGAAAAGGCCTGTGAGCTCGGCAACTACGAAGGCTGCACCAGCATTTATTACGCCTACCAGGACCTATTCGTTCGTTATGATGATTGGGGGCGAGAGGACTGGTCTCGGGTCGACTCCCTAGAACGCTCCGCCCGCAATTCGATGCGAACCGCCTGCGAGGCAGGACATGCGGCGTCTTGTGGCAATCTGGCACACGGCTACCACATCATGTTCTTCAGCTACGCCAGCCGTTCGCGAGCCAACAGCTCGGCTGAACAGGCATGCGCGCTGGGTTTGACGGACTTCTGTGACAACGACGGCAACGGCCGTTCGGACGCCCTCCAATACTAGCCCAGGCTAGGAGCCTGTCGCGCATAGCGCTCCAGGCTCCGCCATTGGCTT
>CAZDBH010000014.1:0-38931 GCA_964503485.1 uncultured Bradymonadales bacterium | reverse complement strand
GCTAAAAGCCAATGGCGGAGCCTGGAGCGCTATGCGCGACAGGCTCCTAGGGCGTAGCGAGACCAGCCAGCCGCTCGCAGGCATCCTGAACATTGTTGTCACAGGCCCTCTGAAAGAGGTCCCTCGCTGTGTCGAGATTGACTTCGACATCGAGACCAAACTGGTAGATCATGCCGAGGATCGAACAGGCGTTGTAATTCTCACCGTCGCAGCCCGCTGTTAGCGCGATTCGACCGCCGGTGAAGTCCCTGGGACCGCCTCGGTCGGTGACCAATAACAGTCCCAGTTCTGTGCAACCCAACACCGCCCCTCCGTCGCAGGCTTGCCGAAATAGTTGTCTGGCTCGCGCGAGGTCCAGCGGCACGTCTTCGCCGTCCCTCACGAAGGTCCCAATGACGGTGCACCCGGCAGCTGTCCCAGCCGTGCAGGCCCGATCGTAGTAGGTGGCTGCCTCTGCGCGGTTCCCCGGCACCCCATCATCGTCGTTCATCAGCAGGCTACCAACCCGAATGCAAGCGGCACCGTTCGAGGCCATGCAAGCAGTCCGGTACGGTGCCAGCGCCGCCCCGCGATCGGTGTCCCAGAGCGCGTCTCCCGCGCGGGCGCAGGCCTGCATGTCGCCTGTTTGACAAGCTTGGGTGTCGCGCTCGAGCGGCGACATTGTGGCTGGGGGCGGTACGTGCGAGTCCACGTTCTCCTGGGCGGTGGCGAGAACCTCGTTGATTCGCTGTTTCACGTTGAGCCTCATATCGGCAGAGATGGAGGTTGTCGAACCGGAACTGAGTGCCACGATGGACAGTTGTCCGATCAACTGTTCGTTGGCCAGGTCGAAGACGAGCATGTCGCCGATGAACGTCCCGCCGGCGAAGGTCTCACTATCGACCCGCTCGGGTGCCTGGTATGCAACCTCTCTGACAAGCAACAGATACTTCAGGTCAACGAACTCTTCCAGGCTCGCCACGAGCGAGTCCCTGGCCTCACCTTCTGGGTTCTCTTCGGTCAGTATTTCGTGAATCCGAGCGAAATAATCGGGACCTGTTCGTGCTTCGTAGTTCAATGAGTACCAACTCTGTGAATCGAGGAACTCCCGCACGTCGCCCACACCGTAGGTCAGCATGGGGGCTGCCGAAAACTCCCTCATTGCGGCAACACGGGCGTTGCCAGGCCGCTCGTTTCCGAATCCCGTGTTGAGCACGATGTCGTTCACGGGCAGAGAAACCGACAGCGCATCGAGCTGCGCGGGCGTTGGCAAGGGCAAGGACGCTGCTGATGCGAGAACGGCTTGGACATGGCCAATCTGCACGAGTCCGGCCTCTCGGTATTCGGGTACGACCTCCGAAACGGGAGGCCAATCTTCAGGTTGGTGGTCAGGCAGACTAGACTCTTTGCATCCGAAGAGGACTGAGATGGCCAAAAACGTCGTGAATAACCGAAGTCGCATTGTATTCGCTCCTACTGGCAACCGCGCGGGGCGCGGCCTCGCCGTCTTGTGTCCGGGTTGGTGTCGAGACTATGTCACGTGGGCGGTGGGATAGAAAGCGACTTGGCTAGTGTCATCGATTGGGTCTCGCTGATTGACGAATTCTGTTTGCGGACTATCGGGTTTGGACACAGGCAGGCCCAGATGTGTCGCTGTGATTCGACCAGACGGTTGCGACAGGACGTGTGGACCGCAGCGTGAGGTGACTGCTCTCAAAGTTTCGAATTACCAAACCGCCGATTGCGCCCACCAGATCGTCGAAGGCCGCATTGTCCCCATCTGACGCAACGTAGAAGTCGTGGGAACCGACCGGGGGTAACCCGTCCCGAGTGGCATCCGGATCGCCCAATTCGATGCGGGCTTCGTTCATAGAAAAGCTCGTCTCTCCCCCTTCGCCGAACGTGTGAAAAACGCCGACACTGCCCCATACATGAGCGGTCAGCGCTGAGCCACCATACGGTTTCAGGGAGGCTGGCCCGCCGTCTTCGAGACTGAACTCGAGGCTCGGCGTCCTGCTACTCAGGCCAAAGCGGAACAAGTCAGTCTCACCGCCGAGCAAGGCAATGGTTTGGATAGATTCCTCTCCGGGGTTCACCAGCGCTTCAACCGATAGGAACTCGCCGTCCTCGGCAAAGACGGGAACGTCAGTGTGGTCCGAGACCCGGCTGATCAGTGCGTTGAACCCGAGGCTGAGCCCAACTCGATCCAGCCCCTGGAGCTCCCAATCGGGGGCGTCTCCGTGGACAACCAGATGGAGGCCATTCGCAGAGCGATCGTGGATAACCTGGCCAATTCCCTCATCGAAGAGCCATACACCGGCGAAGCCCGTGCAGATGCTGAGGAGACCTGGACAGAGATCGTACAAAAACCCGCTGTACGGAGCGACCGATGAGTTGCCCCAGACCAGTCTGTAGTCTGGAAACTGATATCCCGGGACCGCGCACTCGTCCTCTCCAGGTATTGTCTCGGGTAGGATGCGCAAAGAGGGTAGCGGCGGATAGGCGACCGATGACAGATGGCTGCCCGCTAATGCTTCGGGATAATAAAGGAAATCGTCTACCATAATCTCGAGCGAGTTCGACTCGACAGCACCGATCACGAGCGGGTCGTCAGGTGGTTCGGCGAGTCCCGCCAGAGCGCAACTCCCGCCTTTCTTCAGAACAAGTCGCAACTTCTATCCCGTCGATGAAGAGTGCAAAACGTTGGTCCGTGTCGACAAAGTGAACCAGAGCGACGTGATGCCACGCCTCTCTTGCGCCTTGGATTCCTCCGGACAACGGCGGGGCCAAGAGCGGGGCAGAGACCTGGGTCGCTTCAATCTCCAGCCAGGTGAGCCCGCCATTCCTGATTAGAACGGGCTCCGACCGGGATGTATCCGCCACGCGAAACCAAAGCGACAAACTGAATGACTCGGCGAGGGCTGTACCTGGGACCAAACCTGTGGGAAAAATGGAGTCTCCTCGCACCGATATCGACGTGTCTCCCTCTGAGCCGAATCGACCGGCGGAGTCGGTTGACCAATCGGTAAGGAAACCATTGCAATCGCGAACCCCACCCCCGTCTTCGGATACCTGCTGATCGAAGTCGAGCAGGCACATGCCGTCAATTGGTTCGACGATCGTCGGGCGTGGCCCGACCAGCTCAAAGTCGGCGGCTTGTTCGATCGGATTTGGGCCCGTCGTCGCGCCAACGTCGCCGTAGTCGCGTCGGGCGGCGGGCACGAGCGAGCTGCCAAACGGGGCGTCCGTGTCGACCAACGCCTTGACTTCGAACGAAGAGAAGGCTCTTCGGGCAGCGATCAGATCGTCGATTAGACCGCTGAAGTTTGCATCCTCGACGACAGAGCTGCCCCCGATTGCGAGACCAGAGAATCCGCTTGCGGCTACGAGGTCGCTCGACTCCCATTCCAGTGTGAGCGGCACACCATCGATGTAGAGCTGTGGCTGCCCCACAGTGGGCTGTACGAAGGCGAAATGAAACCAGCCGTTGAACAGATCGAGCGACACCTCCGCCGCGAGTACCTCCTCGTCGTTTCGGGTGAGCAACGACAGACCCGTGTCTGTAAGCCTGACCCTAAAGACGTCTACGCTCTCTATACCACGCGCTCTCATCAAGATTTGGCCATCTGGGCCGCACAATTCGTCACCTGGTGTTTGACACCGGTGAATCCAAGCAGCAACGGTGAAAGAGTCAGCTTTGAACAGTGGGTATCGCGACAGTTCGTCGTAGACTTGGCCGTCATAGAGCCGGGCCTGGCCAAAGTAGCCCTCGCCCGGACTCCACGAACTCGAAATAGTCCTAGGGCTTTCGTAGTGTACCCAACCGAACAACCCCTCGATTGCTCCAGCGCCCTGGTTTCCCGCGTCGGCCTCGAAGGACAGGTAATGGGCAATGGAATGATCGTTGATGCCGTTGATCAGAGGGACTTCAACGATCGCTGCGTCCCAGGCGTTGGCAGCGCAACCTGGCGGCAGCAGTCCGTCTTCGCAGCCCTCCCCCTCGAGACAGGTCTGGGTGATCGCGAGGGAGACAGATTCAGTGAACCACTCATAGTCGCAGCCAGTTCCGGTGTCTGCGTCGCTGTCCGTAGCGTCGACTTCGGAACCAAGCTCGTCGGCAATCATCTCGTTAGCGTCGGCCTCTGATTCATCGGCGAGGTCCGCGTCATCCCTGGACACCGAGTCTCGAGCATCCCCTGAATCTCCAGTGCTGATCTCATCGCTCGGTTTGTCAGCATGCACCGTGTCTGTCGGTCCGGGGTCAGTCACTCGTGTATCGGATGACGTCTCATCTTGTTGTACGTCCGCGGCTATGTCGGTCGTAACATCGAGGGCGCCGTCTGCCGCTTGATCGCTGTCGTCCGCGATACCCGCAACGCAGTGTCCGTCGCGGCACACCTCGCCACTCAAACACTGCGCATTGTCTGTGCACGTGTCTGGGGCCAGCTGTGGTGAGCAGCGCAGCACAGCCATCGCTGCTATGAGTACGATCACGAACCTACCCAACGGGCCCTCGCGAGTTTCTGTTTGGTGCCGATTGATTGTAGCGAGGCGTGGTGTCTAGGTCGAGCGAGTCAGAGGGTGCGGGGGCTGTATCTAGTGGAACTCGAGGCTCCAGTTGAGCAAGACCCCGGTTCCTGATGGCCGGGTGTCCCCGAGACGCAGCGTCCAGGTCCCACCGACTTCAACCTCACCGAATCCGAACACGGGAGCACCGAGTCCGTTGAGAAAGCCCGGGTCGCCGTCCCGGAAGTAGACCAGCCGCGTCTCGCCGGCGTGACTGAGCTCCACCCGCAAATCGATTGCATCGATCTGATCGTATTCGACCGTCACCCAGGGTATTCCGAGTGCGCTGCCGTGGGGTACCTCGATCTGGCTGACTTGTCGATCGTCGCTCGACTCCGAGCGGTAGGTGGTACCGGTGAAGGGGGCCGGCTGCGCTATATGGGCTCGGGATGCCGAGACCAACTCACGCACCCGCTCCAGATCGACGTACGACAGGCTACTCTGTTCTAAGTGGTCAGGAATCACGATGAAGTCCGGGTGGTCGAGAACGCTGTCCCCGGTCCACTCGCCGCCCACGATTCCGCCTGAGCTGTCCACTTCGAGGATGTATGTGTAGGTCGCAACTCGTCGATGGTCGCCAACGTCTTGAGGCAGCTCGCTTGGGTTCGAGTGAGTGATGTAGGTCATCTCTGTTTCGACAGCGAACCGGGCCACGTCACCGGAACTCTCCAGAGGAGCAATCGTCCAGTCATACTCGACGACAGGCACGGGCCACATCTCATGGGTGGCGCTAATGTCGGCCACTATGGGCCGGTGGTGAAGGCCGATTAAGTTGCCCAGTAGAAGGTGAAAGGTACCGGCGTTGATGTCGGCGCAGGCAGGATTGAGAACCCGGCCCTGCTCGTCCTGTCGCAGGTCAGGGTGGGGACATCTTGCTCCCACCGTATGGCCCTCTGGCCGAGAGTAAGCGGCCATTAGCAGCCCTTGAAGGTCGGTGGGGTAGAACACGACGTCGCCCACCCGAACGGGACGAATCGGACCCGGCTCGCTGACAGCGGCCGCGGTCCAGGCATGGCCATAACCGGCCCAGTCGACCGGACCCTCGTCACATTCGTCGGTCTGCTCATCCATGTCGTTGTCGAGTCCGTCCCGGCGCGTGATTGTCCCTGTGTGCCGTGAGGAGTAGTCAGCTAACGGTCCGAGCCCGAGGTAGTAGTCCCGGTTGTACTCGGCTGGACAGCGGGTTCCGTCCAGAGGCATGAGCGCTTCGAAACCAACCGGTGGCTGCCAACTGTTGTAGACCAGGTCATCCTTCTCTGCTGCCGACCAAGTGTGTGGCCCAGCCCAGCGTGCGTTGACTCCGTCTCGCTGGTGAGGAAAGTGATATCCGGGCCACACGTCTGTCGCTGTGGCGGCCTCGGACGGCAGGTCAGCCAAGAAATAGGTGATGAAGAAACTCGACTGATAGGGCGCGTTGCGCACGTCCCATGAATCGCCCTTTCCATCAACCCCTTCGAGGGCTTCTGGTGGATTGACGTCGGCGGTATCACCGCACGCCGATAGGGTTAGGGCACAGCACACCAACAGATGTATCGAAAGGAATTGTCGTCGCTTGATCACGGCGGAGCTCCGATGGTCGGAAGTCGCCGCTCACCCATCCGCCGCTAGTGTTGCTCGGCACTTGGAGAATCCAAACTGAGTCCTCCTTAGATTTTGGATCGGGCTGTGAGAACTAGGGACTGGCTACATGGGCTCGACTGACACAGAGAACAGGCTGCCGCTGGCGGTCGCTTCGTCGACGAACAAGTAGTAGTTGCCGGCGTCCAGCGAGACTTCGAGGGTTGGAGCAGCGGCACAGCTGAGCTCACTCAGGCAGTCCGGCTGACGCAGGTAGAGCACGTGATTATCGCCGGGTTCGGCCGTAATCCTGTACTCCCCTGAACGGTGTACCCGAAGTACTACGACGCCCTCGGACCCAGCACCGCCGCAGGTTGCCACCGCTCTCGAAGTTGTTCGCAACCCCTCGTGTACGATTCGACCTTCTGTGAGACCGATCTCCATTATCTCGGTATGCTCGGCGCAATCACCGCCCAAGACCTGGGTCAAGAGGCTGATGTTGTCTTCCCGCTCCTCCCAGTCGCTCACGAACAGGTTGAATTCGACCAGGCCCGCGACGGCCGGGGCGGTGTATACAGTGTTTCGAGCCGTAGGCTCAGCAATAGAGCCGGCGGTGGCTGTCCACTCGTAGGATACCGCGTTTCCGTCCGGCTCCTCCACGACTACCGACACGGGAGAGGTAGCGCCGGCAACCAATGACGGTGGTACATCCACATCGCGAATAATGGGTGGGCGATTCTGGCAGTCTTTGGGGTCTTCAGCCGGGATTGCGATCGTTACTGGCCGCCGCGAAACCTCGTTGTCGTTTACGTAGAAGACCAGGTCGAAACTGTACGATTGTTGCTCGCCGGTTGGGTCCACAGTGCTCAACAACGTGACGGTCAGATCGAGCGTCGAATTGGTGAGCAAGTCGAGTCCCTGGAGCCGACGCGGACTGATATCTGTCACAAAACCGAGGTCGTCGCCTTCGGGCACCAACTCGACCGTCGTATTGGCCAACGCCTCAAATACCGCTCCGGTCACAGTCGTTACGACTTCTCGGCTGTCGGCCGATAGGTTGAAGACTTGGCCTCCGGTGGCTGTTGCGATCGTGGCGGCGTCCGGATCGACCGTTCCACCTGCTTGAAGAAAGTAGATTCGCGTTCCGCGATCTCGGGCCGCGACAATGACGTCGTTTGCGGTGTGGGGGTACGGATATCCCAGATCTGATGGGTGGTGGAAGGTGTTGTCTGTCGACAAAAAGAGAAAGCTCAGGGCCCGGGCGCGCCAGCCCAAATCACTGGGTGCAATCGACGCGACGGCGCAGTCTCCGCCCACTATGGAGCGACCTTCCCCGGTTAGGGCTTGGTACATCCCCTCCAGCTGCGACTCTGGGGCGTCGCCACCGCTTCGAATGTCGAGACCGTTCAGCGCAGTCTCGAATTGGGCCACGTCCGTCGTGATGGGCAGGTTTACCTCGTAGCCGAAATCGCCCGCTCGACCGAAATTTCCGCAAGGGGCGTCGATGAAGCTGGACAGTCCCACTCCGAGATTTGTGATATCTGCGGACAAGGTGTTGGTCAGCTCGGTGGCCTTTTGGCGGAAGGTGGTCAGGTCATCCTGAAACGAGCCGCTGCGATCGAACAGAAAGGCCAGGTCGACGCCCAACTCCTCTTCGGGGGTTGGCAACGGAATCTCGAGCCTGACTGGAATCGTCTCACAGAAAAAGCTGATGTCGATGCAGACCTGTCCGGCGTCGTCCTGGGCGGAACAAGCCGGGTATTCGCCACCACGGCACAAGAGTTGCCCCTCGCCGCATGCGTTTGTGCAGCTGAGGGTGATGCCTTCGTCGACTTCGCCGTCGCAGTTGTTGTCCAAACCGTCACAAGTAGTCTCCACTTCTTCCCAGGGGTCGCCTGGAATGCAGTCGTAGGAGGTCCCGTCGATGCAGGCGCTGGACGTCCTGCACACTCCTACACCGCAGGGGATCGGTACGTGGTCTTCGTCCTCGAAACCGTCGCAGTCGTTATCGACGCCGTCGCATCCGTCGGTCGGAGACAGGTCGGGAAAGCAGTCCGCTTCGCAGCCGTTCTCTGCCAGCCCATCCGTATCCGAATACCCGGCTTGGCACGACGCGATAACGCATTCCCCCATCTCGCAGCCGGGCACTGCCGCTGAAAAAGCGCACTGGTTCCCGCAGCTGCCACAGTTGTCGACGTCGGTCCTGAGGTCGAAGGTCTCGTCGGGAATGCCGTCGCAATCGTTGTCGATTCCGTCGCAGATTTCGTTCTCGGGGATGGTCTCTTCGCAGATGACGGTGCCATCATTCGGCCGCGCACACGCCCAGCTACCGTGGGTGCACAGGCTGTCGGGGTCTGAGGGAGGGCCTTCTAAGACGCAAGGTGTTCCCAGCTCCTCGGCAAGTGCACCACACCCGCCGCACTGATTTAGGCTCCCGCGACCGCATTCGTTGTTGCCCCGAACCTGGCCGCCATCCACATTGTTGCTGTTGCTCGATCCGCCGTCGTCCGTCGTGCCGCAGGACCACGCGCCAATCGAAAGGACCAGTGCGACGCAGGCAATGATGCCAGTCGGCGCTGTTTCGAGTTTGCCCATCGTGCCTTCGCTCAGAATAGTTGGACGCTAACCCTAGCATGGAAGGGACTAGATTATTACATGACAACAGCACCGTTCATCAATGGGAAGGAGTGATCTAGTATCAGTGCCATGTCGATTCTATCAATGACAGGATTCGGAAGGGCGAATGTGGACAAAGACGGCTGGACGATTTCGGCTGAGGCCCGGTCGGTCAACCATCGAGGCCTAGACATTCGTGTCGTGGCCCCGCCCGGTCTCAACAATCTCGAGTTGGCCCTCCGCAAGAGCGTCAAAGCCGCTTGCGGCCGAGGGAGGGTGGAATGTCGGATTTCGGTGGAGGCGCCGCGAGGTGGGCTGGCACAGACCGATACACTCGAGATCGCGACCGAGCTTCACGGTGTGCTGTCTGAGCTGGTAACCAAGCTGGGCCTCTCCCCCGAAATCAAGTTGAGCGACCTCTTCTCGGCGGGATTCCAACTGAACAACAAAGCCGAGGCACCGGACCTTCAGCATCTCGATGAAGTGATCCTCGAGACCGCTCGGTCGGCGCTTGCCGAGCTCGTCGCCAGCCGGAAGGCAGAGGGACAGGCCCTTGTCGACGACTTCCTCAGTCGGATCAGCAGCGCGACGGAACTCGTCGGCACTATTGAGTCGCTTGCCGCGGAGTCCCAGGACATCTTTCGGGAGCGACTGCAGAAACGGCTCGGTGAAATTCTGGAGTCGCTCGGCAATGTAGAGGTCGACGAGACCCGCTTGCTTCAAGAGCTGGCCTTCCTCGTAGACAAAGCCGACATCGTCGAAGAGATTGTGCGTGCCAAAGCCCATTGCGCAACGCTTCTGCAGATGTTCTCTTCTGGAAACCCAGAGGGGGAGGCAATCGGCAAACGGGTCGACTTCTTCCTCCAGGAGTTGGGACGGGAGGCAAACACCATGGCAGCCAAAGCTGGCACCACTGAACTCACCCACGAGATTGTCGCGCTGAAAAGTGAGATAGAGCGAATGCGCGAACAAGCCAACAACCTCGAGTAGAGCATGCTTTTTGTCTTATCGGGCCCATCTGGGGTCGGAAAAACCACACTGGGCAATTCCTTATTGGCCAAATTCTCTCGTCTCAAGTTGAGCGTCAGCCATACGACGAGGGCACCGCGCGGTCGGGAAGAAGACGGGGTTCACTACTTCTTCGTTTCTGACGAGGAGTTCGACGAACTCGCCAAACAGGACGCCTTCGCCGAACACGCAGACGTATTCGGCCAACGATATGGCACTGCCCGAAAGACACTGGCCGACTTCGAAGCGCGAGACCATGACGTCCTCCTAGACATTGACTATCAGGGCGCCGAACAGCTTATGAACAACGCCCCAGACGCGGTCAGCGTCCTTTTGGCCCCGCCTTCAATGCGGGAATTGGAGGACCGACTTCGCGGGCGAGCGACCGATTCAGAGGCTCAGATCGAACGACGGCTAGCAAAAGCCCGCCTCGAACTGTCGCACTACAGGGTATTCAGGTATGTTGTCGTTAACGATGATATCGAGGCAGCCTCGGAGCGCCTCGAAGCGATCTATTGCGCCGAACGGGCGAGGATTTCGCGGAACGTTGGTTTCCTCGAGGGGTTGATTGACCCACAGGGTAGCTAGCCTACCCTTGAATCGCCCGTCGGGCTTGGATTGCCGGTCGCAGGAGTAATGGCGGAGGCTTTTTTAGAATCAAGGTACCTTGAGCTTGAAACCAAGGTACGAGACTACCACCCCGGACCCGACCTCGATCTCTTGCGTCGAAGCTTCGAGTACGCAGTGGAGATGCATCGCGGTCAGACGAGATCATCTGGGGAACCGTACGTCACTCACACGATGGCTGTCGCGGAGATCATTGCCGACCTCCGTCTGGACGTTGACAGCCTGTGCGCCGCCCTTCTGCATGATGTCGTGGAAGACACTTCCGCCAAGTTGTCGGATCTCGAAGAGAACTTCAACGAAGAGATCGCCTTCCTCGTGGACGGCGTGACCAAACTCTCAAAACTCCGTTTCAATACGTCCGAAGAACGCCAAGCCGAGACGATTCGCAAAATGATCGTTGCCATGAGCCGAGACCTCAGGGTGGTCTTGGTCAAACTGGCAGATCGCATTCACAACATGCGGACACTGGATCACCTCGGCGAAGACAAGCAACGGCGCATCGCTCAAGAAACGATGGACATCTACGCCCCGTTGGCGAATCGCTTTGGTATTCACTGGGTCAAAATCGAGCTGGAAGACAACTCGTTCCGCTACCTCCACAAGGAGGCGTACTACGACCTAGCCCAACGAATTGCCAAGAAACGGCGGGAGCGTGAGAAGTACATCGGCGAAGTAATCGGCCTACTCGAAGAGGTCTTGGCCGAAAACAACCTCGAGAGCGATCTTCAGGGACGCCCGAAACACTTCTACAGCATCTGGCGCAAAATGCAGCGCCAGAGCATCGACTTCGAGCAGGTCTACGACATCCTCGCCTTTCGAATAATCGTCGAGGAAAAACACCAGTGCTACGAGTCGCTTGGCATCGTTCACAACCTTTGGAAGCCAATTCCCGCTCGCTTCAAAGACTACATCGCGATGCCCAAACCCAATGGGTACCAGTCGCTTCACACCTCGGTCATCGGTCCATATAGGGAACCGATCGAGATTCAGATCCGAACCGAAGCGATGCATCGGATTGCTGAGGAAGGTGTCGCAGCGCATTGGCTTTACAAAGAGGGAGTCGAGCGAAAACCCGGCGATGCGTCGGAGTTCACTTGGCTGCGTCAGTTGATCGAGGATTTTCAGGAAGTCTCAGATCCACGGGACTTCATGGAGCGCCTCAAGCTCGATCTCTTCTCTGAAGAAGTCTTTGTCTTTACGCCCAAGGGTGACATCCGCGCCTTCCCGATAGGGGCGACCGTCGTCGATTTCGCCTATGCGATTCACACCGAAGTAGGCGACCACTGTGCGGGCGCGAAGGTCAATGGGGCGATCGTACCGTTCGGAACCGAACTGAAGAGCGGCGACGTCGTCGAGATTATCACGAGAAGCAACCAACGACCCAACAAAGACTGGCTCAACAACGTCCGAACAGGTCGTGCCCGTTCCAAGATCAAACACTTTCTGCGAACAGAAGCCCGCGTTCAAGCGCTCGAAATCGGTCGGGAGCTGCTCGACGGGGAGTTGCGCAAGCATGGACTCCAGCTCAAAGCAGCGCAGAAGAAGGGTAAACTCTCGGAGGCTGCAGAGCTCTTGAAGCTGCAGACCGCAGACGAGATGCTCGTCAAGATCGGCTACGGCACATTGAACGTAGCCACCGTTTCCAGCGCCATCATCCCAGAGAGTGAGCGAAAACCGATCGTAACTGCGCAAGCCCGCCTCGGCGAGCTCAGTCGGCGTGTTCAGAAATTCCTAGGCCGCAAGACTGGCGTCAGGATCGACGGCATCGACGATGACCTCATGGTCCGGTACGGGCGCTGCTGCAATCCCGTACCCGGTGAAGCCATCATCGGATTTGTGACCCGTGGTCGAGGCCTGACGGTCCATAGCTCGCGCTGCGACCGAATCGACTATCTCGAACCAGAACGCCGTATTGAAGTCTACTGGGACGAGAACGCGATCAAGGACAAAGAAGTCAATCGCACCGTCCGAATCGAGGTTATCTGTACCGACGCTCGAGGACTTCTCGCTGACATGAGCCGCGCCTTCTCGGTGACCGGTATGAACATCGTCGAAGCCCACTGCTCCACCAAAGATGGACGGGCGCTAAACGTCTTTGACATAAACGTCACCGATAACCAACAGCTGGAACGTGCCATGGAGTCGGTGCGCAAGGTCCAGGGCGTTCTCAAGGTCACCCGCCAACGCAAGTAGACTTCCCCTTTGCTGAGCCGACAGCTATACTTCTGGCACACGGGGTTACTCGCTTCTGGTCCAAATGAAGGCATCTCATGCACCACTCTCGGTTTGTGGCGTCCCTCGTCCTGTTCGCGCTAGTTTCCCCTTCTGTTCATGCCCAAGGTTGGGAGCAATATCGCGGCAATGGCGCGCGAGATGGGCGGTTACCTGAAGTAGCGGAGGTCGAGACCCCGACCATCGTGTCGAGTCACGGTGTAGGCGGGAGCCAGGACCTATCTGGCTTGTCCTTCTACGATATCGATGGCGACGGCGATCCGGAACTCATTCAGGCCGTCAGTGGACGCCTGACCGCCAAGACAGCGAACGACCAGGTTCGCTGGTCTACCCGCTATATGGGCGTCGACCGAGTGGTCGGCGACTGGGATTTTGATGGAGACGGTGAGGTCGAGCTGCTCGCGGTGCGAACCGAGAGGCCATGCGCAGCATTTCTGGTCGATCCGCAGACTGGTGCCATCTTGTGGGGCTCTCCGACCTTCCCGGGAGGAACTCGAAACCTGTCCGACTACGCCATTCGTCCCGCGCAACTTGACCGGGATGCTGCGCTCGAATTGATTCTCAAGCCAGGCCAACACCACGATACTTTCTACGCATACGACTTCTCCGATGGTTTCCTAACCCCAGCTGAAGATAACGAGCTATGGCGAAGCACCTTTGAGGGCTACTCGAACATCAATCCCGCCGTTGTTGCAGACGTCCTGGGAAACGGCGTCGCAGAAGTCGTCTTTGTCTCGGGCGTCAATCTGATGGTTCTCGATGGCACCACGGGCGAAGTGGCAGTCCGGTTGGAAGACGTCTTCTCGAGCCATAACTTTGGCATACTCCAGGCTGTTAATCTCGACGACGACCCCCAACTCGAGGTCGTCTCGATGGCTCAAGCAGACCATGACCGAGCGGTTACCGTGTTCGATCTCGTGGATGAAGTCGTCGAATGGGAAGTCGCTTGGTCGCCAGCCGCCGAACACCCGGTTCACTTTGTGGCCAACAGCTTGTCAGATATCGATGACGACGGGGACTACGAAATTGTGTTCAGCGTTTGGGACAGCGGCGACAGTGAAGTCGATCAGGAGGGCAACGAAGGCGATCACGACGGAATCGACTCTCCGGAGCGATGGGCGCTGGGAATCATCGATGCCGAGAGCGGCGAGTTGATCGACTCTGCCGACAACCTACTACTCACCGCGGTGCTCGACCTTGACGGTGACGGAGTGCGGGAGATTATCGCACGAGAGGTCCCGCCTGAGGGCGCCACCGGCGCAGAGACTCTGGAGGGTCCCGGGCAGCTGGCGGCCATCGTTTGGGATGAGGGTATCGCACAGGACTTCCCGTTCGGGGACGGCAGCCTGTTTTTCACCGAACCAGCCGTGACCCCCGATTCGGCGGCCATCGCCGCGGGACAAGATATCGCGACGCTCGCTGGCGGGGCGAGCAGGCATCCGATTACGATCGCGTTTGATGACACTTCAGCGACCGTCAGCTCCTGGGAGTTGACCGATTCAGGACTGGTAGCAACCATTCTGGAGACATTGCCGGCCGAAGATGTAAGTGAGTTCGTGTCTTTTTCAGACGGCTTTGGCTCCGGCTCAGAGTCACCCGTGTCCTACCTCGGCTCGGACGGACGGGTTCATTCGGGGAGAGGTGGCTCCGAAACGGGGGCAGTCGCTTCTGGCGGCGCGCTGGTCGTGAGCCCCGTCGTGGCTGATGAAGACGTGCTGGTCGTCCTCGGAAACGGGCGAACGCTTCAGCCCATACCGCTCGGCGACAATGATGACTTCGTCTTGGATGCAGACGTCGGCCAGATTGGCGCGGGTCACTTTGCGATTGGCCCCGGAAACAGCGTTG
Organism: uncultured Bradymonadales bacterium; assembly: GCA_964503485.1. Taxonomy (GTDB): domain Bacteria; phylum Myxococcota_A; class Bradymonadia; order JAFGEP01; family JAFGEP01; genus CAZDBH01. Next base: position 24,501 of record CAZDBH010000014.1, on the reverse strand, counting down.
TATCTGCGGTTCGAGATGCCGACGATACACTGTCCGTTGCTGCGTGGAGTCTGACGACAGGTGCAAGACTCTGGATTCGAGAGCTCGCTCCCAACTTCACCAGCGTGTCTCCAATTCTAGTCGCTGACATGAATGGCGCATCCGGTCTGGAGATCGCCGTCGCCTTCACAGATGCATCACGGGAACCTGGCGAAGACATACGACTCGCCCTGATCGATGGCGAGGGGGACGTTCTCTGGAATGAAGCCACGCTCTACAACACGCGCCTGCTCGGTCCCCTCGTTGCAATCCACGCAAACGAAGACGATGTTCTCGATATCGCCGTAGCTGAGCCATCCGGTGTGGCGTTTTATGACGGTACGAATGGAGCCATGTTGGGCAACTACGGGATGCCCTGGTCGTTCTCTCAACTCGCTGTGGTCCTGGGCGGAGAGCCCTCGCTCTTGGTGAACTCAGGACTGGCCGAGTGGGGCCTTCGCCAGCTTACGCCCCCGAACGCCCCAGGGTGGGGCGCTCCTCTCGAATTCGACTTCGAAGGACTCCACCAGCATCTGTGCCGCTTCCTCGACAGCGAGGACAGCCCCATGATTGGCCTCCCCAACGGCCTGGGTCGTCTTCGTTTCGTGGACCCAACCGACGGGTCGATTACTAACTCCATCGTCCTACAAGGGGGCGACATCGCCGGTGATGAGGTCGTCCATGGGCCCACTTTGACTTCGTGCGCATCGGTGTCACAGACCACAGGTGGGGATCTGATCATCTTAGGGGCAGAGGATGGCTGGCTCTACGCCATCACCGCCGATGGGGAGCTGGCCTGGAGCCTGCCGTTCGGTGCCTCACTGGGAGCTCCCATCCCGACCTCTCGGGAGGGTGAGCTACTTATCACCGTCTCGAGCTCAGATGGGGGGCTCCACACGGTAGGAGAGGCATCACTATCCCCGCCGATTGGAATACTCGACTTAGCCGTAGATGAGGATGACAACCCCGTCCCAGGTATCGATATCGATGCGACCTCTCGACGAGATGTGCTAGCTGCGAGCTGGTCGGCGGTGGATCTCGCAGTGAGTTACGAGGTTCGCCCCATCTTGAGTACCGGTATCCCGCTCTTTGAGGAATGGCTGACCGTTGATGACTCCCTTCAGGCGCTTTTCGAGGGCCTCGTTTTGGCCCCAGGGGTGCACGTCCGTATTGAAGTGCGCGCTCTCGATGAGGATGGGCGCCGCAGCGAGCCAGGCACCAGCAACGGCCTGTTCATTTTGGACGTGGAACCGGACGTGCCGGATGCGATTGCCGACAGTGACGTCGGGGCTCCTGACGCCGGAGTTGACGACGCCGGAGTTAGCGATGTCGGGCAGAGCGACATGGGAGAGGATCTGTCGGGCGATACGGTGGGGGACATCGCTCTAGATGACGGCTATTCGGGTGACGGCGGCGTCCGGCGCACTGGCGGTAGCGGTACAGTGGATACACCACCGTCGGGGTGCTGTCGGGTGGTGTCGGCCAGCGGCCAAGACCGCCAATCCTATTCACTCTGGCTGCTGGGTGGTGCCGCCCTCATTCTGTGGAGAAAGCGGCGACTGGTGTGAAGAGGACTCCGGTGCTCAGGCCTCTGGGAACCTGACCTCGCTGATCTCGAGGAGTCGTATCCCTTTCGGTGTATCGACTTTCGCTTCGTCGCCCTCTTCCTTGCCCAATACACCGCGAGCTAGCGGTGAGGTCACGCTAATCTTCCCCGCCTTGTAGTCCGCCTCCTCTTCGCCGACGATCTGGTAGACCACCTCATCCTCGGTGTCGGTGTCGAACAAAGTGACGATTGCGCCAAAGACCACACGCTCACCTGACAGTTTGGAGGGATCGATGACGAGCGCTCGACCGACCCGGTCTTTCAGGTAGCGGATCTTCCCGTAGATCTGTCCTTGTTTGTCTTTTGCCGCGTGGTACTCAGCATTTTCGGACAAGTCACCTTTCTGTCGAGCCGTTTCGACCTCGTCTGTGATCGCCGGCATTTCAATCTTCTGTAGTCGCTGTAGCTCAGCTTTGAGCTTCGCCAGACCATCTGGCGTGATCGGCATTTCGTTGCCCATTACAACCTCAACTTCCTCGTGCCCTGGGGCACACTGATTATCGAAAATAGGTTACTCGCTCAACGGCGAGCCAGCTCGTGGTACCGCTGGAGGGACTGGACCCGCGGAGGGGCTCCGACCTCACATTCGGCCATAGCTCGAGCTGCGACCTTCGCTGCTGCCATCGTGGTGAAGTAGGGAATTCCCCATCGTACGGTCTCTGTCCGAATCGAATGGGAGTCGACGATCGACTGCTTCCCGACGGTCGTATTGACGACCATTTGGATTTCCCCATTTATCAGCAGGTCCACAACGTGTGGCCTACCCTCCTTCACCTTGTTCACGTATTCGCAGGCAACGCCCGCTTTAGTCAAGAAATCTTGTGTGCCTCCGGTCGCAACCAGCGTCATGCCAGCCGAAACAAGATTCTTGGCCACACCAACCACGGCGTCCTTGTCCCCGTTCTTGACGCTGATAAAGACCCTTCCTTCTTTGGGCAGTGCGTTCTTCGCCGCGATCTGCGCCTTGCGGAAGGCCTCGGGGAAGGTCTCATCGATCCCCATCACCTCGCCGGTGCTTCGCATCTCCGGACCCAACAGGTAGTCGACGCCCGGAAACTTGGTGAACGGAAAGACAGCTTCCTTTACGGCGAAGTAAGGTAGGTCGACCGGTTCGGTAAAGCCGATCTCCTCCAAGGTCTCGCCTGCCATCACCCTAGCAGCGTACTTGGCGATCGGACGACCGATTGCCTTGCTGACGAAGGGGACGGTTCGAGACGCCCGGGGATTGACCTCGAGAATGTAGATATCGTCTCCGTGCAACGCGAACTGGATGTTCATTAGGCCGACCACGTTCAGGGCCAACCCAATTGCCTCAGCTTGTGCGCGAATATCCGCGATCTGGGCTTGGGACAGACTGTATGGAGGTAGAGCGCAGGCCGAGTCACCCGAATGCACTCCAGCTTCCTCGATGTGTTCCATGATACCGGCGACCATACAACGAGTACCGTCGCCGATACAGTCGACGTCGACCTCAATCGCGTCGTTCAGGAAGCGATCTAAGAGGACGGGTCCTGAGGCGCTCTCTTTCTTGGCCAACTCGAAGAAGTGGGCCAAGTCGTCCTCGTCTCGGACGATAACCATCGCCCGGCCACCTAATACGTAGCTTGGGCGCAGCAGCAATGGGAAGCCAATCTCATCCGCGAGGCGCTGGGCCTGCTCGAAGGTGTCGGCGGTGCCGCCCTCTGGTTGCTTGAGCCCCAACTCCGTGATCAGCTCGTTGAATCGCTGTCGATCTTCGACGCGATCGATTGTATCGGGAGGTGTGCCCAAGATTGGGACTCCCGCTGCGGCCAACGGCAGGCCTAAGTTCAGCGGAGTCTGCCCGCCAAACTGAAGTATCAGCCCCTTGGGTTTCTCGCGGTCGACAATCGCCAGTACGTCTTCGAGAGTCAGGGGCTCGAAATACAGCCGCGTGGGAATGTCATAGTCAGTCGATACGGTCTCTGGGTTGCAGTTGACCATGATGGTCTCGTAACCCAACTCGTTCAACGCCATCACACCATGCACTGCGCAGTAGTCAAACTCGATCCCCTGACCGATTCGATTTGGGCCGCCGCCGAGTATGATGATTCGCTCGCGCTCGCCCATTTGCGCCTCGTCCTCCGCTTCATAGGTCGAGTAGAGATAGGGCGTTACTGCCTCGAACTCAGCTGCACAGGTATCCACTTTCTTGTAGACCGGCGTGATGCCGAGCTCCTTTCTGAGGCTCCGCACCTCGTGCTCGGGCATCCCGAAGATTCGGCCAACCTCGGAATCGCTCATTCCGTTCCGTTTGGCCGACCACAAAAGGAACCGACCGTCTTTCGATCGGAAGTCTCCATCTCTGCGCCTAAACGTCTTGAGATCGTCCTCGCGTTCGATGATCTGAAGCATTTGATCGAGAAACCAGGGATCAATCCCGGTCAGCCGGTGCATCTCGTCGACGGACAGGCCGGATCCGAGTCCGTCGGCGACGTACCACAAGCGGTCAGCCGTCGGAATTGAGACGTAGTCTCTGAAGAACTCGAAGAGATCCCCGCCACCGCGTGGGACTTTTTGCTCTCCCGGTGGTGCCAGCAGTGGAGACAATCCGGCGCGCCCTATTTCGAGGCTTCGGCAGGCTTTCAGTAGCGCCTCCTGGAAGGTCCGTCCGATCGACATGACCTCGCCAACCGACTTCATCTGGGTCGTCAGGACCGCGTCGGCGCCGTGGAATTTCTCGAAGGCGAATCGAGGAATCTTCACCACGCAGTAGTCGATCACAGGCTCGAAGCAGGCGGGCGTTTTCTTGGTTATGTCATTCTGTATTTCATCGAGCGTCAGACCCACTGCCAGAAGAGCCGCGATCTTGGCGATTGGATAGCCCGTCGCTTTCGAGGCTAGCGCACTCGATCGGGATACACGTGGGTTCATCTCGATGATCATTCGACGACCGGTCTTTGGATCGACAGCCCACTGGATATTGCACCCGCCGGCCTCGACCCCAATGGCCCGAATGATGGCCAACGAATCATCGCGCATCGCTTGATATTCGCGGTCTGTGAGCGTCTGTATTGGCGCGACTGTGATGCTATCGCCGGTGTGAACACCCATCGGATCCAGATTCTCGATCGAACAGATAATCACTGCGTTGTCTGCGCAGTCCCGCATGAGTTCGAGTTCGTATTCTTTCCAGCCGAGCAGTGACTCTTCGACAAGCACTTCGCTAACTGGCGACTGGTCGGTTCCCCACTTGATTAGATGTTCGTATTCTTCCTTGTTGTAGGCAATCCCACCGCCGGTGCCACCCATCGTGAAGCTGGGTCGAATGATGGCCGGGAAACCGATCTCTTCGAGTACCTTCCAGCCCTCTTCGAGATTCTTGGCAAAGCCACTTTTGGCCAGAGGGATACCGATGCTCGCCATTGTCTTCTTGAATTCGTCCCGATCTTCGGCGCGCTTGATCACTTCTGCGTTCGCGCCCAGCAGCTCCACACCGTGTTTCTCGAGCACACCGGCCTCGGCGAGATCACTGGCGAGATTCAGGGCAGTTTGCCCTCCCATCGTCGACAGGATCGCATCGGGCTTCGCCTTGGCGATCACCGCGTCCAGCGAGGGAACGGTCAATGGCTCGATGAATGTACGATCAACCAGCTCGGGATCCGTCATGATCGTCGCCGGATTCGAGTTGACCAAGGTCACCTCGTACCCGACCGCTCGGAGAGCCCTCACCGCCTGAGTGCCTGAATAGTCGAACTCACAGGCTTGCCCGATAACGATCGGACCTGAGCCTATGACGAGAATGTGCTTAATGTCGGTTCGCCGACCCATGGCTTTTCCGGTGTCCTGATACCCAAACTCAGTATGAGCCGGGCCATTGTTGGGGGCGCATTATAACGGATTCGTGGGCGCCCGCTAGAGGCTAGCCTGCGATTGTGAATACAGCGAGTGGTGACCGGTAAATGGGGTCGGAGGCTGTCGTTTGAGACTCGGCTGGCGCCGTGCCGCTAGACGGATGATCTCAGCCGTCGAAAACGAGGCTACCAACTGCGGCGTCGAAGGAACCACGGTGTGTGGTGTACTCGTCAGCTTTGATGTAGCCGACCACGAGGAAGGCTGTCGATTCGTGCGTAAACTGGAAGACAACGACCTTCAGGCTCACTCCAGCGTACTCAAAACCGTACTCAGTCAGTTTACCCGTGTGCGCGCCAATCTGATGGTCGGCAGAGCTTTCCTGGGTGAACTGAGATTGCTCTAGCGTCTCGTGGAATGTGTCGTAGAAGACATCCGCCACGTCACCAGACATCAGCTCGGTCGCGATGACTTCGATCTGACTCTGACTGGCTTCGTGTTTGACGTTGAAGATGGCCCGATCATTTCCTTCTGCAGTCTCCCAACCTTCAGGATCCGTAAAGGACACATGGAACTCCTCGTTCCGTTGGGTAGTGTCTTGAGCGAAGCCGATCGAGGCAAAAAGGAATATCGAAGCAATTGCTGCGAGAAGGGTGACTCTCGTTCTCATTCGTTGTTCTCCAGTACCGAATTCAGCGTCTCTTATAACTACCAGAACAAGCGAAACACAAGAAGTATTGCTTTCGTGGTTTTAGAATCGATAGCGGAGGCCGAATCCAACCCGCCATGTCCATCCGCTCATGTCGAGTTCACCGAGAGAAACCGTCGGCTGGGCACCCTCTTCTTCTGCGACCAGTTCGTCGAAATTGAGGGAGGTGCGCTGAATCCAGCCGTAGTCATTCGACAGGGAGAGCCCCAGGTGGTCGAGAAACCGAGCCTTGGGAGCGTCGGGATCTCCGAAGTACCAAAGCAGATGGAAGCCGCCTACGGCGTAGGCTTGAAAACCGACCTCGGTCGCGTCGTATTCAGTACCCGAAGAGTGGAGATCGAGATCGCCCCAATAGGCGCCCACACCAGCTCTGACATGAGGTCGGAACCAGTCCGTGAGCGGGTAGGAATACTGCACTGCGGCCAACGCTGCGTGCTGCGCGAAACTCGTATCGAAAACCGAGTAGAGTGTCTCTCGAACTTCACTGTTTTCGTACTCAATACCCACGTGAAGGTTGGGAATGAGTTCATAGCCCACCGCCAGATTGAGGGCGCCAGCTGAATTGGTTGCGTTCACCGTGTCGTAGCTCGATGAGTAGTTGAACTGACTCGAGGGCGTTATCGTCAATGTGATCTCGTCGGCCGACGCCGATGATGCGAGAAGCAACCCGACTAGCGCGATGAGTGTGTTGATTGAACGAGTCTTCATTGTTCACCTCCCGCCCGTTCGGCCAGGCCGACTAGGTCTTCGAAGAAAATCGCGTTGCCGAGGGCACTGGTCTCGGGATCTGGCTCGACGCCGTTCATCAGTGTGATACGCCCTTCATCGGCGCCATGGTCGATGAGCAATACCTGGGGGTCATCCAGAATCGCGATCTGGCCGCCCGGCTGTGTGATATCGATCTGCGAGGGATGACCGGTTGCGAGCTCGATTGACGCCATCACAGGCAACTCGGCAACGGTCACGAACACACGGTCGCCCCCGGGCGAGAACGCGAGGTTCTCGAGGGTGGCGCTACCGGGCAGTGGGATGTCGTATTTGCGCGGCAGGTCGAGGACGCTGATCGCGCTGTGGCCCGAATGGACGACAATGGCCTTGTCGGCGCCTACGCCGGGCAGCATGTCGATGCTGGCGATGGCTCGACTCAATACGAGGGCCGTCAGTGCACGGGTTCCGCGACTCTCGAGCTCATCGAGGTCGGCGAAGATCAGTGTTCTGCCATTTGGACTCCAAAGTAGCGCGTGATTCGTGACTTGACCCGTGTCTTCGTCGACCAACTGATAGGTGAGCGACTCGCTCAGATCCCAATCCACACTCAAGTCGGTCGTGTTGCCGGTCGCGATGTCGACAACCACCATCTCGCGGCTGGAACCGCCCAGCACCAGGAGTTTCTTTTCGTTTTCCAAGTCGGTGAAGTAGGCCATTTCGACCGGTGTGCGACCCGCCGGAAACTGATTGATCGACAGGGCGAGCTCGGTTTCGTCTTCCACTCCGGGAGGAAGGATGGACACCTCGAAGATATCGCGTGCATTACTCGTGAGCACGAACATCTTCATGTCGCTGTCATCCGACGTGTCGTCCTCGGTGAAGAGCACTGTTTGGGGAAGTAAAACCTCGGTGCTGTCTTCGGGAACGAAGAAGAGTCGTCGCTGGCGATTGACCTCGTCCGAGGCCGTCATATCCACCAACGCCAGAGCGCTTTGGGCGTGCACAACCAAGATATGGTGCTCGATTCCGTCGACCTCGAAGGGCGGCGCGAAGTCGAAACCAAGTGGTGAACTGCGCAGCGAGAGCACCGTCGAATCGACTTGCTCGAGGCGATCTTCACCGCCAACTCCATCCGGATCGATGTCGAAGACTGTGATTCCGTTTTCGTTGCGAAACACCGAGTCGCCCGAGCCCCCAGCCGATGCGTCCCGATAGTGGGCAACAACGAAGCGGCCGGTCGGATCGACCGTGACCGTGTCGTAGTCACTCGGCAACTCGAAACGATGTTCCTCCATCGTTTGAACTTCAACAATTGACAGCGTCTGATCTCCACCATTGATCACGTAGATCAACTCGCCGTCATCGCTGGTGTGAATGCCGACCGGGTCGGATCCAACCACTCTGTGAGCGGTCGTGAACGTCAGGTCGGCTCCCTCGAAACCGGGGGTTACGAAGAGCAGTTCACCTGCGCTCTGGTTGAGGTACACGAACCGTTTGTCTACGGCCACGGGACCCACCACATCCAAAGCGCCCTCGAATACCTCGACTCTGTCATCTCCGCAGGCGCCCAATGAGGCGATGCAGAGGCAAATGCAGACTCGTCTCCACATGATCTACTCCGTTCGGCTGTTGAGGTGATATCCGGTCACTTCCCGGACCTCGCCAGTTTCAGTATCAATAAATGCCATTCGACCCACTTCATGCTCCTGTGCCACGTAGATTCGGTTGGTTGCGGGGATGACCCCGATCGCCGTCGGAAAACGGCGCAGTGGGATGGTCTGGTCCCGTCCCGATGTCAGGTTTGTCCACTCAACACCCCGAACGTCGCGCGCCTCGTCGCTCAACAGGATGAAAACGCTCTCCTGGTCGCTCGCAAACACAAAATCCCCCGGCTTCGTCTCGGTGATGATCAGGCGCGTTCCGTCGTTGTCGAGATTCAGGATCGAGTAGGCGTGCGACTGGTTGAGATAAGTCTCGGTCCCAGGAATTGGCTCGCCGGGGTGCTTTGTGTGCATGACTAACAGACGACGGCCGTCTGCCGAGATGTGAACCGTTTCGATGCCTTTTCGCAGCGCGAACGTGTCAAAGTCGCCGGTACGAAGGTCGATGAGCGAAATGTGATCATTGTCGTTGATCGTCGAATACAGAACGAGCGTATCCGTGTCTGGGATGAGCTGTGCCAGACCCACTTCTTCGTCGCCGATCTCAAAGCGTTCGACCAGTTCCGGGTCCGTGAATCCCTCTGGAATTGGAATTCGCAGAACCTCGCTCGGGCGTGACTCGACAACTTCCGGTTCCTCGCCTTCTTCGGGCTCCTCACCCTCTTCTGGTTCCTCACCCTCTCCAGGCTCCTCGCCCTCTTCTGGTTCCTCGCCCTCTTCTGGCGCTTCGACGACCTCTCCCCGCACACCGCGGAGGACGGTGATCATCTCGGTGCCCGAGGGCAGCAGGTCGAGATCGGTGGGGATCGCATCCAACTCGAGTTCACTGATTTCTCCTGTCTCGAAGTCGACCAGTCTGACGATCGATTCCGAGCTCACTCTGACGAGGCCGAAAGCACCGTCAGCCGTAACCTCGACCTCGCGGTCGAGCGCGGCGGCCTCGCTCAGAGCATCACCCACCCGAATCGGCGGGACGAAGAGGTCGTCTTCGACCTCGCTCATCTCGACGATCGAGACGCCATCATCCGTTACGAAGTAGGCCCGCTCGCCGCCGTCGTCGAACTCGACCTCGCGAATGTGAAGCCCGACCACCAAGTTGAAGCCGACGGCGCTCTCCAAATCAATGAGGGTCGCGTCACTCAGGCTTCCAGCGTCGTCCGCAGGTTCAGCTTGGCGGTTGTCGTAGAAGGCGATCGCAAAATCGCCGTTCGGCGTGAGGATGAGCTCGTTGGCGCCATCGACCACGTCAACGGTGGCTACCCGGTCCTCGTCATCCGAGTAGATGATCGACACATCGTCACTGCCCTCGTTGAGGGCGACTGCCGTATCACCCACCGCGTTGGTGCGCACGATCGTGGGCTCCAACCCGACATCGATCGTCTTGATCTGAAGCGTAAGACTATCGATTCGGGCAATGCTGTTCAGGTCGGTGTTGGCGACGAATACGAAGGTGCGGCTTGCTGCTGGAGGCTGAAGTCGAAAATCAGCTTCCTCCTCGGGCACGAAAGGCTCTTCAGGCTCCTGTTCGTCGGGTTCGGCGACACCGTCCCGATTCGCTGAGGCTGGGCCGTCCGCGTAGTCCTCGTTGCCGTAGCCGGCGACCTGGGGTGATAGGAGTGACCCGTCATCGTCTCCGCCACAGGCAGCGAATAGCACTGCGAGAGCGGCAATACTGACTAGAGTTCTGTGATTCATCAGGTTCCTCATTCGATTCGCCGGTTGAGTTGATAGGCCGTGACGTGTTGCTGGCCACCCGTCTCCGTGTCGATGAACGTGATTCGTCCAGTATCCGCCAGCTGGGACACAAAAATGCGGCCAGTGGCGGGTACGACTCCGATGCTCTCGGGTGGCTTGGCCATTTCGAGCATCTCGGTGCGGAACGTCTCGAAGTTCACCCACTGCAGGGCTCTGATATCTGTTGAGCGATCATCGAGCATGATGAAGGCCTGGTCGCCTGTTTCGGTGAAGACGACATCGTCGGCTTCGGTGGGGCTCAGGACCAACCGGGCCGAACCGGACCCGATATCGAAGAGGGAGTAGCCCTCACTCTTGGCGATGAAACTGTCCACCGGCTCGCCCGGTACGGCTGCGCCTGGCTCCGAGGAGTGAAACACGAGAGCGCGTCCGCCGTTCGGCGCCTGCCGCACCGCCACGATTGGCTTGCGCAATGCGAAGGTCTCATGTGCTCCATCGGCAAGTTGAAGGATCGTCAGGCGGTCGCTGTTCGATACTGTCGAATAGAGCAGCACTTCATTGGTCGATTCGTGTAACTGTGCCAGGCCGATCGTGGTCTCGGGCAGGCTGATGATCTCGATCGCCGAGTCATCGTCGACCGCGTCTGGCAGCTGCAGAATTGCAACACTCTCGATTTCTCGCATGACCGCGATACCCGACTGACCGTCGGAAAACAGGTCCAAGTCGGTCGGGACTCCCGGTAGCTCGATGTCAGACAGGGTTTCATCGGCTACATCGAGCACCCTCAGACCACTGAAATCCGAGCTTCGGACAAACGCCAGCTCTCCGGAACCCGCGACAATGACCTCGCGATCAGCAGCGCGTTCCAGAGGGTCGTCACCGAGTGAAAGTACCTCGACGAATTGGTCGCGGTCGATCGAAGCCATCTCGATAATGCTCAGGCCGTCGTCCGTGGTCACAAAGGCGGTTTCGCCGCGGCTGTCGAACTGGATGGCGCGGATGCCGAATCCCACGCTCAACAGAAAGGACTCCGCCTCGTCGCCGTCTTCTCCCAACCGAACCAAGGTGAGGTCATGAGGGTTGCCCGGCTCCCGTCGGATATCGTCGACCGCCCCCTCGTCGAACCAGGCCAGCGCGTAGTCGCCCAGTGGTGAAAGAAGCAGGCTGTTGCTGCTCTGTGCAACCCACGACATGCGCACGGCATCGTCGCCGCCCGCCGCATCGACCACTGCGACCCGGTTGTCCCCTTGGCAGAGGGCGACGGCGCGATCCATGGTTGGAAGGGTTCGCACCAGGGTCGGCTCGATGCACACTTCGATTGGCTTGACCTCCAGTGTGACACTGTCGATACGCACGACTGTGTTCAGGGTGGTGTTGGCCACAAACACAAAGGACTGACTCGCCCTAGGAGCCTGGAGGTCGAGCGGATCCTCTTCTTCTTCTGGCGGCGGCTCGGTCTGGTCTGGCGGTTGGCTCGTCCCGGGTCCCGCGTTGTTGGCTGAGCCGTCGCCAAAGCCGGTCGCCGAGTCGTCGTAGTCAGCACCCGAGGTCTCCATGCTCATATCGGAGCAGGCCGCAAACAACAAAGCGACGGTGAAGAGCGCGCACGGCGACCTCCGTCGAAGTGCTCCGCTGACTCTGCCACGAGCAGTCCACACTGAATTCATCTGTGTTCCTCTCTCTCTTGAGCGTGTGTCGACCGCATCCTCAGCGCGGCCGGCCCGGTCTAGTGCATACCGCGTGCCACATCGGACAACAACGGGCCAGGCAGCGGTCTGCCGCGGACCAACGGGTCCCACCTGACGAAGGGATCATGACATTTTTGTCATCCCACGCCGGAGAGACTTGACAGGAATAACGGGAAACTCTTTTTTATTTCAAGGCTTTCGAGCGGCCTTCCCCGACCGGAGGACCATCACATCGGTTTCGCCGGGGATCGTGACATTCGCGTCGTCATCGTGCCCGACCTCTTCGTGGTGCTGTACGAGACGCCGGCGTGAGTGCCATTTTTCTGAGGTGTGATTGGAGGGAAGCGTCAGGATTTCGATACTGGAATCTCGGCCGGTCCAGTCGTGTGGGTCCCGCATACATACCCTCCCTGGCAGATCGCGCATCCTTGCGTTTCGTGCGAAGCGAAAGCGCTAGGCGGTTGTCTCAGTAGTCTCTACGTCGACACTTTCTTGCTTTGCGACATCACTTTCGAGTTGGGCCGGTTCATCGTCGCCCTTCACGGCTTTCTGGAAGCCGCGAATGCCGGAGCCGAGGGACTTGCCCAATTCGGGTATTCTACTCGCACCGAAGATAAATATGCAGATGCCAAAGATAATGAGGAGTTCGGTCGTACCCAAGCCAAAGGCTAGAATTTCAGTGGTGTGCATTTCTGCTCCCTCGATGAGCGTTGATGCTCAGCGTGCTCACATCATGGTCCGTGGTTGCCTTGGTGTCAAACTAAAACACCGTCTCTGGGGGAATCTATACACTGTTTGAGCCGATCAACCAATGGAATCTGTGTCGTTTTTGGGTATCGCGGTCTCGATATCGCCAGGTGTCCGTTTTTCCGCCCCTTTCAAGAGCTTGATGGCCGCTCCTGCTGCGGCTTTCTCCGCTTCCTTTTTGCTTCTGCCCAGGCCTTCAGCCAGGTCTTTGCCGCCGAGGGCGACCACGACCCGAAACAATCGGTCGTGGGCAGGCCCCGATCGCTCGACCACACGATACGCTGGGCGATAGTCTCCGGAGGATTGTGCGTGCTCCTGCAGTGCGGTCTTGTAGTCTGAGACTAGGCTACCCTGGCGGGCTTCCTCGAACATGTCGGCGAACAACTGGCCGATCACCGGCACAATCGCCTCGTAGCCACCGTCTAAGTAGACCGCGGCGAATAAAGCCTCACATCCGTCAGATAAGATAGACGCTTTCTTGCCGCCGCCGCTCGATGTCTCGCCACGGCCCAGAAGCAGACAGTCCCCGAGATTCAGACGGGTGGCGATGACCGCTAGCGTGTCCTCACAGACCAGTGCGGACTTGATGCGAGACATGTGTCCCTCTGGCAGCTCGGGGTAACGGTCGTACAATTCGCGAGCGATGACCAAGCCGAGTACCGCATCACCCAGGAACTCCAGGCGTTGGTTATCTGTTGTGTCGGCGCTGGGGTTTTCGTGGGCGAAGGAGGGATGGGTCAGGCTGCTCTCGAGCAGTGACCTGTCTTTGAAGCTGTAACCGATCGCCCGCTCGATCGCTGAAACATCTCGTTTCGGCACCTGACTCTGTTTGTCAGGTTGTTCATTTGGGGGACTCAATCCAGCCTCCTCCCAGCACTTCGTCATCGCGATACACCACGGCGGCCTGCCCAGGTGAAATCGCAGCCTCCGGTTTGTCGAAGACGATTCGTGCCCGGCCATCGCCAAGTGGCTCGACCAGAGCGGGTACGCCCTTGTGGCGGTATCTGACTTGCACTTCAGCTTCGACGGGTGCGTCGAGAGACTCGAACGCCAACCAATTGCAGCGCGCAATAATGCACTCGTTGCTCAGCAGTGCGGGCTTCTCCCCGACAGACACTCGGCCAGTATCCGGGCAGATGCCGACAACGTAAAGTGGCTCCGCCGTTCCGCCAATCCGAAGACCGCGGCGCTGACCCACCGTGTATTGGTGGATACCGTCGTGCTCACCAAGGACTTCCTCGGTCTCGACGTGCACGAATTGACCGGGAATCTTGTCCTCTTGAGAGAGACGTTTCTCGAGGAAATCGAGGTAGTGCCCTCCCCCCACGAAGCACAGGTCCTGGCTCTCCGCTTTCTGTGCAGTGGGCAGCCCAAACCGCTCGGCCAAGGCTCTGACCTCGTGTTTTTCGAGGCCCCCGAGAGGGAAGGAGATCCGCGGGAGCACCTCGCGCTTCATGCCGAACAAGAAGTAGCTTTGATCCTTCTTACGATCGACTCCGCGAAGCATCCGATACCGCCCGGTCTCATCCTGCTCGATACGAGCGTAGTGACCGGTAGCCAAAGAAACCGCCCCGACTGAATCAGTCAGGCCCAGCAGGGTGTCGAATTTCAAGTGGTCATTGCACAATACGCACGGGCTTGGTGTGCGCCCTTGCTTGTACTCGGCGACGAAATGTTCGATGACGCGCGACTCGAAATCGTCCTCGTAGTTCACGACGTAGAACGGCATGCCGAGCGACGAAGCGACGGAGCGGGCGTCATACAGATCGTCGGGCGAACAGCAGCCCTTCGCGGGTCCGTCGTCACCTGTCTTGTAGAGCCTCATCGAAACACCGATCGCCTGGGCGCCTTGGTCAGCTAGCAGCGCAGCAACCACGGAGCTGTCCACACCGCCGCTCATGGCCACGACCACCCTCACCCCGTCCAACTCGGCGTTCTGGATTTCTTCCGGAATCTCGATTTCACACTTCTGAGTCATACCGTTTCTCGAACCTTCGCCGTGGGCTTGGTATCGAAAGCCCGGCGGGAGATCAATGGAAAAGTGAGCAGGGGCCGACGTTACCGCTATCATCTACGGTTGTCGTTCTCCATGTTTCGAGCCCTCCACGCCTCCCCATTTTTGACCACCCCAATGTAGCCGTTGATACTGCCCAGACGTACGAAGGCAGCAGCGACGCCACCCTCGGGCTCGCCAGCGGAGAGGGCAACTGGAACCACAACGAGGCCGTTATGGAACGCATGAATCGCCAGATCTTTTTGATACTCGCCGTGCTGTCGGTGGGCGTTGTGGTGTTGGGCGGCCTGCTGTGGCCACCCGTGTTCCTGATGTTCGTATTCGTGGGACCGCTGGTGCTCTTAGGCTTGGCGGACATGATTCAAACCAAAGATACGATTCGCCGCAACTTCCCGTTGGCCGGTCGACTGAGGCACCTTGCCCTCGAGATTCGGCCGATGGTTCAGCAGTATTTCATCGAAAGTGACATCAGCGGGCGGCCTCTCAACAAACTCGAGCGGTCGGTTATCGCAGCCCGAGCTGCCAAGACGCTGAGCACCAGTCCGTTCGGCACTCAGACCGACGTCTATGCTGTCGGATACGAGTGGATGAACCACAGTTTGGCCCCGGCCAAGAAGGCGAAAGAACAACCGCGGATTCGGATTGGGGGCAAGCATTGCACTCAACCTTATGAAGCGTCCGTTCTGAATATCTCAGCGATGAGCTTCGGCTCGCTCAGCGCCAATGCGGTCCAGGCGCTGAACGAAGGCGCCAGACTGGGCCACTTTTACCACAACACGGGTGAGGGCGGTCTGTCACCTCATCATCTGCAACCCGGTGGTGACATCTGTTGGCAGCTCGGGACGGGTTACTTCGGCTGCCGAACCAAGGACGGGGCCTTCGATCCCGATATGTTTACGGAGCAGGCGAACCGCCCTCAGGTGAAGTTGATCGAGTTGAAGCTGTCTCAGGGCGCCAAGCCGGGCAAGGGAGGCATCCTTCCCGCCGCCAAAATCACCGAGGAGATTGCCGAGATCAGGGGCGTCGAGATGGGTGTGGACGTCATCTCTCCATCGTCCCACTCAACGTTTTCGACGCCGACTGAATTGATGGAGTTCATCCAGCGACTGCGCGACCTGGCCGGCGGCAAGCCGGTCGGATTCAAGCTCTGTGTCGGCAAACGGCGCGAGTTTCTGGCCGTGTGCAAGGCGATGATCGAGACGGGAATCACACCCGATTTCATCAGCGTCGATGGGGGCGAGGGAGGCACGGGCGCCGCCCCGCTCGAGTTCGCCGACTCGGTGGGAACACCGCTGGTCGAAGGCCTCATCTTCGTTCACAACGCACTGGTCGGGTTCGGCTTGCGGGACGAGATCCGCATCATTGCCAGTGGCAAGGTGACTACCGCCTTTGGTGTCGCCAAACGCCTGGCCATTGGAGCCGATATCTGCGCGGCCGCGCGCGCGTTCATGCTGTCACTTGGCTGCATTCAGGCGCTCAAGTGCAATACAAATCGATGTCCCGTCGGAGTCGCCACTCAGGATCCGGTCTTGGTCGAAGGCCTCGATCCCGAAGCGAAAGCTACTCGAGTCTACGGGTTCCACGCTGAGACGGTGAAAACCCTGAACGACCTGCTCGCAGCCGCCGGGTTGACTCGACCCGAAGAGCTTCGCCCCTGGCACATCATGCGCCGAACCAACCAGTTCGAGATTCATCACTACGGGGATGTCTTCGAGTACCTGGAATCTGGCGACTTGTTGGAAGAGCCGCTCCCACAAACCTATGAAAGAGCTTGCAAGGCGGCGAGTAGCGACCAGTTCGGACACGCGGGACTCGAGTGAGCCCACTCACCTAACCCAGGGTCGTCGGTCGTCGATCGAACCATGGCTGGGCCCGTTCTAGCTGACCAGCCAGCTGAAAGAGCAGTTCCTCGTGCCCAAATCGAGTCATGAAATGGGTGCCGATGGGCAGGTCATCCGAGTTCCAGTGCAGGGGAACCGACATCGCGGGGAGCCCCGATGAATTGCAGAGCGGTGTGTATGGCGCATAGCGCAGAACGCGTTCTTTGAGTTCATCGAAACTCATCGAACGGAATGAGCCCGTCTTCACGGGCGGCTCGGCGAGCACTGGTGTGAGGAAGACGTCGTAGTCCTCCAAGAACAAGGCCAGTTTTCGAGCCGCGCGTGCGAGATCGACGAGAGCCAAGCTGACGTGGGCGTGCGAGTCGCGGGCCCCACGCAGAGCGGCTTCTCGGGTCCAAGCCTCGAAGGGGGCTCTCTTGGAGCGACCCATCGCTCGGGTGGCCAGAGTGAGGAGGGTCTCGTCACGCATCAGACGCTTCGTAAGACCGAGGACGCGGTGTTTTCTGGCCTCGCGTACCAGCAGCAACCCAATCGATGTGGCCATGCTGGACCACATGTCGACAAACGCCTGACTGAAGCGCTCAAAGTTGATTTTCGGGGCGGCCTCCTCTACGTGATGGCCCAAACTCTCACACAGAGCAGCAGCACTCGTGACGGCGGCCGCACAGTCCGGATGAGCCGCCCGCCCCCCGAAATCCTCGGTGGCAAAAGCGATTCGCAGCGGCTTTGGGTCGGTGGTGGCCGCTTCGAGGAACGTCATTGTCGGCTCGGGCGCCCACCATCGGTCACCCCCGCGGGCACCGCGTGTTACGTCGAGCAAAGCCGCGCTATCACGGACACTGCGACTGAGGCAATGCTCGACCGCGATGCCGTCGGCCGACTCTGTCTCGATGCCCGGGTTTCGGCCGCGGCTCGGTTTCAATCCAAACAGACCACAGGCCGAGGCGGGAATTCGAATCGAACCACCTCCGTCGTTGCCGTGTGCCATCGGAACGATTCCCGCTGCCACCGCCGATCCGGTCCCTCCGCTTGACCCGCCGGGAGAGTGTTTCAGATTCCATGGATTGGCGGTGGAGCCGTAGGCTTCCGGTTCCGTGATCGGCAGCAAGCCCAGCTCGCACGCGTTGGTTTTTCCTAGGATGTTTAGTCCGGCGGCCTCGCTGCGGCTTACCACCTCGTGACTTTGGTTTGGCACAAACCCGATCTTCTTGAAGACGCCTGACCCGAAGGTCAACGGGGTTCCCTCGTGGGCCACCATGTCCTTGAGCAAGTACGGAACACCGGCGAACGTCCCCTCGAGGTCGGTACCGGCGCGAGCAAGTGCGCGTTCGAAGAGCGGAATCGTAACCGCGTTCAGTCTCGGATTGAGCGCCTCGACACGATCAATCGCCGTCTCGACGAGCTCGCGTGCGGTGACCTCTCCGCTTCGAACGAGATCCGCCAGGCCTAATGCGTCGTAGTCTTCGTACTCGGGAAAAATCGCCATCAGCTCCTCCTCTAGCTGGCGATCTATACCCTATCCCGCAGCTGGTAACCACGTCCCATCGCACCCATCAATCATCATCGCGCTTTCTGGCCTCAAGGCCGCTTGGAAACAACCTCTTGACAAAACTGTAACACCTGTTACAACTTCCCAGTAATGAAACACCTGTTACAAAACACACTCGGGTTGGTGGAAAAATGGCAAAGATAATTGTACTCGGCGGTTGTGGCGGTATCGGAAGCGTGGCTGTTGCGGCTCTTGCCGGAGCGAAAGAGGTGACACAGCTGGTCGTCGCAGACCTGCGTGTCGAAGAGGCTGAGAAGGTCGCACGTTCCTTCAATGCGGAGCATGTTACATCGGCTGCGGTCGACGCAACCTCACACGAGTCGATCAAAGCGGCTATCGCTGGCTTCGACGTGGTTCTCAACTGTATTGGGCCCTTCTATCGCTTCGGCCCACCGGTGATGAAAGCGGCGATCGATGCGGGCGTCGACTACGTTGACGTATGCGATGACCTCGCTCCCACCCGCAAGATGCTCGAGCTGCACGAAGACGCCAAGCGAGCAGGCGTGAAGTGTTTGGTTGGAATGGGCAATTCACCGGGCCTCGCCAACGTTTTGGTGAAATTCTGCGCTGACCAACTGCTCGATACGACTGAAAGCGCTGACATCATGCACATTCACGGCGGGGAGCCAGTCGAGGGTCCCGCCGTGGTCAAGCACCGGATCGCCGCCATGGTCGACGATGTACCCCTCTTTCTCGATGGCGAGATGAAGATGGTACGACAGCTCGAGAAGAGTGGGCAGGATCACGTATTCGAGACGGAGTTTCGCAACGTGGGAACGTATCCGGTCTATCCCTATCCGCACCCCGAGACGATTACCTTGCCTCAGCACATTCCCGGTTTGAGGCGAGCGACGAATATGGGAGTCATCTACCCCTTGTCCTATTTCCATCTGACCCAAGATATGGTCCGGGTAGGCGCCTGCGGGGAGGAGCCGATCACCGTTCAGGGCGAGTCGGTAACACCGATAGAGTTCTCGGTGGCACACATACTCTCGCGACGCGCCAGCCTCCTGAAGGAAGCAGGAATTGATGGTCCTGGCGGTTGTTTGAAGGTCGTTGTATCCGGCACCAAATCGGGCAACCCCGAGACCTACATTTTCTCGCTCTCATCGACGGAAGCCGGCGCCGGAGAAGGCACCGGTATCCCGGCGGCGGCGGGCGCACTGCTAATGGCGAAGGGCAGGGTCGAAGGTCCCGGCGTCTTGCCTCCCGAAGCCGCAGTCGAGCCCTTCGAAGTACTCTTGATGGCTCTAGACATGGTGAAGAAGATGGGCAAAGGCGGTCGAGACACGATCCACATTGAACGGATCGACGCCGATGGCAACAGCCATGACGTCCCGTTGCCCGTTTGACTGGCATGTTCATCGGACACGACCTCGGCACTGGTAGCAACAAGGCCGTACTGGTCACCGAGAAGGGTGAGTTAGTAGCGACTGCCGTTGCCGAGTATCCGATCGAGCATCCTGAGCCAGGTTTTGCGGAACAGGACCCGAACCTCTGGTGGGAGGCCGTGTGTACGACCACCCAGGCCCTGCTCGATCAGAGCAAAGTCGATCCGAAAGCGGTTAGAGGGCTCTGTTTTGCCGGGCAAATGCTGGCTCTGGTACCTCTCGACTCGGTCGGGACTCCCACACGTCCCGCCATCAGCTGGATGGACTCCCGGGCGAGCAAGCAAGCCCGCAGAATTGTTCGGCGCTTTGGCGGCGAACGCATCTTGTCTACGTTGGCGGGTGGCACTCCGACCGGGAAGGACCTGATCGCCAAAGTGGCCTGGATCGCCGAACGCGAACCCACTGTTTTCCGTAGAACCGCTGCGTTCTGCGACGCCACCGGCTACTTGGTCGGACGCGCGACAGGTCGGGTCCGCATGGATCCAACGGCGGCCGGTGGAACAGGGCTCTTCGACGCGACGCGGCGCAGATGGTCGGTACTCCTGGCTAAGCTGTCCGGCTTTCCGCTCGGCAAGATGGCGCCAATTGCGGCGAGCGACTCGTGCGTTGGCAACCTCACGTCTGAGGCCGCCAGTGCGCTCGGATTGACGACCGAAACGAAGGTCGCGATGGGCATGGCAGACATACCCGCCGCTGCAGTGGGGTCAGGCGCGGTCTACCCGGGTCAGGCGCACGTCTACCTGGGCACCTCTGCGTGGATCGGCGTGACGGTGAATGGTCGCAAATCAGTCCCCAAGGCGGGCATCGCATCGGTTCCCTCGGCGGACCGTAGGGGATGTCTCATGATCGGCGAGTCCGAGACTGCTGGAGCGTGTCGAGACTGGGTCTCGGAACTGACCGGCGTCGATTCGGCGGAGATTGACACCCGAGCCTCCCAGGCGCCACCGGGCTCCAACGGACTCTTGTTTTGCCCCTGGTTGTACGGCGAGCGAACCCCGGTTCCTGATGAACATGTGCGCGGCGCATTTCTGAATTTGGGACTGGGGCACGGCAAGAACGAGCTCCTGCGGGCGGTCTTGGAGGGTGTCGCGCACAATCTAGCCTGGACTGTGAGTGAAATGGGAAAGGTCAGAGAGCGATGCACCAAGTTGAAGGCTATCGGCGGTGGTGCCCAAAGCGACCTCTGGCTGCAGATCTTGGCGGACGTCACTGACCGACCGATCGAGCGCGTCGAGAATCCGCGATTGGCGGGGGCAATCGGTGCGGCGCTCATGGGTGCAGTTGCAGTGGGCGCCCTCCCCAACGTCGTCGCGATCGCATCGCTTGTCCACACCGACACGGTGTTTCGGCCGAACTCCGCACACCGCCGACTCTACCGTGAGGCGAGCGGGACATTTCGGGCGGCATACCCACCGTTGGCCATGATTGGGAGGCGTATATGGGCATCGTGAAGCGGCAAGAACGAGGCGAACGGCGCCGTACTCAGGTCTTGGATGCGACCCTGCGCCTTTTGGCTAAAGGGGGACCACGAGCCGTCACCCACCGAGCGGTGGCTCGAGAGGCCGACACCTCTGTGCGGGCCACAACTTACTACTTTTCGTCGCGAGACGAGCTCCTGACGGAGGCACTGCGCCACTACGCTGATAAAGCGATGGCTCGATTCGACGGCCTTCAGATTCCCATACCGAGTGACGAAAAGGTGGCGATCGACGCGGCCGCTCACTTGTTGGCGCTCACTATCAAGAGTGACCTGATTGACGATCGGGACGGTCTAATGGCCGAGTACGAACTGGTACTCGAGATTGCTCGCAATCCGACGCTCGAAGCGACCTATCGCGAGTGGCAGGCGGGCCTCGAAGACATCCTCGTCGGCTACTGCGAACTCTTCGGTACGGCCCAGCCGAAGAACGATGCTCGACTCGTTCTGGCCGCGCTTCGGGGGCTGGAGCTGGAAGCCTTATCGCGACCAAGCGGACCACCGGGGGTCGACGAATGGACCACTTTGTTTCGTCGTTTGTTGGGGGCGCTTTACGGGAGCGGGGTGTCGGGAACCGAAACCTCCTACCCGGGCCTGGGGTGAGTTCACTGCCTCGTGGGGCCTCTCGACAAGCCAGGCTTTACCTCTGTGTCAAACCGAGTAATGGTTCATCTGAACGGAGGTGGAATTGCGACGTATGATGAGTGGTTCTGGCAGTGTGAAATGGGTAATCCTAGTAGCGGTTGTCTTGGGGCTGTGTGCCTCCCTACCTGCAGTTGCGCAGTCGAATCGACTCGAACACACCACTGAGTTCGTGGCGGTTCAGGTTACTTTTCCCGAGGGTCACGCATTACAACGGCCGGCGTCGGGACGGTCCGAAGTGTCGACCGGTGAGACGATGGATTATACGACGCACGCCGCCGTTTCTGAGGATGACGCCGTGCCGGTCTACTTGCTTACCTATGGAGCCGGTGCGGCCAAGGGCGTGGTCGAGGCGGTCGAGGAAGGCTTTCTCACGAGCTTCGTACAGGGGATGTCGCAGTCGGTCGGTGCGACTGTTTTTGACGAGTCCCACTCTGTCGAATCGGACGGGCTCGCCGGTATCTCGTTTGAATCGCACGGTACGGCTCCAGACGGGACCAGTTTTTGGGTCTGCGGCGAAGCCTACAGGTTCGCGGACGACATGGTACTTGCTCTTGCGACCACCCTTTCGCCCTGCGGGGAGAACCAGCCGGTTCGAGATTTTTTGGACAGTCTTTCGGTTGTCCAGGCGCTAAACCCGACCGCTGAGGCTGATGTGCGGGCGCTTATTGGAGCGTTCTATACCGCCACCGCGGCTCGCGACGGGAACCAGTGTGCCGGGCTCGTGACCCAGTCGACGCTCGACACCTTCGAGCAGTTCAGGGGCTGGGCGCTGGCGGCCAGTCCGGCAGAAATCGCCGCTTTGCCTGCGGGCACGCGGATGATGATCGCCACGCTGCGCCACAGATATGGCGCGGACCGACTATTGGATTACGACGCGCGGGACCTGTTCGCCAGCTCTGTGGTCGATGGACTCAGCGGTGGTGGAATCGACCCAACAGGCGTCGGGGAGATTCAGGTCGAGGGGTATAGGGCGGTGGGGCTTCCAGCAAGTCCAGCCGAACCGGTGCTCTCGCGACTCGAATTCAGATTCGAGGAAGGGGTCTGGAAGTGGGACATGACGGCCTTCTACCCTCTGATCGACAATATGCTAGCGCTGGTCGCATCGCGACGCGGATTGTCTGAGGATGCCGTGATACTGGAAGGGCTCGGCGCCAGCCCCGCGATTTGGGAAGCGCCCACGCTATCATCACAGTAGTCGCCTTCGCTTGACGGCGCTGTGTCCTGGGACTAAAACGCCCTACGCGCGGTTCGAACGGTAACTACGGCCGATTCAAACTGCGACCCGAAGTACTTGGTTTTGGAGGACAGCATGACACGTTTCTCATACCTACTGACTCTAGCCGTGTTTGCCCTATTCGCTTTCGGCTGCAAGTCGGGCACCCCGATCGAATCGACCGAGAAAGTGATCGTCGAGATACCGGGGCTTGGGCTCAAGGTGGATGCTCCTCCGGGGGCTGGGACGAGCAGAATCGGGGACGCGACGACCATTTCGGCGCCCGGGTTTGCGATCTCGGTCAAAGCGCCGGGCGAGTGGGATGCCGACAATCTCGCCGAAGCCGAAACTGAGGCGACCAACACCTACAGCGCAGAGAACATCCAGGGCGAAACCCTCGAAGATGGTTGGGCCCTCTCGTTCACGAACGAGGGTTCGGTTGGCACCAACTACTGGGTTTGGGTTCGAAGGACGATCGGTGAAACCGAAGTCTGGTGCTCAGTGACCGCTCCCGAGGAAGCTGTGCAGACCTCGGGCCTGGCTGCGTGCAAGGCGATCTACGAGTAGAGTCCCCGGAACAGTCTTTTCGACCTCACCAGATAAGAATCGCAACAGCTATTTGATCATCGGAGACAACAGTGACTAACCCAATGAGAACTTTTTTGATGGTGGCCCTTCTGCTGCTGGCTGCTGGCTGCGCAAAGAACCCGGCTGACGGAACCAGCGAAGCGCAGGTCAATGAACCGGTAGAGGAGGAGGAGAATACAACTCCAGAACCCTCAGACGATACTGCGCCAGTCGAAACGATCGAAGTGACCACCGAGCGCGGCTCGATCGCCTTTGTAGGGTCGAAAGTCACAGCGTCCCACGAGGGCAACTTCCCGGACTTCAGCGGTGCGGTAACGCTTCACCCGGACTCACTCGTCGACAGTTCAGTCAGCATTACGATCGACACGACCACGTTGGAGGCTGATCGAGAGAGACTGACCTCACACCTGCGCAGCGACGACTTCTTTGATGTCGAGAACTTCCCGACGTCCACCTTCGTATCAACGTCGATCGCCGAGGGAGCCGAGGGTAACGCGACACACACGATTACGGGCAATCTCACGCTGCGCGGCGTCGAGAAGTCGATCGCGTTTCCGGCCACATTGGAGCTGATGGACTCAGCGCTCAACATTATGTCTGAGTTCCACATCAACCGGCAGGACTTCGGCATCACGTATGCGGGAATGAGCGATGATCTGATTCGGGACGAGGTCGTCATCCGAATCGTCCTGTCCCTGCGTCGTGGGTCTGCCGACGGAGCCGACCAACCGGCGGCTCCGACCGAGCAGCAGGCCCCTCCCACCCAGCAGTAAGCTCCCTCGACTGACTAACCGCCTCTACCTGTCAACTGAGGGCAACTCCCGGTCATGCGCTGCACTGGACGAGCAGGTTTGTTTGCTTCAAATGGCACTCAACCTGCGCTCCGGCGGCGTCGTTGACCATCGGGAGCCAGCTAAGATCGATTAAGTTCTCGTCGAAACCAGCCGTTGTTAACTTCGTGAATTGAAATGGAGCTTCGCACGATAAGCGTCTGAATAGACTCTATTCTGAGCCGTCTGAGGGAAGGGCTTTGACGGCAGACGAAATCGCGAGAACCAAACTGAGTCAGCAATCTGGAGAATGAGAATGACTAGGAGCCTGTCGCGCATAGCGCTCCAGGCTCCGCCATTGGCTTTTAGCG
>CAZDBH010000013.1:0-39702 GCA_964503485.1 uncultured Bradymonadales bacterium | reverse complement strand
TCCCTCCGCAAACCGGCCACGGTCGACTAGGGCCTCCCGTGCGACAGCGAACTAGTGTATGAGCTACCCAAACAAGAACGGAGGACGTCATGAACGATTGGCTTAGCAATACTTGGCTCAGCGATGGGTACCTTGCCCTCGCCGCTAGTGATGGGTGGTGGGCTACAGCTGAAGGATATGTTGTAGGATTCGTAAAACTGGTCGTCATTCTAGCGGTCACATGGTTCGTTGCCGGTTGGTCTAAACGGATACTCGACGCTCGGTTTCAGGCTGCGGGTTTCGACCCTACCCTAGGCAAGTTCTTCGCCAAGGGAGCTAAGATCGGCATCATCGTGCTCGGCACGATCACGGCGATCGGCGCCGTTGGTGTGCAGATGACCAGTTTCGCTGCCCTGATCGGTGCAGCCGGCCTGGCCATCGGTTTGGCTCTACAGGGCAGTCTCGCCCACCTTGCTTCGGGGGTGATGCTGCTGGTGTTTCGGCCCTTCAAAGTTGGCGATGTGATCAGTGTGGCCGGACATACGGGGGCAGTAACCGAAATCGATCTTTTCGTGACAAAGCTCGACACGTTGGAGAACCGGCGCATCATTCTGCCGAATGGGTCTGTGTTTGGATCCACGATGGTCAATATCTCGCACCATGAGTTCATTCGTGCAGACGTCAACGTTGGTGTGGACTACGAGGCCGATGTGATTCAGGTCCGCAAGGTCCTGCTCGAGGCCGCTGCGACTGTCGAAGGAATCGTGACCGAGCCGGCTCCTGGAGTTGTCCTCACCGAGCTGGGCGATTCTGCCGTATCCTGGCAGGTCAGGGTGTGGTGCTCCCCCGGAGACTATTGGAGTGTCTTGGAGCGCGCTACTGAGACAACCAAACTTGCGCTCGACCAGGCCAAAATCGGTATTCCGTACCCTACTGTGGACGTGAATCTCTCAAAAGCGGCCTAAGATCCTCAACTAGGGTCGGAACGCCAAATCGACACATCGAGCTCATCTGCCGTTAGTGGGTAGCCCATTCGAACGGGCTGTGCAGTGCGGAATAAAAAAATAAGTGGCTCCGCCGGAAAAGTCGACGTATTCTACAGGGGAGGCGTGTTGTCACCCGGTAGAATTCTTCGATTCCTCATAGGTGGACGATTGCATCCAGGAGCTTATTTGGGCTCTGACTCGTGACGAGTAAGAGCCAACGACCAGTCGCGCTATGTCTATCGGTTTTGGCCGGCCTCTTGGTCTGTGACACCGTCCAGGCTCGCGTATTCCAAGTCGTTGCTCCCCTTTCAGCCGCACATGCAGCCGGGCCCGGCGTACCGAACTTAGAGCCACGCCAGGGGGTTGGGTTCATTTGCCAAAGCGCTCGTCTGCTCAGTCTCGCGCCGCTGCAAGCAGTCACGGCCCAAGCGGCCGATTTCGGCGGCAATGGGGCGACCGCCTCGATTGAGCTTCAAAGCGACGTCGAGTCCGATGATTCCAACAACTGGTTGCTTCTGCCCTTCGTGAGTGCGTCGCCAGAAACATCCTTCGCCTTTGGGGTCGGCTACTTGCACCGATTTCAGCTGGGGGATCCGGAAGCCACGCGCTCCTCTCATGTCGGGTTTACCGGCAGCTACAGCCTCAACCAACAGCTGTCACTTCTACTCAGTCCGACGATCTATTTCGACGAGAATACCTACCGCCTGAAGACTCGCTTCGAGTTTTCGGACGTTCCACAGGAATACTATGGTATTGGTGGCGATACGCCCGAGTCGAATATGGAGCTGATTACACCCCGCAGCATCCTGGGACGGGTCGAATTCGACCGAGCGGTGATGCCGGGTCTCTACCTCGGCGGCCTCTACGAAGCCGAGTCCTTCTCGATTCTCGAGAGCGCGCCAAATGGGCTCTTCGCTGACAGTGCCCCGGGCAATGACGGTGGGTTTTTGTCGGGACTGGGCGTCGCGATGACTTGGGACGACAGGGACAACACCTGGGCAACCCGCCACGGACGATATCATTATCTATCCGTCACCAACTTTGGAGGCTGGCTTGGAAGTGACTTCGATTTCACGCGAGTCCTTGCAGAGACGCGCCACTTCTTTCCCGCTTTCGCCGATCACACTCTGGCCCTCCAGGGCTACTTGTTCATGAACTTCGGCGAAACGCCATTTCACCGCATGGGCTTTCTGGGCGGCTCCCGCCGACTTAGAGGGTTTCTCGAAGGACGCTTCAGAGATCAGGATGCCGCAATCGTACAGGCTGAGTATCGACTGCCGGTCTGGTGGCGATTCGGCCTAGTCGGGTTTGGCGCCGTCGGGCAAGCCTTCAGCAGCGCAGATGACTTGTCCCTGGACGAAGTCAAATGGGCGATGGGCGGCGGCCTGCGATTCGCTGTCGACCAAGAAGAGCGGATCAACATCCGTTTTGACGTCGGGGCCGGTCCGGGAACCACCGGCTTCTATTTCAACATCGGCGAGGCCTTCTAGGTCCGCTCCGATCCGCACACTCTCATCTAGGCACCAAAAAACCAGTTTTTTCATTTTGAAGCGCGCCACCTTGCAAACGTGATCCTGCGTTGTGATCTGGAGGGTTTAGCTCATGGTTCTTCGACGATCACGAGAGGCTGAGATCCAAGTCTAAGTAATTGAATTGCTTTTTGATCTGGTCACTTTTCAGCAGAAAAGTAACTCCGATTATGGGTACAATGAACATCAAAACCGGTGATTGACTTTCGCCCGTCAGAATGGCAAAAGTCACCGCTGGTGTGGGTTCGATAGTGCGACTCGGCCGAGTGGAACCCAACCTTGATGTCACGGCCGACAACCGAAATAGGCGGTACCCTTAATGAGTCAAAAGAAGCCGATCTGGACAACGACCCAAGCACATGAGCGATTGAAGGCATATTGCCAAGCAGCCGGTCGTACTCAACTCGAGGTGGTTAGCGAACTTATCCTCACCACACTCCAAGCTGACGGAAAGCGGGCTGCCCAGACCGCGACGGGTTCCACGAGCGAGACGAAAGAGACCAGCGAGAAACACTTTGGTGGGGTGTGGGTCGTCTAAGACGAGCCGCTTGAATTGACCTCTACCTGTTCGACTTACCGCCCTACAGCTAATCCTGCGTGTAGTTTGTCACCACAACCTCGGAAACTTTGCCGCGCCCTCGCGCTTTTGAGTTGATGCTGCGGCGAGCTCTGACGCGCGACACATTGAATTCCGAGTAAAGGCTGTTAATCAGCTCCGTGTCACTGTTGCTCTGCATGAACAGCGCTCCACGCGCATCGATTTCTCGACACACATCGCGCAGGCGTTCCTGGTCGTAGGTGGCAAAGCCAAACTTTGTGAACGAGACGAAGCTGCTGGTCTTACTGATCGGATCATACGGGGGATCCAGATAGACAAAATCCCCCGGTTGAAGTCGGTCGACGATCCGCTCGAATGGCTGACAGGTGATTGTCGCATTCTTGAGCCGAGCCGAGACGTTCATGAGGTTGAGGTCGTCGAAGATGCGTGGGTTGTTGTAGCGACCGAAGGGAACGTTGAAGTGACCCCGCCTGTTTTCGCGATAGAGCCCGTTGAAGCAGGTCTTGTTCAGATAGATCTGCATCGCAGCCCGTTCGACCAATGAAGCCGTCGGATCGTTGTTGAGCCGCTCTCGCACTTCGTAGAAGTGTTCTTTGCTGTGGGTGCTGCGCATCTCGCGCAGTCTCTCCATAAGCGCTTCGCACTCATCTCGAACAGCCAGATAACACTGGATCAGTTTCGGATTGATGTCCGACAGATTGGGTTTGGTCGGGTTCAAATGTAAGAACACCGCAGCACCGCCGATAAAGGGCTCGAAGTACTGATTGAATTGTTTCGGGAAGTGCGGTGCCAGCTGGGGCATCAGTGATGCCTTTCCCCCGGCCCACTTCAAAAATGGCTGGGGTTGCTTTACCGTCTTCGTTCGAGCCTGCTTACCGCGGGTGTGTATCCGTGCTACCGTCACCTACCTCTCCTCACACACAATGTTGTATCGGCGATAGTGCGGCCCACGCGATCTAGCTGCAAATTTTCGAAGGATTTTTGATGGCGGTCGCCTAAGTGCGGTTCAACGGTGTTCGCCGAACACAGAACAGACTCAATCCAGGACCTTCACCGTGGCTGTTGTACCCCTCTTCGAGAGTAGCGCCAGTCTCGCATGGGGCCGATGCTCGCCAGTTGTTTCAGCTCGCCAATCGAGAGTTCCGGCCAGTTCAGTCGTGGTTTCCGACGATGTCGTCGAGAATTCCTGGGAGTCCGGTTGCGGCTGGCCGAACTCGAGCTGTGAATTCAGTCGCAGATTCAAATTGGAGAATTGGCGATGAGGTGTCGTTTTTTTGCATTGGTGTCTTGTCTGTTTCTTGTTCAGCTCAGTGTTGGTTGTGCGTTCGACGATCTAGATGAATACGAAGTTCGGGCCGATCCGCTTCGCTCTGGTTCCCCGACCGGAGGAGGCCCGGGGGTCGACCCCGAAGTCCAAATTGGCACCGTTTTCGATGGCTCGTCGGTGGGCCAGCGACTGGCCGAGCGCCTTGCTGACGACGACCTGCTCGATTGGTCGACGTGCGAGGACAAGGACGGTAACGAGGTCGACGAGTGCATCTTGCTTGTAACCCAGGAACAGAATGCAGTGGTTCACAGAATCGTCCAGTCGACCGCCTGTCCGTGTTCACGCGCGGCCTGCTATTCGGGTTACACCGTCCTCTTCAAGCAGCAAACGCTGCTGACACTGGACGACTACACAAACACAACGATGGACCTGTCGCTGGTGTCTCGTACCCACGAGGCGCAACAGTCGGGACCGACCGGCCCAGCCGGTGCCTGTCCGTATCGGCTGGTCCCCGTGACAAGAACCGAGGGAATCATGAACTTGCGCTCCAGCGGATTCGACATGAGCGTGACCTACTACAAGAATGGGCGGAAGGTGGACTGGATAGGAGCAAGCATGTGGTACAACGGACAGGCCACCTGCCAGCAATGGAACACCAATACACGCGAACTCGTCGAAGCGGTCGGCAATCTGCATGTTACCGCAGCGGCCTCAGCATCGACTTGGTTGGGCTCACTCATCATACCCGGTTGGGGCGCTCTTCCAGGGGCCGTGGTAGGCGCTGCAGTCGGTGCGGGTCTATGGGGCACGTACAATTGGGTCGTCGAGCCGATTGTGGGGGACGCGGTAGAGTACCTGTGTGAAGAGCTGACTACTCTAGAAGAGTCACCCAACGAGGTATCAGAGGAGGCTTTCAATCTGGCCTACTATGCCTCAATTCGCGAAGACCAGCTCGAGAGCTCGATGTTCGATTGCCCAATTGGCGATGTCCTAGTCGACGTGGCCGGCTGCAATGGCGACGAGTTCTGCAGCGGAACGCTCAGGTTCAACTGCGAAGAAGACATGCTTGGTGGGTGTGACTGCGACCTGGTTGGGCACGCGCTCGCGTGCTACGACGACGACCGATGCCAATAGAACGCTCAGCTCCTGGCCTCGGTCTCAATGGAGGCACGTTTCGAAATTGTAGTCCAAAGCGATAGCTACAACGCCCCCTTCGCATTGAGCTCCGGTGTCTGCGCTACGGGTAGTCGTGGTTCGATGAGTCTGTGTTGCACGTGAAACCATCGACAGGTTTCTGTACTTCGCAACCTACCGCCTAGTCCTCCCCCTGAGATTTAAGTTGACTACCCCATTCCGACCGATATCCTCAACACGGATTGAGGGGTGCATGCTGTAGGTCTAATGACATGCGCCCAATTGAAATTCCCCTTGTTCTTTTTGTTCTAACTGCCTCGCAGGCCTGCGTTGACGTGGACGAGTCCATTTCGACGACCGGCGAAATCCAACAACCAATCATGAACGGAACGACGTACCCCAGCGCAGTGAGCCTGTCTGCCGGTGAGAAGCTGGCGATCGGGTTTCTGTGGTACGACGGCGAAGTGGTGTGCTCTGGTACGCTGATCGACAGCAACGCGGTGCTAACGGCACAGCATTGCATCGACAATGACACCAACGATTTGCCCGATCGCGACATCATCGACGAGTTGGAATTCCGCTTCGGAAGCCCCGACAACACCCTCGGCGCCATCGAGGTGGAACGCGCTACCGTCGTCGGTTGGGAGCACGACATCGCCCTCCTGATGCTGGACCGAAACGCGCGAGCGGTGGTTCCCTCGGTAGAACCCATCCCGTTCAACCGTGTCCGAGTCGACGACAGCTGGGCCGACGTGACAGTGGAGGCAGCGGGATTTCATCAGACCCACGGTTTGCCGCACGTTCTGCGATTCGCGGTGCTGACCCTCACCGAGAATTGGTCCAATTTGATTCGGGCCACGGGCTACGGTGAGCGGTCAGTCTGCCACGGCGACTCGGGTGGACCGCTCCTGTACGAGACGGAGCTCGGCCATCCCGTCGTACTGGCTGTGCACAGCACGACCGAGTTGGGCTGCTTCGGCACAAGCTCCCATGGGCTGACTGATCGCGTTGCCGACTGGATCGATACCGAGATTGCTTGGTTCAACTCAGATTCGTCGGGCACCGACGGCGTCGATGGACGCTACATCCCGCTCGTCTGCAGCGCGTCGCCGACGACAACAACCCCGCGTTTTTGGTGGGTGCTGGTGGTTGGGGGTGCCCTATTGATTCAGCGGCGGCGCTAGCCGCGGGCACGCCATTCCTCGGCAAACATTCCAAACAGGCGGGAATCGTGCCACTTCCCGTCACGAAACATCACCTGCCGACGGCGCCCCCTGGCTCTGACATTTGGTTAGAGCAACCAACCACTCACAGCCTACTGCCTAAGGATTGTATGGATCCCCGTAGTCCATCACCTCACTCAGGTCGGTGATGACTCTCAACATCTGTACCGCAGAGCGATACTCGCGCTCCGCCCCCGCCTCCGAAACGAAGAACTGAGCATCGTTGGGAATCGGAGTGCAGTCATCTTCCTCGGTCTCGGTTTTTCCATCGTCGCACAGCGAGCTGTAGGCCATGATTCGGTTGGCGCGAGCCAGCATAGCCTCACCGGCTCCCTCTCCCCCGGCTGTGCGCAGCGCGCCGAAGGTCTGGCCACTGATCGGGTCGATCAATGTCGCGATCCTGTCAGGGTCGAGAAGGGGCGCCTCGCCTGTTCCGACGATGAATACTCTCGAGTCATCCACGAACGACCGGTCGAAGTTGGTCGGAAAACGCGCTTGGCCGAGCACTTGCCAATAGAGCTGGACGCTGAATGTTGCGAAGGGATCAACCGGGGCACTGTGAGCCTGCCGAAGCGAACCGGCGTAGTTGGGGAAGACCAGCTCACCCCGATCGATGAAGGGAGCAACACGGTCGTATTCACCGGCCATGATGGCTCGATTGATTTGAGCGAGTTGGTCGCTAAACGTATTGTAGTAGCCGACCTCCCACTCGCGCAGATCGACCGGTGTCGAGCGCGCCACGAAGTTGGTGGACGTATCACTGAGCGCCTCGATGGCCATGATTTTGTCGAGATAGAAGCCCACGTGGTGCAGACATTCCCACCACATGTAGCCGCAGTCCTGATCGCCATCACCCCAGCTTGTCGAATAGTGGCGGCCGTTGGTCACGTCGAGCTCGATCGATGCAGGGGAGTAACCCCATTCGTAGTGTTGTGACCCGTCTGCGTGAGGAATCGGGCCCGCGTAGGGGCCGATGTCGGGCATCATGATGGTGCGCACCAGATAGTTGAAGGCGTTCTGAACAGCCCAAGTCTGGCCTCCCCAGCCGTTTTCAGCATCAGAATAGAACTGCTGGAGCTGCTCACTCGAGTAAAACTGGGGCAGTAAGGCGGCGTACAGGCCATATAGGTCGTGCCATTGCTTCAGGCGATCGTAGATTCGACCGTAGTAACGACCGACGTAGTTGTAGGAATCGACGCCAATTCGGCCGCGTGGGAAGTTGCGCAGGATGTACCACGTATCCAGGTCGTCGAGGATGTTGACCATCCGCTCCATCGGATCGGCTCCTGCGTCCCGTGTGAGACAGGAATCGCCCAGGTTAGCGCGATTGTGGGAGCAGTAGATGTACGGAACCCGCGCCAGTCGGTCGCCGTCGACGTCGACGGAGTGATAGTCCCCGTCGAAATCCTCAACCGGCACCAGGAGCCGGTTACTGTCCTTGTGCATTCGGTCGCCCATCCAATCGTAGTAGGTCGTGTAGTGGGTGATGTTGGGACCGTTGCGTCCAAAACCCAGAACGTCGCCATCACTGGTGTGCCACTCTGCTAGGCTGTCGATCGATGCGCTTCCCCGCTCTCGGAAGACCTCCATGACCTGTGCGTAGCCGAACAGGACCGCCGCGCGGTCGTAGCGACCGATTCCCAAGCCATCGATGGTGTAGCGACCGGCGTAGTCCATCACGGAGCTGTAGGCGTAGTTGTAGATCTTGCCGTTGATTTCGGCCGACGAGATTGGATCGTCGAGTCGCGGACCGACATTGCCGTCATCTCTCAGTTCCCAGTACTCCGGATGGTAGTTGATGGCATCGTCGGAGCCGCCGAAGTTGTGCATCAGGCCAACCGTATGACCAATCTCGTGGGCGATAACGGCTGTGAAGATACTCTCTCGGATGAGCCGGTAGGCCTCGTCCGAGGGCGTGTCTCGAAGTTCGCGAGCCAGACCCATGAGCGCGTCATCGGCCATCTCGGGCAGATACATGTTGCGGGACGCTGCGAACTCTTGCCGGATTCGATCCCGCTGCAGTGCCAGCTGACCGAGACCACCGCGGACCACGCTGGCATTTTCGATGTGCTGTGGAAGGACTGGTTCCCCAGGTTGATTACCGCCGGCCATCAGGATTTCGGGATCCAGCATCATCTCTTCGATCGGCGTATCGCGCAGTAGGGCGAGTCGCGCGTCCGGAGTGCTGAGTTCACCGTTGAGCAGGCCGCGTTGATACATCCCTTCCAGGTGGGGTTGTACCCATGCATCGAATCCATACTCGCGCTGATATTCCTCGTCGGCGGCCGTAATCGCACGTCGCTCGGCCGCCCAGTAGTCGTTGGCCCAACCCGTGGTGAGCTGCTCGATCATGTAGTCAGCGTCTTCGAGACCGTAGCGAGAAGAGGACTCCTCGGTGGAATCAGCTTCGTTGACCTGGTCAATCCAGGGTGTGATGTCGGTGCCAGAGATGAAATCGTCCGGGTCGCGCGTTCCGTTCAGGAGCTCCAGCATCTCGACCGTGTTGTGTGAGACCAGGTTGTTATGGTGGTAGACGTAGGCCGCACCGCTCACGATTTCGCCCGTCTCGGGATCGATGTTGGACGGCCCGAGACCGAGCAGGCCGTAGCGCATGTAGTCGGGCACGTAGGCGATGAACGAGTAGCGGACGTCGCCGATGCGAGGCATGTCTCCGACGTCACCACAATGGGGGCTGTCGCCCGCCTCGATCGGATTGTTGGGGCAGAGAATGAAGCTCCGCTCGCCATCCGCCAAAGGGTATCCCTGGGCGAGCACGACGTCGTTGAACGCCTCATTCCACTGGTCGGCAACGTTGTGAGCGACCCCGAGCAGGTCGTCCGGAAACTCGACGTTCACGTGGTAGACAATCGGCTTCAGCGTACGGTCGGCGACGGGAATGCTGTTCCCCGCGTCGTCCCACCAACGCTCCCACATATTGTGTCGATTGATGTATCGCTCTGTGCCCTGCTGGCGGATGCCCGTCTCGGCGTCATAGTTCATCCGGTCTGTCCAGAAGAAGCCAAAGAGCTCGGTTTCGGGGCCCTTGTAGGGCAGCGCTTCGTACTGATGGTCGGGATCGACCCGCATGAAACTATGGCGAATCGTATATTCGCCTGCGCCACACTCAGAAAACTCTTGGCCAGACAGCCAGCACATCGGAACGGTGCCGTAGCCTGGGATTTCGATTGATGCCGCCCTGGCGAAGAGGCGATTCGTGATGTCAAAGTAACTACCGTCTTCCTCGAACAGCGGAGCGTCCGCGTGGCGCTGGCCGGTCGCGTCGTCAAACTCCTGAACGTAATAGGGCACGGGTTCGACCGACTGGGCCTCGAAGTCGAGGTCGTAGTTCGTAACCAGGTTCTGAGACCAGTCGACGCGGATGTAGTCGCGCTCGAACCAGGGACGATCCGTCGTGTTCTCGTAGCGAATGTTGAGTTGCTCGCCGGTTGTCGAGTTGTACTGGAACGTGATGTCGAAGTGGCTCTGAATCCGAAAGGCGGCGACCACCTCTCCCTCATAGTCTTCGCCGAGGCGCTCGAGGGCGTCTGCACCCTGTATCAGTTCGGTCTGGCGCCGGGCGTACAGGAAGTCCTCCTGGATGTCCCAAGAGATGCGCTTCATGCTCGAAAAGTCGGTCGAACCAACGAAGGTGAAGCCGTCACCCGCGGGTACACCCACAACCGTTCGTTGATAGAAGAACTCGCCGTCGAGGCGGTTCTTCGACAACGCGTTGGGCTGAACTCTGTCAATCGGTGGTCTTTCTTCGGCACATCCACTCAGCGCGGTCGCCGAGAGCGTGAGAAACAGGACCAATCCCTTCATTGGAGTGAGCTTCATGAATCAACTTCCCTGTGAAAATGGCGCTCCGAGATCGAAGGCCACATCGAAATAGATGACGGTAAATCGGTTGAACAAGGGCTGGTAATAGCCGGAGCTATCAGCCTGTAGTTGGGCGTTCGTCGTGTTGGCTCCGAGCGAGAATGACACCAGATCCCACGGTGTGACCGAAACACTCACGTCAAAGCTGTTGCGGTAGCGTGTATCGGTTGGTTCCAGCGGTGTGAATGACGCCGAGAGGGTGTCGACACTGTCCTGCAGCGGATCGATGACGATCGCGTAGGACATTGCGAAGTTCACAATCTCGAGGAAGCCCATGCTAATGCCGAATGAGTTCGCGATTCGCCACTCAGGATTGCGCACCCCGGTGCTGATGTACTCGTCGCAGTCGTCGGTGCACGAGACGATGGTCGGTGATTCGTACTCACCTGTCGTGAAGCGGTGCCAGTAATAGGTTCCGCGCAAGCCGTAGCTTAGCGACAAGCCGTCGAGTACATCGAAGCTCCGAGTGAGATGCAGACCCGGACCTATCCCCATCACCAGTGTGCGTGCTCGCGAGATCTTGCTCGCAGGAAAAGTGAAGGCCACATCTGAGCTCAGGCCGATTTCAGCACCCGGTATCGTCAGGTAGCGCGATGCTGCCAAACGCAAGCTGAAGTCCGAAAGCACGATCTCGCCCTTTCGGGTGGTCCAATCGCTTTCTGTTAGCTCGCGACTGAAAGACTGCGAGGCAGAGACCGAGAAGATGTCGTTGAATTGCCAGCGCGGCGATACCGTGAGCGACAAGTCCCAGTAGGGGTTGTAGGTGAGGTCAGCCGAGGGATCGGCGGAGATCGCCGTCGATGCATTGCGCACCAGCAGCGTGGACCCGCTCCAGGGTACAGGCTCATCCGCCTCTTGGGCCGCGGCACTGAGCGGAAAGGCCAAGGCAAGAATCGCTAGTGCCAATCGGCACATCAATGTTCTTACACGCATAGAGGTCTACTTCGGTACGGGGTTTCGGCACAACGTCGGCCACTCGAATGAGCAAGAACCAGGCCAACGAGAGTTTCAGGCTTAGTTCTGGTTTTTCAGCTGTTTACGTCGCGTCACACAATTAACACCACGGGAATTTCCGCGCGTTGATCCACGTTTGGCTTGACTCGATTGAGAAGATCGGGCAGCGATACGCCCGCCCGGCTCGCACTCGAGCTGACAGGAGTAGAGTGTGCGGCACCTGGTTCAAACAACGTGCGCCGTGATTATCGCGCTCGGCGTTTCAAGCTTGGGATGCGGTGGCTCAACCGTTGAGGTTGATAGCCCGGTTGACCTCCCAGCGAGTTTCACCGTCGACGGGTCCGCGGACCTACCGACGCGCTGGTGGCAGTTGTTTGAGGATGTCGACCTCGACGGGCTCGTCGATCGAGCGCTCGCCCAGAACCTAACACTCGAAATCGGTTTGAACCGGCTCGAAGCAGCCAACGCGACTGCTCGTCGGGAGGGTGCCTCCGTGTATCCAACCTTAGACGGAAGCGCCCGCTTCGATTATGCCTTCGCCCCGGAACCTCAGGGCGGCGAGTCCTTCAGCCTGTCGTTTGCTACCAGCTACGAGATTGACGTCTGGGGGCGACTCCGAGCCGGCCGTCAGGCAGCCAGCCACGATGCTTGGGCAAGACAAGAGGACCTCGATGCCGCCGCAATCAGCCTCACCGCTGACATTGCAACAACCTGGTATCAGATCGTCGAACAACGGGGCCAGTTGGCTCTTCTCGAAGAACAGCGGCTCATCGACGAGAGCGTACTCGAGCTCGTCGAGTTGCGTTTTGGCCTGGGCCGGGTCGATGCCCAAGACGTGATTCGACAGCGGCAGAAGATCGAATCCTCTCGAGCGGATCGCCTCAGGCTGCAGTCGAACATCGAGGTGCAAATCCATCGACTCGCCCTGCTTCTAGGGGAGTCTCCGGCCGAGTTCGACCTCCCGGACACAGCGACTCTAATCGATGAGCCCGCGCTTCCCGTGACAGGAATCCCCTCGGAACTCATTCAACAACGCCCCGACGTGCGCGCGGCCTATCGTCGCGTCCTCGCGGCC
This sequence comes from uncultured Bradymonadales bacterium, assembly GCA_964503485.1. Classification (GTDB taxonomy): domain Bacteria; phylum Myxococcota_A; class Bradymonadia; order JAFGEP01; family JAFGEP01; genus CAZDBH01. The sequence continues at coordinate 27,117 of CAZDBH010000013.1, read as the reverse complement.
GATCGCCGCGTCGCCGCGGCAATCGCCGACCGCTTTCCGCGTCTGTCGTTGTCGGGCTCCTTGAGCACCTCGACGTCGTTGGAGTCGGTTTTGGTTGATTGGATCGGGAACCTGGGCGCGAATCTCCTGGGTCCGATTTTTGACGGCGGGCGACGCTCCGCTGAGGTTGATCGCACCCGGGCAGTAGCCGCCGAGGCTCTGAACAACTATGGGCAAACGATTCTGACGGCACTGGGTGAAGTCGAAGACGCACTTTCCCGCGATCGATACCAACTCGAACTCATCGAGAGCTTGGAGCTGCAGTTCGAACTGGCGACCGAGTCGCTCGAACGAGCGCGTGATAGCTATCAGCGCGGCGGGGTCCAGTTCGTCACGGTTTTGGACGCGCTCACGAGCCAACAAGCAGTGCAGCGGTCGGTGCTCTCGGCCCGTCGCGACCTGCTTCACTATCGAATCGCCCTGTGTCGCGCGTTGGCGGGTCCTTGGGATCTGGCGGAAGACATGGCCCAAGACAGGGGTGGACGGTCGGAGACAACTCCGGACACACCCGTCGAGGATTGAAATATGATCGAGCCCAACAACACAGAACACGGCCCCGATTCAGTGGATGACGAGCACGAGCCGTTTGCCCCACGCAACGGGTTTGTCGGCAATCTGCTGCGTGTCGTAGTCCAGATTGTAGTGGCTGTCCTCCTCATTTTCGCTGCGGTCTCGCTGGCCAACCGTTTCATGACAAAAGACGATGAGGGTGGGCATGGCGGAGGCCGAGGCGGTTGGGGTGGCCACGGTGGAGGCCGAAGGGCCGCGCTGGTCGAGGTGGTCGAGATCGATCGTTCGAGCGCAGCCGTGGTCGTAGAAGCGAGTGGAACGGTCGTCCCCGCTCTCGAGATCGCTCTCCATCCTCAAGTCGCCGGAGAGGTTGTGGAAGTCCATCCTGATTTCGCCCCCGGCGGTTTCTTGTCAGCGGGCGATCTGGTGGTCCGCATCGACGACGACAACTACCGACTCGCGAGCCGGCAGGCCGATGCAACCCGCGATTCAGCCCGGGCCAACCAACGGCTCGAAGAGGCCAACCAACTGGTCGCGCAAGCGGAGTATGAGCTCTACGGGGGCGACCTCGACGGTGAGGAACGCGATCTCGTCCTTCGACAACCCCAACTCGATTCTGCCGAAGCCTCCTTCGAAGCTGCCGATGCAGCCTACGATCGGGCTCGCCTCAACCTGCGTCGCACCGCGGTTACCGCACCCTTTGACAGTGTCGTTCATTCGCGTTCGGTCAACGTGGGTAGTCGGGTCAGTGAGAACAGTTCTCTGGCGCGGCTGATTGGGACTGACTCCTTTTGGATCGAAGCAGCGGTTCCAGTCGAAGAGCTCGATTGGCTCGCTATTCCGCAGGGGGGCGACGAGGTGGGCTCCGAGGTGAGGGTCTTTCCTTCGTCGTCAACCAGCGGCGCCTCGCGAATCGGACACGTTGTACGTCTTCAGCCTGACCTCGAAGACGGCGGTCGACTCGCCAAGCTATTGATTGAGGTCCGAGACCCAATGGCCCTTTTGCCCGAGAACGACGGCAAGCCTAGGTTGCTTTTGGGAGCCTGGGCACGCCTCGAGATCCAGGGCGCGGAGTTGGACTCAATCATACCACTCGATCGGGGCCTCGTCCGAGACGGCAACAGCGCCTGGGTGCTGAACACCGAGAGTACGTTGGAGATCAGGCCGCTCGAGATCGTGTTTCGGGGTCGAGATCAGATCTTTGTGTCAGGCGGGTTGGAGCCGGGTGACCAAGTCATCTCGTCGGCGCTGTCCGCACCGGTTTCGGGTATGCAGCTGCGAACCGGCGACTCGGGTTGGGGCGGCCCACAAGGTGGCCCATCGAGTCAACCCAGTGATGGCCCAACCAGCGGCCCCAGTGACGACGCCCGTAGCGGGCGCGACGAGGGTCAGCGAGGAAGGCACGGTGGCAGAAGTGGCCACGGCAGCGCTCGGAGCGGCGAAGGCAGGCGCGGCCAATGAGTTCCGAACGCACGAGAGGTGATGACGGGAAGAAGGGCGGCATTATCGCCTGGATGGTGCGCAACCGCGTCACGCCGAACCTGCTCATGATCTTCCTACTGGGGGCCGGGTTTGTCTCAGCCCTCAAGATCAAACAAGAGGTGTTCCCCGAGTTCGACCTCGATATCGTGAACGTGCGGGTTTCTTACCCCGGAGCGAGCCCACAAGAGGTCGAGCGGGGCATCATTCTGCCGATGGAAGAGGCTCTTCGCGGTCTGGATGGAATCAAGGAGATGTCGTCAACCGCCAGCGAAGGTTCGGCCTCGCTGCGCCTCGAGCTGCTGGGTGGAGCAGACGCCAGTCGGGTACGGCAGGAGATCGAGCAGGCCGTCGACCGGGTCAGAACTCTTCCCCTCGATGCCGAGGACCCGAGCATCACGCTTTCTCGGCGTCGCAGAGAGGTTGTGTCGCTGGTCTTGTACGGCGACGTGTCCGAGACGGTACTCAGAGAACTGGCCGAACGGACGCAGGACGGCCTGCTGCAAAGCGACGACATCACCCAAATCGACATCGTAGGGGGCCGGGCGGTCGAGATTCATGTTGAGATTTCTCAGGAAACTCTCCGCTCACACGAGCTGACTCTCAATCAGGTTGCCAGTCGGATCGCGGCAGCCTCGGTTGACCTTCCGGGCGGACGAATCGACACCGAGTCGGGCGAGATCATGCTGCGGGTTACCGATCGTCGCGACTGGGCCGATGAGTTCGCGACCATTCCCATACAGTCGACGGACGGCGGACACATCGTTCGGTTGGAAGATCTCGCTACAGTCAGCGAAGGGTTCGAGGATGTGGATCGAGCTAGCACCTACGACGGTTTGCCAAGCATTGAGCTCTCAGTGTTTCGAGTCGGTGACCAGACACCAATTGGGGTCTCGGACGCCATTCAGGAGCTGATGCCCGAGCTCGAAGCCGACCTTCCCGACGGGGTCAGTTGGGTAGTCCGAAACGATCGCTCGGATCACTATCGACAGCGCCTTCAACTTCTGATGCGGAACCTGTTCCTCGGCTTGACCCTGGTTCTCATTTTGCTCGGCCTCTTTCTCGAGCTTCGGGTGGCGTTTTGGGTCACGATGGGAATCCCCATTTCGTTCCTAGGCGGTCTGCTGTTTCTGCCGGGAATGGGCGTGTCGATCAACATGATCTCGATGTTTGCGTTCATCGTCGCCCTGGGCATCGTCGTCGATGATGCGATTGTGGCGGGCGAGAACATATACGAGTACCGCAGCAAGGGGATGTCGCTCCAAGCGGCAGCCATCGCGGGCGCCAGAGATGTCGCTGGACCGATTGGGTTCAGCATCCTGACCAACATCGTGGCGTTCCTGCCGCTCTATTTCGTACCGGGATTCGTGGGCAAGATCTGGCGGGTGATCCCGATGGTGGTGATCACCGTCTTCATCATCTCGTGGGTCGAATCACTGCTCATTCTGCCAGCTCACCTGGGGCACGGACGCGAAGGCAACGGCGACAAAAAACCCGGTCCGCTGCGACGCTTCCAACTGTTTTTCAATCGCGGAGTGACCTGGTTCGCGACCGATGTGTACGGCCCGATTCTGCGACTCCTTTTGCGCTGGCGCTTCATAACAGTCGCAGCCGGCGTGGCTGTTTTGATCGCAACGATTGGATACGTAAAGGGCGGCCACATCGGCATTATCTTCATGCCGCGCACTGAGTCAGATACGGCTTACGTGGGTGCGCAGATGCCCCCGGGCAGCCCGTTCGAAGAAGCGGTGCGAGTCAGAGACGAGCTGGTCGACGCGCTGCGTCGCGTAGTCGAGGCCAATGGGGGCGATGAGCTCTTGCTCGGCGTCTCCACTAAAATCGATGGCAACACGATTGGCGTCAGCGCCTATCTAACGCCGCCCCATATCCGCCCCATTCCGACCTCTGAGGTGACCCAAGAGTGGCGAAGTAGTGCTGGAGCCATTGCGGGAATCGAGCGGCTGCGTTTCGAGTATGATCGGCACGGGCCCGGTTCTGGTGCTGGCCTGACGATCGAGCTGAGTCATCGCGACGTAGACACCCTCGAACGCGCAGCGGCGGCCCTAGCCGAGTCGCTCGAACAGTTTCCCAATGTGTCGGATGTGGACGAAGGTCGATCCGATGGCAAACAGCAGATCGACTTCTCGTTGACTCCGGCAGGCGAGAGTCTCGGTCTCACATCGCGTGAAATTGCCCGCCAAGTCCGCAGTTCGTTCTGGGGTGCAGAGGCGGTCCGCCAGCAGCGCCAGAGTGACGAGGTGCGCGTCTTTGTACGCCTGCCCGAGTCGGAACGGGCCAGCGAAAGCGATCTAGAATCACTCCTGATATCCACACCGAGTGGGCGCTACGTGCCGCTCGGTGAGGTGGCTCATGTCGAGCGCGGCCGTTCGTTCACCTCGATCCCCAGACGTGATGCGCGACGGGTGGTGACCGTGTCGGCCAACGTGAACCCAATCGGGGAAACCCAGCAAGTCATGGAGCAGCTCGACGCGACGGTCCTTCCTGGCCTGGTGGCGGATTTTCCTGGCCTTACCCAACAGTATCGCGGCAGTCAATTCAGGATGGCAGAGAGCATGGGGGCCCTCGGCAGAGGTTTCCTAATCGCGCTGATCTGCATCTATTTCTTGCTGGCCATTCCTTTCAAGAGCTACATCCAGCCGCTCATCGTGATGGTTGCGATTCCATTTGGCATCGTCGGCGCTGTGCTCGGTCACATCATCATGGACTTCAACTTGAGCCTGATGAGTATGATGGGGTTGGTCGCCCTATCTGGCGTTTTAGTGAACGACTCGCTCCTCTTGGTCGACTACGCCAACAAGCGGGCGGCCGCCGGCGTCGACATCCGAGAGGCGATTTCACAGGCGGGTATTCGCCGTTTCAGGCCGGTACTGCTCACCACGCTGACGACCTTTGGCGGTCTCGCACCGATGATTTTCGAGACGTCGCGGCAGGCCCGTTTTTTGATACCGATGGCCCTGTCCGTGGGTTTCGGCATCCTTTTCGCGACCGTAATCACGCTCGTGTTGGTCCCGAGTCTCTTCCTGGTCGTCGAGGACTTGCGAGCGATTCAACGGCGAATCAGTGGTTTTCTATGGGACGACTTATTCGGCGGCGCGCGCACTAGCCCTGACCGGTTCGCCTAGCTCTCAGGCGGGAGACCGGCCTTTGCAAGACTTTCGACTACGAATGCGGGATCTTCTGGGCGCTTGAACGGTGGACCCGCTCTTTCGACCAGCGCCTGCTATGTGCAGCCTTCGAGCACCGTGGGAACGGGGTAAGACAATCAGAAAGCCTCAGCGTTCTGCTGGAAACTGATCGAAGTCCTCGCGGATAGTTCAGAAGTGGTTCGGGAAGCCAACTGGTCCGAGATCAAACTCGTCAGTCAGCTCGAACGGCTCGACCGGCATGAGGTCGATCGGCTGATACGGGTTGATCTCGATCGGCTCGTGTGGAAACTCGATTGGCTCGTACGGCTCGTACGGGGGCATCCAGTAGTCGTGCGGCGGCTCCATCCACTCATCGATTACGTAGGTACCGAGAGTATGACTTGTACCATCATTCGCATTCCACAGAATGCTGGTGCGCTCGATTCGTCCCATGAAAAGAGGCTCGTAGTCGACGATGTCGACCAGATCCAGGCAGTCATCGCCTCCACAGGCCCGTACGCTGGGGACTTCGCCGAACTCGAATGGGTAGTCATAGTCGGCCCAGTATATGAGTCCTGTAATCAGAAACATGCCGTCACCGAGATGGATGATGGACTCGAACTCGTCAAAGAAGAAACCAGCGTAGGTCACCGTCCCCATAACGGGGTCAACGACGAACACATCCTCGTCCAGAAGCTCTCCACCAACTTGCGCCCTGTAGACCACGAAGCGGCCGTCTTCCAGTTGAACAACCTGGAACTCGCCGGCTTCCGGGGCAGGTAGCTGGGTGACGCAGCGAGCGCCTTCGGGGCCGCCTATGCATCGGGCGGTGGAGTTAGCATTCCCGGCGATCGCGGCCGCCGAGATGAGCAGAATGCCCAGTGTAATCATTATTGTGTGAATCGTTCTCATTGTAATTCCTCCTCAAAGCCATCGACTTCATTCATTGCGATCAAGTCATCAGATTCGCGCCTCGGAGGTGGGTAAACGATGGGGTTCACAAATGGGTTCAAGAAACCGTTTTCAGCCGCGACAGACAACGGGTAAACAGGGTTCTGCGAGTGTGCGAAGGCATGCGGCTTAAGTTCTTCGTGCAGTCATCAGGCGGGTTCGTAGACGGCAGTGCTTTGACAACGATAAACCGACCGAAAGTGACCCCAAGAGCAGCGATCATCCAAATTGACAGGCTTTGAGAAGCCCTCTAGACGATCCCGATCGTAGGATGTAGTGAGCAAAGAACCGCTCGCTGCGGAGGAATATCGTGTCGTATCCAATCCGAGTCCCTCTGATTCTCAGATTTTCAGCAGCTCTGGTGGCCGCATTCGGTCTGAGCCTGATCGCTAGCCCAGTCTGGAGTCAGACGCCAGTCTGTGAACCCAGTTGCCTCGAGTCCGAGGATCCGTGCGCAGCGATCGCGGCTGAGCCACTTCGCTGCGGAGCATGCGAGATTGAAGCATGCGAGCTCTGTGTCCAGCCGGCCTGCCGAACGCTCGGCAACAGTCTGGGCCCGCGGTGCCAGCTCGACTACCCGTCGCTGTGCGGTGCATGCGCAGCTCCCTCTTGCGGCGCGACCAACTGCCTTCAAGCCAACGACTGGTGCGCCAACATTGGGTCCGTCATCGGCGAAGGATGTCGCACGACCTACCCGGCTCAGTGCGGGGGGTGCCCGTTGGCAGGCTGCCAACTATGCGATTCGTCCTGTGTCACGTGCGATGCGCCGGGGCCCACTGGATGCACTTCGTGTCCGGGTGGCGAGTTCCCCTCTGACGGTACCTGCACGGCTTGTGGTACATGTGCACCCGGAACCTACGAAGCTCAGGCCTGCTCGCCAACCCAAGACACGACCTGCCCCGAATGTGACCCATCCTGTGAAACCTGTTCGGGACCAGACGCGACCGATTGCACGAGCTGTCCGGAGGGCAGTTTCTACGACGGCGAGACCTGCGAGATCTGTGAGACCTGCGAAGGGGGCTACCTAGTGGCGGCGTGTTCGGCCGACGCCGACGCGGAGTGCGGATCGTGCCACGAATCCTGCGAGTCCTGTTCAGGCCCTAGCGTGTCTGATTGTACTGCGTGTGAGGACGGCTCCTTCTTCGACGACGATATCTGCGTGGGCTGTTCCACCTGCGAGGACGGCACGTACTCGTCAACAGCTTGTTCCGCTTTCGACGACACTGAGTGCTCTGAATGCGATGCTTTCTGTGAGACCTGTTCGGGCCCGACAGCCTCTGAGTGCACCAGCTGTTCTACGGGTCGCTTTCTCGAGGCCGGAGTCTGTGAGACCTGTTCGACCTGGGACGTGGGCACCTTCTATGCCTCATCCTGCACCGAGACTAGCGATATCGAGTGCTCGAGTTGCGACTCCTTCTGTGCATCCTGTTCGGGTCCGACGGCCTCAGAGTGCACTAGCTGCTGGGCCGGCCACTTTCTGGAAGGCGGGTTGTGCGAGACCTGCTCCGCCTGCGATCCCGGCTACTTCCAGGCCGCATCCTGCACCGAAACCAACGACACAGTGTGCACTGCCTGCGATCCCTCCTGCGAGTCTTGCTCTGGCCCGAGCCCGACAGAATGCGTCTCGTGCCCCGAGGGCTCATTCTTAGAAGACGGCTACTGCGTCCCCTGCAGATCATGCGAAGGCGGCACATTCCAAGCGGCAGAGTGCACGCTGACGAGCGACACAGTGTGCACTGACTGTAACAACGCCTGCTCAACCTGCACGGGACCAGGTGCCGACCAATGCACCTGTGGAGAGAACGAGTTCGCCAGCGAGACCGGCTGTGACGTGTGCTCGGAGTGCCCATCCGGCAGTTTCGAGGCCACCGCTTGCGGCCCATCCACCAATACAGACTGTGACCCCTGCGACAGCTCTTGTCTGACCTGTTCCGGACCCGAGGCGTCAGCCTGTTTGTCTTGCCGAGAAGGCGAGTTTCTCGAGGCCGGTACCTGCCACCCATGTTCGGTCTGTGGGGAGGGCACATTCGAGGACGAGAGCTGCACCGCTTCCGCCGACACTGGCTGTGCCGAATGCAATCCGTTCTGTGCCGAATGCACGGGACCCGACTCAACCGAGTGCTCTGGCTGCTTCGACGGCCAGTTCTTGGCCGATGGTTCTTGCTGGGATTGCACCGCCTGCCCCGAGGGCACATACGAAACAACGGCGTGTGGAGCAGACCAGGACGTCGTTTGTGCAGACTGCGACTCTTGTCCACTCGGGACGTTCGCACTGGCGGGTTGCGGAGAACCTTCATCGGACGCGTGTGGCGAGTGCGCCTCCGATTGTGCCATCTGCGACGGTCCTGGAGAGGACGAATGCCGAGACGACCGTGATACGGATCTGGACGGCCTGACGGATGGCCTCGAAGTCACTGCGGAGAACCCAACAGACCCGGACAACCCCGACAGCGATGGAGACGGCCTATGCGACGGACCCGGGCCAGTGGACGAGTGCGAAGGTGCGGAAGACGAGAACGCAGACGGACGCATCGACGACAGTGAGACTGATCCGAATCAATCGGACACGGACAACGATGGGCTCGACGATCGATTCGAACTCCTAGAAATTGGAACGGATCCGTTGGACGACGACAGCGACGATGACGGGCTCTCAGACGGGACCGAGGCTTTGAGCGACAGCGCTTCACCCTACCGGACCAACCCGACTCAGGTGGACTCGGATTTCGACTCACTGACCGATGGGCTCGAGCTCGGACTGGCCGCACCCGAGGGGCAGGACACCGATCTCGCTCGTTTTGTCGCAGACAGCGATTCCGGGGAAACCGTGACTGATCCGATGGCCCGAGATTCGGACTTGGATTGTCTCCCCGACGGAGAGGAGGACGCCAATGGTAACGGGATTGTGGATCCGGGCGAGACCGATCCAAACAGGGCCGATTCGGAGCTTTGTCAGGCTGACGGCGCGAACGAAGAAGACGCCGGCATCGATCCGCTGGACGCGGTGCTACCGGATGCGGGCACGGGCGACCTACCCGGCAATACAGAGCGTCCAACGATTTCGGTGGTGAGTGACGCTGGCTGCGACTGTCAGAGCGTTCCGAGTGGCCCGGGTCACTGGCTGCTGCCTCTACTCGGACTGGCTTTGGCTGTGCGTTCGCGGCGTGCCGCATCGCGTCTTGCCAAATAGCCGACGGCTTCGGAACACGTTGGCCAATGCCACGGCAAAGCGGCCCGGACGCAAATGAACACTTGTGAAAGTCAGGCAGTTGTTGGAAACGGTGGTGGCGGTTTCTGATGACGCGAGTGTGACGTGAATCGAGTAGTACTGATTTTTGTTTTCTTGATACTGGGCGTGAGTTGCTCCGACGAGCCCGTTGACGCTGTCGATGTGGTCGAAGCAACGGACACCACACCGATCCGGCAACGCGGTGGGGACGCTGTAGTTGAAGACACCACAGGGGATGTGTCCGGCGACGTAGAAACCGACGTCACGAATGACGTCCCCTCCGACCTCGACGACAGCGGCAATCCCGACGTCCCAGTGAATCCCGATGTCTCAGAGGACAGCGCCGATTGTGGTTTACCCGGGGGCGGGCTTCTGATCAGTGAGATCGTCGATCCGAACATCGACCTCCCCTCGCGAGGGCGCTACGTCGAACTTTATAACGCCGGGAACCAAACGGTAGACCTGTCCGGCTGGCGATTGGTTCGCCATTTCGATCAGGATGGGACGATGGAAGCGGACCTCCCCTCGACCTCGGTTGCGCCCTGCCAAACGTTCGTCATCGCCAGAGACAGCGCAGGATTTTCACTGGTTTACGGCACATCGCCCGATTGGGAGCCGGCTAACGGGGCCACGGGATCGGCTCTCGACCACAATGGAGACGACGCGATCGCGTTGGTAAATGGATCGGTTGTGGTCGATCAATTCGGAATACCTGCCGAATCGAGTGGTGACCCGAGCTGGTCGTATGACGACAGCGTGGTGAATCGAAACACCACGATCACAAGCCCGTCAGCGACCTACCAACCGTCGCAGTGGTCGGTAACCTTCATTCCCGAGACCACCACCGGAACAGCGACGCCAGGAGCCCGCTGATCGCCACGACGCCGCTAGGCGCAGCCGACAAGATCGGGCATGATGTGCGGTATGCAGTTCTTGTCCCAACTGACCAGTACACCCGATGCCTCTTGGTACGCCGTCGACGGCGATTACACCTCGGCGGTAAAGCGCTACGTGGTCTCGACCCCCGAGAGTCGAGCGATCTGCAACCGCCCGGAACTGGTGGGTTGCGAGTACACTAATCACCTGCAGGCAGCCGTCACGAAGGCGTTCAGCCAGGCGCCGTTTCGCGGCGAACTCGAAGCCCACGAAGAACATCGAGTATGCGTGCTCAACTTCCTTCGCGGCGGGCTCAATTTCGGCATCCGCGATGCGCTCTACACCGCTTTCGGGATGAACCGGCACACATCGGCTTTCATGAGTTCGCAGCGTTCCAAGACGAGCGATGGACGCTGGCAGGTCCGCGAAGACATGTATCGCAAGCTCGAAATTCCGTCGGGAAGCTTCATTATCGCGGGCGACGTCGTGGCCACCGGTATCACAATGGCAAATGGGCTCGATGTGCTAGTCGAGCACCTGCAAAACACGGGTTCGAGTATCCGCCATATCGTCTTCTTCACCATTGGCTGCCACAAACTCGAGAAGGTGTTGAGTGACCTCGATAGCAGACTGCGCGCCACCTTTTCAGACTACGAGTCGGCCCACGCGGTGTATTTCGAAGGCAAGTTCAAACTCGTCGACAGCAAAACAAAACTCAGAATCGGTATTCAGGGCACCGACTTGATTCGAAGTGAAAGTCTCATCGCGCCAGAGTTCGAAGCGAGCCAATGGGACGATGTGGCCTATCCCCTGGAGCGATGCACGATATACGACGCCGGCTCGCGTGCCTTTGACGTCCCCAGATACATCGAGGATGTCCTCGAATACTGGGAGCAAGTGGCGGAGCTCGCATCGCAAGGGTTGTCGCTGAACGAAGCCGTCGAAGAACGGTTTCCCAGCGACGATTACGCTTCGCTGGAGTCCTTTCTCGAGAGCCGTGGTTCCGTCTGGAAAGGCCTGAACGATGACGCTATCGGCCGAATATACCAAAACTACCTCGACCGCTGGCCCGGCGCACCCGGGGATTCAGGGTCCGCCGAGGCTCTAGCGGCTCTGTGTGAGAAGCGAATACGGAATTTGAAACAGGGAAGCTCCTAGGCTCATGTCAGACTTCAGCCCTCACCATCTTGCAGTAAACGCCGAGCAACTCAGTGGCAACGGTGGGTACGGGCGCCTCTTTTTCGTACCCGGCTCAGATGGTCGAGCCAAACGAATCAGCGAACACTTCGAGGACCTCGAAGTGTTCCCGAACAGCCGCCAACACAACGTCTACACTGGCCGTTTGCGCACCGATGACGCCGGTTTCGTCGATGTGGCCTCGGTGTCGACAGGTATGGGTTGTCCCACGCTCAGTATCATCATGACCGAGCTAATCATGCTCGGAGTCCGCCTCTTCATCCGGGTTGGAACGGCTGGGTCTTTGCAGAAGTCGCAGCTAAAGACGGGAAGCCTGGTCATTGCGACCGGAGGCGTGCGCGACGAGGGCGCTTCCTCGCGCTACATCGACCCCTGCTACCCCGCTGTCGCCGACCTCGATATGACCACAGCCCTGCAGCGAGCCGCTCTTTCCAGCGGCAAGGGATCGCATACCTATACGGGCCTAGTTCACGCCAAAGATGCGCTCTATGGGGTTGAGTTCGGACACGGTCCTTTGGCAAGCGAGAACGAGGCCTTCCTGAATCGCTTGAGCGAGATGGGGGTACTGGCCTCAGACATGGAGACCTCCCACCTCTTTGTCCTCTCAGATGTGCATTCCACTGAAATCGCTCCCATCGGCGCTACGGCCAGCGCACAGGGTAAGGTCAAAAGCGGCGCCGTGCTGGCTATCGTTGGCGACGAATCACCCTTCGCGGAACCCGCAGCTGCCAAAGCGGCGGAAGAAGCGGCCATCGAGCTGGCGCTGGGCGCCGCCCAAGAACTCGCACATTTGTTTGCGCCCCAGTCATGAGTGATACAGGAGACAATCCAGTCGGCCTAGAGCCGGATCAGCCCCGACCTGAAAAACCCGCTAGCGACCGGAAAATCGCCCAACGATTGGATACCGGTGTGCAAATCGCGGCCAGAATGCGACTCAAACCCAAGCGGATGTCGGGTGTGCGTCACTTCTTTCGGATCGCCTGGGTCCAGTGGTTCATGCTCGGCGCCTATATGTGGGTGTGGTTTCGTCGCAAGATTCGCTTGCCCCACAGCAAAAAGAAACTGTCGAAGATACACCGACGCCATGCCCGTCGATTCAGACGGGCCGCATCGTCGCTCAAGGGCGCCAACATCAAAGTCGGTCAGCTCGCCAGCCTGCAGGCTCACCTGCTGCCAAAGGAGTATATCGAGGAATTCAAAGCCCTCCGCGACGAGGTGGAGCCGACGCCCTATCCTTTGGTTGCAGAGATGATTCGCGCCGAGTTTGGCAGTGACCCGACGGAACTCTTCGACGAAGTCGAAGCTGAGCCCATCGCGGCAGCCTCGATGGCGCAGGTCCATCGCGCACGCCTCAAGACCGGCGAAGACATCGTGGTGAAGGTTCTACACCCCGGGCTGGAGCGCTCAGTCGACATCGACCTGTTTCTGATGGGCAAGTTGATCGGCGTGCTGCAGTTGATTTTCCGAAAGGTCGACCTGAAGCAGATCTTCAAAGAGGCGGATGAATCCCTGCGCGAAGAGTTGGATCTAATCCACGAAGGCGAGGCCACCGAGGAACTCAGCGCTGCGTTGGCTGATGTCGACGTGATCGTCCCCAAGGTGTACTGGGACTTCACCTCGAAGCGGGTGCTCGCGTTGGAGTACATCGACGGCGTCAACCTCGACAACCGAGCCCAGATGGACGCCTGGGAGATCGATCGGAAACCGCTGATCGAGAGCTACTTGAGGGCCTTCTTTCGCCAAGCCTTCGAGGGGGGCTACTTTCACTGTGATCCACATCCCGCAAACGCGTTTTGCACACGCGACGGAAAGCTCGCTCTACTCGATTTCGGCATGGTCAAACGGATGCCTGAGAGCACGCGGGTTGGACTCGTGAAGGAGATAATCGGCGGTTTTTTCGGCAATCCGCAAATCTACGCCGATGGCATTATCGAGCGGGGCGTCGTTGACGAGAGCGAGCGAGAGCAGCTCGAGTCGTTCGCGGCAGAAGTGTTCTCGGACGAGAATATGCGCTCTACGATTTTCGATCATGACCCGCAGCGAAGCGGTGACATCTCGCTGCTATTCGGCAAGATCAGTGGTCTACTCAAGCAGTTGAAGACGTTCCGCACACCGCAAGATCAACTCATGTTCATGCGAGCGCTTGGTATCGTGATCGATGTCTGCAGAGAGGTCTACCCAGAAGAGTCGGTCAGCGATCTGTCTCGGGCAACCGTCATGCCGGTGGTCATGCGCTTCCTGCAAGACCATCCTCAGTACATGGAGTGGGCGGCAAAAGCCTTTGCGGACCAACCGCAAGCAGCGCTCATGATGGCGCCCAATCCCAACTAGCCTGGGGTGTCCTGGCTCTACTGCGACGTCGTCTCGAGCATTTCGCCGTCCACGCCGATTTTGGTAAAACGCCTGGCTCCGGGCTCTCCCGACACAATGATGCGAACCACCGCGGCGAACTGATCACCAACACGAACCCAAGCGATCGTCTCGGGAACCTCGTCAGCCCGATCGGTCGAGGTTGTACCGTCGATTTGGTCTTCGACGACGATCGTACCTGGGTGGATGTCTCCGTTTGGGGAGGTCGCAGACATGGTGCTACTTATACTCGCGTTTCAGGAGCGCGAATCGCGCGGGCACAATCGCCTGATACTCAGCATACTTCGGCGATCCTTGGGTCACGACATAGGCTGTTATGTTTTGGGGTACTTCGTGATCTACACTCTTCATGGCATAGGTTGAGACAGCGACACCGTCTTTCGCCATGGCGTATCTCCAAGGTTTCCAAGCGGGTTTCGTGGTGTCAGGTCCCCATTTCTTCCGAGACCAGACGTGCCCAGTCTCGTGAATCATGCTGTCGGTGGCAGTGTTTTCGCCTTTGAGTTTTTTGTTCTTCTTCTCGGGATAGATCGTAACGATCCCAGCTGCGCCAGCCGTCATGAAGGAGCTGAAGTTGGGCTCCTTGTATTTGACCGCCCAGTAGGCGTCGTCTGGATTCTTCTGAGGGTTCAACAGAATGGTCTTAATGGCCTTTCGGTTCGCCTTGGGCAGGTACGAGGCCTGTTTGGCGACCTGCTGGGCGGTGTAGTTGTGATAACCCTTCTTCATCGCCTTGGGCGCTACGATGGTGATTTGCACACCATCCACAAACTTGGCCAGCCACGCTTCGCCATCCGCGGCTTTGCCCCGAAAGGCGTATTTCGGTTTCGGCGTGGGTCCCGTCAGTGCGTATTTGGTTTGGGTTCGTTTGTGATCTTCGCTGACGTCACTGGGGAGGGCGTCCTTGTTCGTTAGCAGCCCCTTCAGTGCGGTCGCCTGTTTCTGCGGAGTCTCGCCCTTAATCTTGACGAAAATCTTCTCGAACGTTTCGCGCACGCCTCGGGACAACTCGTTGGTCTCGCCGCCGAGTAAACCCAACACCCGCGGCTGAACGCCCGAGGGCAGCAGCTTGAATCCGGGCAGTTTCGACACCGCGGCCACAACCCAACGGGCTTCGAGCGCGTTGAAATTGCCCTTTGGTGGTGTGATCGGCTTGCGGCCCCAACTCGACTTCCACGCCAGAACCATTACGGTCTTGCCGCCCTCGGTCGCCAAGCGGAGGTCTTTCAGTTTTACCGAAAAACCCCATAACTTCGAGACGTTGTGCAGGTCCTCCTGGAAGTCGGTCAGCGAGTCAGTATCGGTCTGGTCCTTGCCGCGGGCAACGACCAGGTCACCCTTGCCGACTGGTTTTTTGGTCGATTTGGTCTTTCCCTTGGCGTTGAATTGAACGGGGAGCGATGGCGTGAGCGCCTTCACTTGCTCGTCGTACGACAAATCCGCCAGGTTGGCCTTGAGTTGGACGAGTTTGCGCGAATCGTTGCCGTCCTGCTCCGGTAGAGCGCTAGCGTTGGCCTTTTGCTTCTTTTGGGTCTGGCCAGGAGGCATGCGAAGGACTCTCGATTCGATTCGGGTACTTCAAAGCTAAGAGCCATTCAGCGATTTGGCAACCGGTCGAGAGCCAGTCAATCCACTTTTTCGGATATGAGGACGGGAAAGAGGGCTACTCGGCGGCAACTTTTGTGTAGGTCATGGTTCCGGATGGCCCCCAGGAACCGTCTTCGCCCTGGAGCTCAAAGGTCGCGGACACCACACCACCCTGGTTCCCGCCGATTGTGGCTCGTTGGGTTCCCACATCGTCTGTCCAAGAGATGATCAGCCCACCATCGCCAGTTTCGGCGGCGCCCATCGGATGGTGCTCACCCATGTTGTCCAAATAGTAGCCGCCGTAGGTGCCGTCACCGTTGGGGGCGAACATCATCATGACTTCCATCGCAACCGGACCACCCGGCGTGGTCAACGTCATGCTCTGTTGTCCGAAAAGGTACCAGCCGCCCATGGCCCACTCCCAGTTTTGGGTTAGTTCGGCGTCCATGCCCATCATGGTACCAGTCGCCGTCCAGTTCCCGACCCAGGTGTCGAGAACGGCGCTCCCGGGTGGTGTGGGTGGCTCCTGCGCGGAAACCACAGAGCTGAAAAGACAGACCAACGCGATCGACGTGGAAACGAGAAAACCCCTCATGCGAACCTCCGATTTTAAACGAGCTAGTTTGGCGCAAACGATACGACTGAGGCTCGGTGCGGTCAAGGCGGAATATTGGCTGCAAGTCACCTGTGAAGAAGGCAGTCAAGCCAGAGTTCAGGGATCTCCCGCGACAATTTTTGAGTTCGGCAAGGCGATTGCGCCACTGATCTGCTTCGGCGTCAGACGAAAAGGGGCTTCTCTCACGACGCCTCATCGTTGGCGCTTCGTCTTCGGGGAGCAATAGGCTAAGCTGACGCTGGCAACTGACTAGGGTACGAAATCAACGATGACGACGATGACTGAGCTTCAACTCAGCAAGCGAAGACGGCTCTGGTTCGGGGTCGTTGTACTCGTCCTTTCAGCCTGCGCTGAAACCTCCGACGACGAGCTCGTACCCAGGGCAAGCATTCAACTGGATCTCAACGATCCCTCCGGACTGACCCTCATTGGGCAGAACCTGTGGGTTGTCAGCGACTCCAAAAAAAAGGCCTACGAGTTCACTCCTGGCGGGGCTGAAGTCAGGCAAATCAGCATCGATGGATCGGACTTCGATGGATTCGAGGCGGTCGCTGCACAGGGGGACGCCGTACTTCTGGCAGTCGAGGAGACCGGTGAGATTATCCGGGCGGAGCTCAGTACAGGCGATGTCGTCGACCGCATTCAAGTGGCCGACGTTTCAACCGGCAACAGTGGCCTCGAGGGGCTTTTCGTCCGCGACGACGGACACATCCTGGCACTCAAAGAGAAGGACCCGAGTCAGCTGATCCACCTCTCTGCAAACGGTATCGAAATCACCCGAACCGAGTTGGACTTCGCTCCCGATGTCTCGGGACTCACTGGCCTGGGAGAGACCGATTGTCCTGAGCAGCTTCTGGTCGTTAGCCAGGAGAGTCGAACCGTGTATCAAATCACGGACGATGGCGACGTACTCGATGAGTGGCCGATTGACGCCAAGCGCCCTGAGGGCATCGCGTTCGATGACGGGTCGTTGTACATCGTCGACGAAGACACCGAAGAGTTGTTGGTATTCAACTTCGAGGGCGGGTGTTTGTAGCCCCGCGCCCGCCTGCGCTGTGGTTCTTGGAGCACGGCGGGAACGGAACCCCGGAAGGAACGGAACCTGATTCGTCTATTCGCCCTTTGTTGGGTGGTGCTTGCCTCTAACTCGATCGACCTCTGAAACACGCCCCAGGCGTTGCCACTGGCTCAACGCGAGGCCAAAGGCCGCTGCGGCCTCCTCGTCTCGGTCTGCCGCCAAGGCCAAATCGCCCGCCAACTCCGCCGGCCAAGCGATGTCGGGATCAACCATTCCCGATTCGTCCAGTACGGCCTGGGCCGTATCGAAGTGTTCAGACCAACGCCCCCAATCGCCGGCCGCAGCGACACAACACAACATGTTGGCGTGGGCCGCTCCCAGCAGGTTGCGTCGCCCCTGGGCCTTAGCCAGCTGCATCGCTGAAGTCAGTGCCTGGGAAGCCGGTGAGTAGTCGCCCGCTTCGATCAAGACCAGAGCACGGTTCAGCAACGGGACGATACGGGCGCCCTGGGCGCCGATCTCCTCGTACAGCTCCTGCGCCCTCAGATAGCCTCGATCAGCGTCGTTCAGGCGCCCCTGCTTCCGGTCGATTTCAGCCAACCCGTTGAGAGCGCCAGCCATCGCGTACCGCTTGCCATAGGCTTCGTGATGTTCTAAAGCCTCCGAAAACCAGCCAAACGCCTCGTTGATCTGCCCGGAGTTGAGGGCAGCGATCGCTTTCGAGTGAAGGCAGACCCCCAGTAGCCGATCGTTGCCACTGGCTCGACAGGTCGCTTCGACGTCTTCCAAAAGAGAATGACCCTCATCGAGCTGGCCTGACGCCACCAGTTGGTCGGCCAGTTCATTCCTGGCCTCGGCCAATGCCGACCACTGGTCCGTTTTCTCGAGTAGGGAGCAGGCCTCTCTCAACATCGGGATGCCTTCGAGCGGTCGTCCACAAACCCGAGCACTCCACCCTCGCTCGCACAGGGCGTTGGCGAGGTGTACTGACCAGTCATTCTGGCGGGACAGCTCAATGGCTCGGTCGGCCCAGGACAATGCCTCCTGGGGTTGCCCCAGACTCACCAAGTTGCGGTGCCGCAGCAGATACATCGTGACCAGTCGAGGATCGTTGGTCGCTTCCAACGATTGGAAGGCCGCCTCAGACCGCTCGAGAAGCGCTTCTGTGACCGGATACTCGCTGCGTTCCCAGTGCTCGGCTGCACCGCCCAGTAGCGGATCGACAGCTGCGGCCGGCTCACCAGCCAACAGCAGGTGTGTTCCGAATCGTCCAGCAGACCGCGGTTCGCTTGCTTCGAATCGGGGCCTCAACATGTCTGCGCAAGCCGCGTGATGCAGTGGCAGTCTTCCGGCGGCTTTCGCCATTTGCTCGACCGTTTCTCGAAGCATGCCGTGGGCGAAGGACCAGCCCCGTTCGGTCGTTCTGACCAACCGTTCTTCCACCAACCTCGTCAACAGTGTGTCTGCCGACTGATGTTCCAGGGAAGGGCAGACTGCCCTCCATTCCGACCCATCGACGTCGTGACCTAGGACGGCCGCGACCTCCAACGCGGTCTGATCGTCGGGAGGGCGAGTGGCCAATACTCGCTCGATGCGGGTTTGCCAAATGTCGCGTACGTTCTCGGGCAAGGTCTCAGCCAGAACCTCGGGTATGCTGAGCCCGTTGTCTGTCAGCGTGAGGGCTCCCCGCCCGATCCAGTCACTCACGAGCTCAACGGCGAAGAGCGGATTGCCGTAGGTGCGCGCAATCAAGCGGGACACGACGGGTGTCTCCAGTCCCAAGGCGCCATGTAAAAGAAGACCCTGGTCTGCGTCCGAGAGTGGCCCGATCCAGAGCTGGGAGACGCCGCCAAGCTCGGCCAGTCGATTCAGAAGCTCGTCTTCTCGAGGTCGGACAGCCAAGGCCTCTTCTCGGGTTACCACCAAAATCAGAATCGAACACGGCATCACGGCTTGGTTCGCAAGCAGGTAGTTGGCCAATTCCAGTCCGTCTGGCGACCACTGCGCGTCATCGAACCACAATACGAGGGGTCGCCGATGGCTTACCGCCGTCACCAATCGGGCCAGCAGAGCAAGTTGTTCGGCTTTTCCGCCGCCCGTTCTGGGTTTGAGAAGCCCGGTAAACCGTCCGGGGACCGGTGGACAGAGGAGGTTCGCTAATGCAGTGCCATCCGCGCTCGACAAACCGAGGTCCCTCGACCGGTCGGTCACTCGCAAGGCGCTCTCCTGGCGATTCAAACCGGCGCTGCGAAACACAGACTCTGCAATCGCAACCAGTGCCCCGTTCGTCGAAACATCGGGCCCGTTATCGACCCGTATGAAGGTCGCGCGCCCCCGTTCATCCGATTGATGGCAAAACCACTCACTCAGCCTGCTCTTGCCCACCCCGGTGGGTCCACGAATCTGGACGGCTCGGGCTCGACCCGTTTCTTCGACTGCCGTCAATTCTCGATCGAAGTGCTCTCGTTCGCTCGTGCGTCCGACGAACGGAATCTTCTGCAGTTCAAAGAGTCGCAAGCCCGCACCGGACAATCGCTGAACGTGCCCTTGGGGGTGACTGGGCAATGCGGAAGAACTTGCACCGCCGACCAGCTCATCGAGCGCTGCCAGCGCGTCGGCCGCTCGCTCGAACCGTTCGGCCGGGGTCTTCGAAAGTAGTCGGGAGACCCAATCACCAAACCCGTCGGGAGTGCCTTCTAGCTGTGGAAGACTACCGGGCAAATCGCGTAAATGCTTGGAGCCCACATCCCAATAGGTAAGCCCACGAAAAGGCGGCTCACCGGTAACCATTGCGTGGGCGACACATCCCAATCCGTACAGATCGGTCGCCGGGCCCCAGTTTCGCCAGCTCATCTCGAAGCGTTCGGGAGCCATGTATTCTGGCGTGCCTATCTCGAGACGCTCGCTCTGATCTTCAGAGTACGCTCCAAAGGCTCTGGCCAAGCCGAGATCTGTCAATGTGATGTGAGCCGCGCCGTTGCCGTCAAACGCCGCCAGGATGTTCTGGGGCTTCACGTCGAGGTGCAACAGGCCCCGCGCATGAGAGTGGGCGAGTGCGCCCAACACGGTTCTCGTTATGGCGAGGATGCGGGTCCAATCTAGCTGGCCGAGTCTTTCGGCTATCGGCTCACCGTTGATCCAATCCATCACCAAAAAGGGGCTGGCTTCAGTTAGGCGGCCTCCGCTCGCCTCTGCGGCCGAACCGCTCACCTCGCCATGATCGAGCAACGTCACGATCGAGGGATGACGCAACCGCGCAATGCTGGCCAGCTCGGCCCGAAAAAGGCCGCGAAACGTCGCCTCCTCCGCCAGTTCGGGCCGGATGACCTTTATCGCCACCTGCCGCTGAGTCGGTCGGTGGACGCCGCGCCAAACCACCCCCATTCCGCCCTCGCCGATCGGTTCGATGAGTTCGAAAACTCCCATCTCGATGGTGTCTGACCCGCTCATCTGGTGAGTATCGACTCCTCTCAATCGACGACAGCTCGCTGGTGTCGCCTACAGGGGTGCAACAATGCCCTTCTGTGTGCAGAATGGATTCTAATACGAACAGGGCGCAATGGGCACAGACTGGTGAGCACCACATTTCCGCAGAGCATCGGAGCGTTCGTTGGAAGAACTGAAGAACTGGCCACACTTCAGCGATTGGCCGAGGACGGCAAGCGACTGATCACCCTGGTCGGCCCGCCGGGTGCCGGAAAGACTAGGCTGGCCCGCCGATACGGCGAAATCGCCTCAATCCAAAACAGCAGTCCAGTGCGGTTCGTCGACTTGAGCGAAGCGCAAACGCTAGCCGACGTGCTCGAAGCGGTGGATGAGTTCACATCAAACGCATCAGAGACACTGGTACTCGACAATTTCGAACAGGTCGTGGCTTCAGCACCCAAAACGGTGGGCTCATGGCTAGAACAGTTTTCGGGACTGCGATTCGTCGTGACGTCGAGAGAGCGACTGCGGCTCCCGGGTGAAGTCGTCCTCGAGCTGGCGCCACTGCCGCTGCCCACCGCAGACGAGGAGGACAAAGACCAGCTCCTGCGAAACGACGCGATCACCCTGTTCATCGACTGCGTAAGAGACGGTCGACCAGACTACAAACCAAGTGAATCCGACCTGCTGTTGATCCGCGATGTGGTCCGGCGTTTGGATGGTTTGCCACTGGCGATGGTGCTTGCCGCTGCACGGTTGTCGGTGATGGGAATTCGTCAGTTGAGGGACCGGTTGGGGCAACAGTTCGACGTTCTCACACACCAGAGCCGCGGGGCCGTTGATCGGCAGGCTACTCTCCGTGCCGCCATCGATTGGTCTTGGGATCTGCTGGAGCCCCCAGAACGCTCGACCCTAGCCCAGTGTGCTGTGTTTCGCGGTGGCTTCACGCTCGAAGCAGCCGAAGCTGTGGTCGACTTATCAGACCAGCAGGTCAGCGTCCAAGTACTCGACGCGATACAGGCGCTTCGCGACAAGTCGCTACTCATCTCTGAGCTAGGGCCTGACTCCGAAATGCGGATTGGGCTGTACGGAAGTGTTCGAGATTATAGCGCGGAGCAACTGGACGAGTTCGGTCTGAGACAGGACACCGAGCGCAGGCATGCCGCTCACTTCGCCGAGTTAGTACACTCTGACCACGGGCCGGCCAATCGCCTTCTGCCCGAGCGCGACAACTTGATCGCCATACTCGATCGTTTCGCAGCACCCGATCCCGAAAACCCGAGACTCACCCGAATGGCTTCGAGCGGTTCCGGCGAAATCGGGCGGCCCGTAGAAGACCCACTCGTCGCCCGCTGGGTCCTTTCTGCGGCGATCGGGCTGGACCCCTTGTTGGCAAACCGAGGGCAGCCACGCAACCAACTGGTTCAGCTGGAGCGGGCTCTGCAAGTTGTCAGTGTGGACAGGGGCGCAGATCCCACGCTGACGGCTCGAGTTGTCATCGCATCGACGAGAGTGCTCCAGCGAATGGGGTTGCGCGAACCAGCCCGCAAGGCACTGAACCAGGCACGCCAACTCAGCCAGGGAAACGAAGACAGTGAGGTTGCTGCCTTGTTGGCAATCGAGGACGCCCGACTCTCGCTCTCGACAGGGCACTTGGACGAGGCCAGCACACAAATCGAACTGGCGACGAAACTCGCAACCGCAAACAAGACACAGCTCTCGGCGGGGCTGCTCACCTCCCAAATCAACATCGCTGCCGGGCGCGAGCCGAGCGATATAGATAAGAGCTTGGCCATTGCACGTGGGCTGGAAGATGTGAGCGCTCAAACACGGTTGTTCCAGTTCAAAGCACGAGCAGATATGGCCGCGGGCCGCTTGCAGTCGGCTGCTCGAGCCCTACAGGAAGCACATGCCACGTCGGGAGAATCTCGCGACGAGCAGAACCACGCACTGTCGGCATTTCTCGCCACTGAGAGCGGTGACATGCCGGCAGCACGATTGCATCTCGACCAAGCTGGGGACACCCTCGAAGCAAAGCTCGCTCGGGCTCGCCTCCACATGGCGTCGCAGGAGTTTGGGTTGGCGGTGGCGACGCTCGAGGCTGTGGGGCGCTCGCCGGTCACAGCCCTTGGACGAAGCGCCCAGGTTGGCGCACTGATCGCTCAAACGTGCATCAACCTGGAATTGAAAGACCACGGTGCGGCACTACAAGCATCCGAGAGCGCATTGGCGGTCGTCGAACAGATGAGCGACGATCGCATCGCATTTCGAGCGGTTGCAATCCAGAGTCTTGCGCTCGCAGAAGCGTCGCACAGCGACGACGCCAAGGCTTACCTCGAGGCCAGCGAAGCACTGCTAGAACACCAGGACGACGATCGAATCGGCCGCCTCACGTTGAAGATGTTCGCTCTGCTCGATCCCAATTCTCAGCTCACCGAAGCTGACGAGTCGGCGTTGATCCGAGAGGTTTCGACCCAACACGGCGGCAAACTCAATCCAAACGACAGCGGGCCGCCAGTCAACCAGTCTTGGTTGCTTCGTTGGGCCACGGATCGAGTGTTGGCTCGACTGCCGGAACTGTCCCGCGCGAAGGTGATGGCAGAAGTCGAGGATCCGTCCGGCTCTAGCTTACTCGTGTGCGACGACGGACGCTGGTTTCGAGCGCCCGGCGCCGAATGGTCTGACCTCGGAAATCGCCGTCAGTTCGCGAATCTCCTTCTTCTTCTGATCAGCTACCACGAGAGTCGCCCCGACGAGCCCATCACAATGGACGAACTCGTGGATGGCATGTGGCCTGACGAACGGATGCACCCAGACGCCGCCACCAATCGAATCGGCGTCGCGATCGCGGCTCTGAGAAAAGCCGGACTGCAGAAGGTGCTGTTGAGTCGCCGCGGTGAGGGGTATTGGCTCGATGGTCGAGTGACCGTGATCAGGGGATAGAGAGTTCGGTGGGCGGTTTGAGGGGGACCCTTTAGGGCTGGCAGGCGAAAGCGTAGATTGCTGGGTCACCAAATGGGTTTGCCGTTAGATAGAAGCCATCGGTCATGACGTCGAGTTGAATCCGGAAGCTCGCGCCGTCGTAGTGGTCGAGCATATCGCCATAACCGGTCGGCCCGTACAGTTCGGCCGTGAAGGTGTAATAGAATTGACCACTCTGAATCTCACCAGCCACCTGGATGTAAGTCTCTCCCAAGATCGGTGACCGTGGGTCAAACGACGGTTCCGTCGACCATTGAACGGTGGCAACCGCCTGCACGCCTCCGATATCTCCGACGAACGTGTGACTAGGGCAGTATCCGGTAGCCGTCGGCTCAGAGGGCGTCTCGCTCACCGGATCGGAGTTGGATGGGTTACTCGAAGTGGACGGGTTCGCCGGATTGTTGTTGGTAGGGCTGTTGGAGTCCGTCTGAGACGCAGAGTTGTTGTCGCTCCGGTCAGTCGAGTTCTGACTTGCCGTCTGGGACGACTCCGACCGACCCGTGTCGTCGGAATCGTCGTCGATGCCTACACATGCGCCAAGCTGGAGACCTAGCACCGCGACCAGAACAAGGAGAAGACGATAGCTAGCCAAGTTTTTCTTTGAAGTGTTTTTAGTAAGCGATTTCATGTCATTTGCTCCCTTTGTTTATCCACATTCAAAGTCTGACGATCCCGAAAACCGGTCTCAAATTAACTATCCTTATTTCACCAACAAACGCCGATGGGGGCGCGTAAACGTGACACCAGCCCTCGGCTTTTTTGAGCCGAAGCCGGTTTTGAATAACTCTCGCTCGTAGAGTTACGTGGTGGAGACGAGAATGTACGAAACGTTGCTGATACTCGGTGAGGAGTTGGGTTTCTTCGAGACCGTGACCCAAAACTTGGGCTGGACCGAGCTGGGCGGAATTGGCTGTGTCATTGCGGCTGCTTTTCTATTCGGCTGGGCCTTCCGGCGCTTTGCGCTCGGTCGCCTCGAGTCAGCTGCAGCCAAAACCGAAAACGATGTCGATGACAGACTGATCCGATTCGTCCGACGTTTCTACAAAGGCATGCTCGCCTTTTTCGTTATCGTGACCTCGCTCAAGATTCTCGAAGTGGAGATCACCCCGCTGCTAGCAGGAGCCGGTATCGTGGGTATCGGCGTGGCCTACGCGGCCAAAGACATTATCGGCAACTTCCTGGCGGGCCTTGTCTTGCTGGTCGACCGCCCCATTAAAGTGGGCGACCGTATTCAGATTGACCGGATCGGATCTCAGTGGGGGTCCTGGGGCGACGTGATTGACGTTGGCTTGAGGACCACCACGGTGAGCAACTCGGACGGCGTGCACGTCACCTATCCGAACGCCAAACTCTCGGAATCGGTCATCAAGAACTTCACGCCGACCGAAGCCCCCGTTCGTTTCCGTGTCCGCGTACTTGTCGACCTGTCAGTCGACCTCGAGGTCGCGCTCCAGCGTCTTATCGAGATTGCAAACCGCGACTCGGACGTTCTATCCGACCCAAAACCGAGCGCAGTAGCCCGAGCCATGTTTGACGAGGCAGGCAGCTTCACCCAGGGGGTCCTGTTGGAGTTGCGCTGCTTTGCAACCGATATCCGCCTTCGCACGCGCATCCGATCACGGCTGTTGGTTTCGATCGCCAAAGAGTTTCCCGCCGCCGACCTGCCTTTTGCTCGGCCCACCTACAAGGTTGAGTCGTCCGCACCCAGCCAGCCGAATCTCATGTAGAACAGTCGGTCTTGTATTGGTTTGTCGCAGTTGGCTTCGGGACGCCCGCTCACCGGTACGGCAGTACGTAACGGGTCGTTACGTTCCAGGCGCCTTCACCGTAGCTTTCAGAAAAATCCTCGGAGTTGATTTGAACGTCAGTCGCCCAGAAAGGCACGTAACTCCTTGCTTCGGCCTCAGCCTCTGCTGCAGAGGCCGCCCAGATGACTTCTTCATCTTCGTCAGTTTCCGAGGGATAGGCGAGTACAGCCGCGTCGAAAGCGCTTCTGAAGGAAGCGACCGCAGAGCTCAGCCACTCGAAATAGCCCCCATCGTCGTCGGAGTTGTCGGCCAGATGAGGGCCCGACCCAAACGTGTTGTTCGTCGCTTCGTTTACAAGTTTTTTGAGGCCAGCAGGACCTCGTTCGAGCAAGATCGACAGACAGTGAAGGGCGTCATCGGCGTACCACATGCCGGTACCGAGCTGGTTAGCCCATAGACTGGCGCTCTGCTCGGGGGTCGAGTAGTGCCCAAAATACTGGTTGATGATTCCAGCGGCGAAGCCGATCGGATCGGCACGATGACCGCTCGAGTCCTCATTTACTCCCATGAGTCAGCTCCTCAACACTTCGGGTAGCAAGTCAAAACGTACCAGCCACCGTCCACCGCCGCATCGGCGCGAAAGACCACGACGATGTCCGCCAGCGTGCCGGTGACGTCTTTGGTCAACGGGTTGGCCTTTTTGGCATCGGTGTACTTCGCATTTTCGGCCTCGCTTGCCGCCGCTTTGGCCTCGTCCCACTCGGGTTCGCCCGGGTAGAGCGGCCGGTAGCCGTCGCCACCCCGATATGTGGGTTTCTCCGAGGCGTCGTAGGCGGTCGATTCTGGGGCATCGGTCTTTTGCAACGCCTTCACGTTGCCTGCCAGCGGAACGGTGGCGGTGTCCAACCCGCTCCCTTTGGCGATCTTCACACGGACATTCTCCCAGTCGGCTGTCAGGCCGTTCGCTACGCCGGTGGTGAGAGCAGCAGTGGAAGCGGCAACCGTCGTAAAGGCCGACGCGATCCCGTCGTCCCCGGTAGCGCAAGGTACGTGCCAGCAAGCCCGACCGGCAAGCCCGACGATATCGTTCACGGCGCCGCCCGCGCCCCAGACGTGACGATCATGGCAATGTGCGTCGCCGCACTTGTCGTGCTCGTCGACGGCAGAGACGAGAGGCCGGGGCGAATTACCGTTGTCATGGGCGATAATCTTCTTGAAACCGTCGTCCGAAACGCCGCCGAGCAGGGCCTTGCGGGCGTCGGTTACCCGTCGGGCCTTATCGCCCTTCGTGATTCCCTCGATTTCTTCGGTTTCGGGTTTGTAGCTCGTGGTTTCGAGGCAGGCTGCCCACAAATCTGCTGCAGACAAGGCCGACAGTTCGTTCCTCTGTGCAATGAACTTCTTCGCTTCCGCTACGTACTTATACGGCCCCATCTCGGCTTCGGAGATCTTCGCGTTGATATCGTCGTGGCGTTTGACGGGGGCGAATTGAACGGCCTTGCCCACCATCAGTTGAACCGCTGGGGCAGGAGGCTGCACCGGCATCTCGGGTTGAATCATTGCCAGCTGCTCGTCGTAGCTACACCGACTCAACTCCTGTTTGAACTGAACGAGGTTGGCGTGGCTCGGCCGATCGCCGCCCTGTTCTGGCGTCGAAATCTGCACCTGGGCTTGTTTTTCACTGCCGTTCTTCATGGGTCCCCCATGCTCGAGCACAAACTAGGTCTGGTTTGTGGGCGGCGCAAGCTGAAAACTGCCGCGATTTGATTCGGTTTCACGCAAAGGGAAAGAAAGCCGGACACCCCTGTCATGAAATGTGCGCAAGTCGAAGAAAACTCCAGCTTTTTCAGGGAGTTGTCTCGGTGGCAAGCTGGCTTGTCATCATCGTTTCGCTTTGTGGCCGAACAGCCACAGCGATCGAGTGGAGCCAAAGCGAACCCTAG
>CAZDBH010000012.1:0-39837 GCA_964503485.1 uncultured Bradymonadales bacterium | reverse complement strand
CCAGAAGGTTGGCAGAGCTGACGATGCACAGAAAGTACAGGAAGACGAAAATCGAGTCGGCGCCCCCCGTGAGAAGGACGAGGCCGCAGGCAAGCAGCGCGTCTCCAGCGGCCTGAACGTAGGCCAGTGTGTCCAGTTCCGCTGCAAACCGTATGAAGATCGCGTACCCGACGGTGGCGATATAGGTCGTGATAATGAGGTACCAGATCCCATTATAAGTAGGATCAGAAAGCGAATCGACGTCGTTCACGTTCAGGACGACGGCACTGGTCAGAAGGAGGGTGACGAGCAGCGCTCGAGCCAGAGTGACCCGTTCGAGCTTTTCGCCCAAGCTGGACAACGACCGTCGATCAACTTGGCTTGCCGACATGTTGGAGAGCTATTGCTGAATGTTGTCGGCTACGGTGAAGATCGGTAGGTACATGGCGATCAGTAGCCCACCTACCATTCCACCGATGAAGACCATCATCGCGGGTTCCATGAGGCTGGTCAGTGTTTCGACCGCAAGATCGACCTCTTCTTCGTAGAAGTCGGCGATCTTGTTCAACATGGTATCCATCGCACCGGTCGACTCACCGACCGCGATCATCTGAACGACCATCGGCG
The DNA here is from genome assembly GCA_964503485.1 of uncultured Bradymonadales bacterium. GTDB lineage: Bacteria > Myxococcota_A > Bradymonadia > JAFGEP01 > JAFGEP01 > CAZDBH01. Next base: position 39,231 of record CAZDBH010000012.1, on the reverse strand, counting down.
GGAAGATCTTGGTCTCTGCCAATGGCTCGGACATGCTGCGACCCTCGCTGATCCGGTCGCGCACGTACATAATCCCCTGTTCGACTTTCTTGTTGCCCGAAGACTTCGCGACGATTTCCAAGCCGTCGAGAATCGGAACACCGGAAGAAACCATTGTACCGAGGGTTCTGGTGAATTTGGCAACAGCCGCCTTCCGGACGAGTGGTCCGAAGAGTGGCGTCTTGAGCATGAATCCGTCGAAGGCCTCGCGTCCTACGTCGGTACGAAGGACGTATCGGAACACGAAGATAATACCAGCAGTTACTCCAAAGAGGATATACCAGTTGGCTCCGAACCACTCCGACATGTCGATGACGAGCTGGGTCGGTCCCGGAAGCTCCGAGTTACCCATGTCCTCGAACATGTTCTTGAATGTCGGAATAACCTTCCACAGCAAGATGACCATGACGAGGATAGAAACGCAGAAAATAGCGATTGGATAAGTGAAGGCCGCTTTGATTTTGCGCCGCAGCTGGGCGGCCTTTTCGATGTACTTGGCCAGGCGATTGAGAATCGTATCGAGAATACCACCGACCTCGCCGGCAGCGACCAAGTTGACGAAGAGGTCGTCGAAGATCCGGGGATGCTTCTTGAGCGCATCAGCGAAGGTCGATCCAGACTCAACGTTGCCTTTGACCTCGAAGAGTACCTTTTGAAAGGCCTTGTTGGCCTCCTGGCTGGCGAGGATGTCCAGACATTGGACAAGTGGGAGACCCGCGTCGATCATCGTCGCAAACTGTCGAGTGAAGATGACGAGTGTGCGCCGATTCACACCGCCGAAGTTCGGCAGCGTGATATTGATCTCCATCGGCATCTTTTTGATTTTGGATGCCGTGATCTGCTGCTGACGCAGCCGGTCCATTACCTCGGAGTCGGTTTTAGCGGCCATTCGGCCACTAACCATCTCACCAGTTCGAGTACGTCCTTCCCATGTAAAATCAGGCATGGTTCGCTCTGCTCACTAGAACAGCGTATTGGTCCCCGGGCCCTTTCCGGACGACGACAACATGTTCTTGAACTCTTCCGGGTCCGTCGAATGGCCCAGGGCTTCCTCCATTGTAACCAGACGTCGTTGGTATAAAGCAAATAACGACTGATTCATCGTTTGCATTCCGTATCGGGTCTGACCAACTTGCATCTGACTATATATTTGATGGATTTTGTCCTCGCGAATCAAGTTTCTGATGGCTGGAGTTGCCGCCATGATCTCAATCGCGAGCGCTCGGCCCTGTCCGTCAGCTCGCGGAACCAGCTGCTGGCTGCACACAGCCTCTAGAATGAAGGAGAGCTGGGCCCGAATCTGGGGTTGCTGGTGAGGAGGAAACACGTCGAGAATTCGATTGATCGATTGAACACAGCTGTTCGTGTGGAGTGTAGCGAAGCACAGGTGGCCGGTTTCAGAAATGTTGAGAGCGGCCTCAAAGGTCTCTTTGTCGCGCATCTCCCCCACCAAGACGACGTCAGGATCCTGCCTGAGCACATGTCTCAAGGCTTTGCCAAACGTGAGGGTATCTGCGCCAACTTCGCGCTGGTTGATCAGGCTCTTTCGGTGCGGATGGAGGTACTCGATAGGGTCTTCGATCGTGATTATGTGTTTGTGCTGTTCAGCGTTGATCTTGTCGATCATCGCCGCAAGGGTCGTCGATTTCCCCGAGCCCGTCGGTCCGGTGATCAGAATCAACCCCCGTGGCCGATACGTTAGCTCCTCGAGGCTAGTGGGGAGCCCCAATTCCTCGAATCCCATTACTTTGAACGGAATCACGCGGAAGACTCCTGCCACCGCGCCTCGCTGAAAGAAGAGATTAGCCCTGAATCGAGCTAGGTCCTTGACGCCAAAGCTCAGATCCAGCTCGTGCGTCTCCTCGAGCACTTGCTTTTGGGCGTCCGTTAGCACCGAGTAGCAAAGCTGCCGAGTCTCGGAGGCATTGAGCGGAGGGGACTTGATAGGAACGAGTGACCCGTCAAGCCGGAGCTGCGGCGGGCTTCCCACCGTCAAGTGAAGATCGCTGGCCTTTTTCTCAACCATCAAGGTCAGCAACTGATGAAGACTCGCCATGTTTCTCCGGATTATCCTGGAATCGCGATCCCTGCGATTCCGCGCGAAATTCGTTTCTAGTCTGGTGCAGTCACACGACTTATTTCGTCAATTGTCGTGACGCCCTCAAGAATTTTACCGATTCCTGCTTGTCTAAGCGTCTTCATCCCAAGCCGAATCGCTTCATGTTTCAGTTCTGCAGTAGAGTAGCCTTGAAGAACGTACTCTTTGAGTTCGTCATTGATGAACATGACCTCGTACAGCGCAACGCGCCCCTTGAATCCGGTCCCACTGCAGTTTTTGCACCCGGCACCTTTCATGACGGTGACCTCGGGTATCAGCTCCTCGGGAACCTGAAGATCGAGCAGCGATTGCTCTGTCACCTGGTATGCGTGGGCGCACTCTGGGCAGATTCGACGAGCCAAGCGCTGCGCAACAATCAAGTTGACCGAAGCTGTAACGAGAAAGGGCTCGATTCCCATGTTCAGCATACGACTAATCGTACTCGGTGCGTCGTTCGTGTGAAGCGTCGACAGCACCAAGTGGCCGGTGAGTGCGGCTTTTACGGCGATTTCAGCCGTCTCGAAGTCGCGAATCTCACCAACCATGATGATATCCGGATCCTGCCGAAGGAAGGAGCGCAGGGAGGCGGCGAAGTTCAGACCGATGGAGTCGTTCATCTGAACTTGGTTGATCCCCATCAGGTTGAATTCGACCGGATCCTCTGCTGTCGAGATGTTCTCGGTTGTCTTATTGAGCTCCGCCAGTGCCGAGTAGAGCGTAGTCGTCTTTCCCGAACCAGTCGGGCCGGTCACCAGAACCATTCCATAGGGGCGGTGGATCGCTTCTTTGAAGTCTTTGAGTGGTGCAGCCTCGAAACCCAGCTTTGTCATGTCGAGCTGCAGATTTGACTTGTCGAGAAGGCGAAGGACGATCTTCTCGCCGAACAGCGTGGGGAGAACAGAGACGCGGAAATCCATCTCTTTGCCGCCACCCAGCCTCAGTTTGATACGACCATCCTGCGGCAACCGACGCTCAGCAATGTCCATTGAAGACATGATTTTTACGCGCGACACGATAGCGTTCGACAGTTTGAGCGGCGGGTTCATGGTCTCGTATAGAACGCCATCAATGCGATAGCGCACCCGCATGGATTTTTCGTAGGTCTCGATGTGGATATCGGACGAGTTTCGCTTGATGGCCTCGATGAGGATCAAGTTGACCAGCCGGACGACCGGGGCCTCTTCCGTCGACCGAGTGAGCTCAGAGAGATCGACGGCGCCGCTCATATCGTCGGCGACCTCTAGATCCTCCATATCGATATCGCTGAGGATATCGTCAAAGTCGACCGTCTTCGTATAGTAGGACTCGATTGAGTCCGCAATGGCGGCTTCGCCCGCTACGACCACCTCGATTCGGAAGTTAGTGAGGAACTTGAGGTCGTCGATGGCATGAAGGTCAGATGGGTCGGCCATCGCTACGATCAGGCTCGAACCCACACGGTTCACCGGGATGACTTGATGGCGTTCGGCGACCTCACGTGGGATCAGCTCAATAACGATCGGATCGATTTCGAAGTCAGCCAGATTGATGCTGGGCACACCGTAGTGCTTGCTCAGGAAGGACGTGAGATCGGTCTCGTCGACGAATCCCAGCTTGGTGAGCGTGTAGCCGAGCCGTCGCCCGCTGCTCCGTGACTCTTCCTGCGCGTGCTGGAGCTGGGTCGCGGAGATCATATTCTCGCGAACAAGAAGCTCTCCGAGCCTACCGCTGTCTTCCATTCCCTACCCCAAAAAATCTTGCTGAATTACAGTACACTGACGCGAACAAGACAGCCACGATAGCAAGGTGCTAGCGGCCGTGTAAAGCGGTCCGGTCACGGCAGTGTAATGAGGATGTCTACTGGAGCGGCTTCTTCGTCCTCCCCGAGCAGGACGGCCGCCGCGATGCCCCCGCCGATAACCAGCGCAGCCCCCGACCAGAACCACCACTCCCGGTAGAAGGGCGTAGTCTCGGTTACGATCGTCACCGTCCCTGTGTCGGGAAGGGCAATCAACTCGGCCTCGAGCAGGTACTCTTCGCCTGCGACTACGACCTGGGTCGCGGTCCAATCCTCGTATAGTTCACGACGAACCGTGAAAACTCGCTGCCCGATGGGAATCTCACCCTCGAAGGGCGTGACCCCCAACTGTTCCTCGTCGACGAAGACCAAGGCTCCTGGTTGGGCCGTAACGACGCGCACGATGCCACCGAAAGGAAGCAAATCGACCTCGAGAACGATCTCGTCATCGTCATCAAAAAGAATCTCTTCTTCGAAGGCCAAGAACCCTTGTTTTTCGACCCTGACCAGATGAGTGCCGGGGGTCACGAAAACCGGCTCTATCATCGGGGTCACGGCTACGGACTCCCCATCTACCAATACGCTGGCGCCGTTGGTAAAACTGAGAATTTCAAGGGTGGCGTCCTGTGCGTAGACTGCGCTGCTGAAACACAATACGATCGCTAGTGTGAGGGCACCGAGAACGCTGTTCGCCGGGCTACGCATTCGCATCGCTAGCTTCGTCCTGAGGGAGTCCCTTCCGTTTTTCGGAGAGGACTTTTCGGATTTTGAATTCCAGCTCGTCGAAGTCAAACGGCTTGTCCACGTATTCGTCGGCGCCGTAGATCGGGCTGGTGAGCTCATTCACCGTTGAGCCAATCGCTGTGAGGATGATGACACCGGTGTGTTCGTATTCATCGTGCGACTTGATGTACTTACAGATTTCCCAGCCGTTCAACTCGGGCATCATCACATCGAGTACTACCAGGTCTGGTTTTTGAACGATGACTTGTTCAAGGGTTTTCTCCCCGTCAGTCGCTTCCACTATTTCGCATTGCATAGTGGACAGATGAGCCTTCAGAATCTGCCTGATTTCAGGGTCATCGTCGGCGATCAGGATTAGGGGGCGGCTGTTTCCGCTCATGTCGGCAAGGTCTCCCCGGTAGTTGAAGGTTCCAACAAGAGTGTAAGGCCGTGCCCCGTACTTAGGCAACGAATTTGATCACGGAGGCCGCGGCTTGATTCTCCCGCCTCGTCCTGGCCCCGCTTCGAGGGCCTCCGAGACCGCCTTCAGGCAAGCGAAATCCGGCCTCTGCCAAGAAGACCTTCCACGTCATTGAGGAGGTCGTCGGTGGGTTTGACCGCCAGATGGGTTGGAAGCGAGAAATTGGCGTCGCCTGTCAGCGGGATACTCAACAGAACTTCGGTCGGACAATCGCCTGCGTGGGACTTGAGGATTCCCAACAGCTCCTCCGCCTGGTCTCGAGAGAACTCGTCAGCTTTCAAATGCACGACGACTCGGCCCACAGCTTCCAACCGAGCATCGGTCAGAAGCTGCACCCGATCGCAGACGATCTTCCGCTCGAGCGAGTCGTCGCCCTCAATTCGGACGCTCCCGTGAACGAGGATCGGCAGGCCCTTCTTCAGCAAGTCCTCGCACTCGGCGTAAACTCGACTGAACACGAGCACCTCGACTCGCCCGAAACGATCCTCGAGTTGCGTGAACGCGTTTCTGCCACTACCTCGTTTGCTGCGGCGCTCTCGAATCGACTCGATCATCCCGCCCAGTTTCACCTGAGTCCGCTCACTAGCGAGCTCCAGACTGGCGGTGTTGTGAGTTGCATAGATCGTGAGTTCGTCTTCGTACCTGTCCAGCGGGTGCCCTGATACGTAGAAACCCAAGCACTCCTTTTCGGCCCCCAGGATGACTTTGTCCGGCCAGGGGTCCGCACGTGGGTAGCGCACGGGCGCGGGCCCATCCGTGCCCCCAAACAAGTCGAGTGTCGCTTGGCCCGCGTCACGGTCCGCCTGCGCCTTCTGACCGAGAGAGAAGGCGGACTGAACGGCAGAAAAAAGTGTCCCGCGCCAGCGCCCAATCACGTCCAGGTCGCCCGTCGCTGCGCCGGCGGCGGTCAGTGAGTCAAAGGCGCCGCACTTGACGAGTGTTTCGACCACTCGCCGGTTGACTCGATGAAGATCGACACGTTCGCAGAAATCATAGAGCGAGGTGAAAGCCGAGTCGGAACGAGCCTCCTCGATAGCTTCAATTGCACCGTGGCCGACACCTTTGACGGCACCCAGACCGAACCGGATTTTTCCTTTGCTGACGGTGAAATCCTGGCGCGACGCGTTGACGTCTGGGGGCAGCACGGCGATCGACATACCCTTCGCTTCATGAATCAGACGGACAACCCGTTCGGTTCGGTCGGCGTCGTTCGTCATCAGCGCGGCCATGAAGTGGACGGGGTGATGGGTCTTTAGATAGGCCGTCTGATACGTGACCAGACCATAGGCGGTCGCGTGAGACTTGTTGAAGCCATAGCCGGCGAAGAGCGCCATGTTGTCGAATACTTCGCCGGCGATCCGTTCATCGACCTGATTCTCGGCAGCTCCTTTGAGGAAGATCTCCCGATGCTCGGCCATGACTTCATGTTTCTTCTTACCCATCGCGCGACGAAGCAAATCCGCGCCGCCCAACGTATAACCGGCCATGATCTGAGCGATCTGCATGACCTGCTCTTGGTAAACGATAACACCGTAGGTTTCGGTAAGGATTCCCTGTACGGAAGGGTGAGGATAGACTGGGTTTTTGATCCCGTGTTTGCAATCACAGAAGTCGTCGACCATGCCGGACGCCAGCGGACCCGGTCGATACAGTGCACCAGCCGCGATAATGTCCTCGAAACAGCTGGGCCTCAGCTTTCTCATGAGTTCTTGGAAGCCCGATGATTCCATTTGGAATACACCAGCGGTTTCACCGGATGACAACATCTTGTAGACGGCATCGTCGTCCAGCGGGATGACATCGATGTCGAGCTCGTCCTTGCCAGAGTCGGAATCTTGAACAATCAACCGCACAGCATCGGCGATAACGGTCAGGTTTCGAAGTCCGAGGAAGTCGAACTTCACAAGTCCGGCACTCTCCACTTCGTCTTTTGCGAACTGGGTCACCAGCTCACCGTTAACCCCTCTGGTGACGGGTACGTAGTCCCAAAGGGGGCTATCAGCGATCACGATGCCGGCCGCGTGCATTCCTGTGTTTCGGTTCGTGCCCTCGAGAGATCGTGCCAGTTCGTAGAGCGCCTTGTAGCGAACGTCTTCGTCGAGGGCTTCGCGCAGCCGGGGTTCCTGACTGTGAGCTTTATCGAGTGTGATTCCGAGCTCAGCAGGAATCAGTTTTGCGAGCCTGTCTGCTTCACTGTACTGGAGGTTCAAGACACGGGAGGTGTCTCGAATGCAGGCCCGTGCTTTCAACTGACCGAACGTTACGATCTGCCCGACGTTTTCCTCCCCGTAATGGCGCGTGACATAGTCGATTACTTCTCCACGCCGGTTCATACAGAAGTCGATGTCAAAGTCGGGCATCGATACGCGTTCGGGGTTGAGAAATCGTTCGAAGAGTAGACCGTAGGGAATGGGGTCGACGTTGGTGATGCGCAGCGCGAACGCGACCAAACTTCCGGCACCACTGCCACGCCCGGGCCCCACTGGAATGTCGTTCTCTCTAGCGTAGTTGATGAAGTCCCAAACGATTAGAAAGTAGCCCGGATACTCCATCTGTTCGATGACCGCGATCTCGACCTCGAGCCGATCTTTATAGACTGCCTCATCGATCTCTTGCCCACTCCGGATGATCTCGTCCATCCGGTCCCGCAGACCGTTTCGGACGAGCTCCTCAAAGTAGGACTCGATATTGTGCCCCTCGGGAACCTGATAGTCGGGCAGAAAGATCTGACCAAGAGGGATTTCGACGTTGCACATCTCCGCAACGCGAACCGTGTTCTCCACTGCTTGGGGTAGGTCACTAAACAGTGACTTCATCTCTTGTTCAGACTTGAAGTAGAGGTCTCTGACGGGGACGAGGCTAAGATCATCCAGGTCAAGCCGCTTGTCGTTACCGATGCACATCAGAACGGTGTGAGCGTCAACCTCGGCGGGTCTGACGTAGTGGCAGTCCGCCGTCGCGACGAGAGGCACCTCAAGTGATTTACTCAGCTCGAGCAGGGCCGCGTTTACGACCTCCTGTTCGGGCAGGTTCTCGTGGCGTTGCAACTCGAAATAGAAACCGTCCTTTCCAAAGAGCTCCTGGTACTCCTTCACGAGCGTTTCTGCTCGGTTGATCTGCCCGCGTAGAATGGCTTGAGGGATGGTGCCGCCGATATCACCTGACAGGGCAAGCAGGCCTTTGGCATGTTCCCGCAGCTTGGACATTTCCACGAACGGGTTGTCCGGGGTGGAACTCAAATGGGCGTGCGAAACCAGCTTGGTCAGATTCTTGTAGCCATCAAGGTCCCGACACAGCAGAACGAGATGACACGGTCGTGGATCACCGTCGTGTACCAGGCCGATCTCAGACCCAAAAATCGGCTTGACGCCCTTCTTCTTGGCCACTTTCTGTAGTTCGACAGCCCCAAACAGGTTGTTGTGGTCTGTGACCGCCACAGCCGGCATCCCAAGCTCCGAAGCGGTCGAGACCAAATCGGGGATTTTGCACAGACCGTCGAGAATACTGTAGTGCGTGTGCACGTGAAGATGTACGAATCCACTCATAGAGAAGGAAACTACCGGCGGGCACGGCGTGGTGCAAGGGACGCGCTAGATTCCTTTTCCAGAGCCAAAACGCCGACAGACGGCCGCCCTTGATTCCGTTTAGACCATCTGCTACATTGGCGCCGCCGTTGGACGCGTTTTGGGCGTCTTTCTCGTTAAAATTGTGAAGGGTTACGCGTCACGTGTGTCCCCGTCTCAAGAGTTATCAGAGACCTATGTGGAGGAGTCTATGCTTCGACGATTGAGTGTAGTGCTGGCAGCGTTTGCATGTTGCGGCTTTCTAGCGTTGGGCTGTGGGGATGAAACCGCCGCCCCAACTACTGGTGATGAAGATACTGGTACCAATACTGATACCGGCGACAACAACGACATGACCGAACCCGATGTCGTCGAGAACGACACAGACGAACCGGATGAGACTGTCGAGGATACCGACGAGCCAGATGAGAGCGGCGGAAGCGGCATCATCTTCGCCGGTTGCACTGCAGATCCGAGCATTTGCGAGGACGACGAAGTCTGCCGTGGTGGTGAGTGCATTGGTGCCGTAGCTGCCGAAGACTACATTGCAGACGCCGAAGGGAACAACTCCACTTATCTCTGGGCTCTTCAGTTCCCGGGCGAGTTCACAGATCGTGACACTCAGGAATGCTGCTTCGACTACACTGGTGACGGAACGCCCGACAACCGACTCGGCGCTCTGCTCGGCATGCTGGGCGGCCTAATTGGCAGCGGCGACGAGCCGACATCTTTACAGGACACGCTCGACGAAGCGATTGAGGATGGAACAATCAGTCTTCTCTTCGATTGGATGGAGTGGCCTGACGGCGACGGCGCCGCCAAGTTCGGTGTTCTCATCGGCGATGCGGAACAGACCGAAGAAGGTGAGGTCGCTCAAGACTTCGCAACACGTCAAGCCGGCGACGGCAACTACACGATCAACGAGGCTAGCGTCGACGCCCATGGTCCGCTCGTCCAGTTCCAGTTGGCGGAGGTCGAAGGCGGCTCATTGGTCACCGAGTTCTCCACCTTCGATATCGTGATTTCACCGGCTGCCTTCGGCATCGAAGGCCTCGAGGCCAACATCGAGATTTCTCTCGAAGCCGCCTTGATTGATGCTGAGCTGACAGAAGAAGACAACGGAATCCACACCGTTGACGGAGAAAACGAAGCAGAGGAATTCGTCGGAGGCGGTCGCCTCGGTGGTGTCGTCGTCCTTCCCGAGCTCTTGGACTTGCTCGGTGGACTCGTCGAAGACTGTACGTGCATCCCCGGTGACGATCCTCTCGTATCATGGTCATACGAGTTTGATGGTCTGGGTGGTGGACGGATCAACGTGACTTGCAACTATAGCCCAGATGAGCTCAACGCAGCTTGCGGCGGCGACGACGAGAGCGCAATCTGCGGCGCAGCTGGCACAATCTGTGGTGCTATTGGCCTCGCGACATCGTTCCTCGACGTCGATCTCTTCGCTTGCGACGATTCGGCAGGTGAGTGTGGCCCAGGCGTTGGCACCGAGTGCGATTGCGCATACGGTGAGGACGGCGTTGTCGATTCCGTAAGTATCGGCTTCTACTTCGCCGGCACAGGCGCCAACATCACTGGTTTCACTCCTTCAGACGAGGAATGATCGCCATTTGAGTTGACATGAGTCGACGGCGGGCCGTAGATCCAAATGCACTACCGCCCGTTTTCGTTTCATCGCAGCGAGATTAAAACATGAGCGAAGAGAACACCGCCGCAGGTTCAAAACCAAAGAGCAGTCGCCGCAAGAAGATCTTCATCGGTCTGATCATCTTCTTGCTTTTGCTCATCCTCGGCGCCATCAAGATTAAGATCATCAAAATGCCAGAATGCCATCCGGCTATTCAGGAAGAAGTTGATTGGCCGCCCGAGGAGCCAGGGGTTTACGAGCGAGCGAGCAGCAATAAACTGCGGGCACTCGACGCTGCCCCCCGTCTGCCATTTACTCCCGCAGGTCGTCTGGAATTGTGCAACGTACCAGGCGCAGACGCTGCAGAGACGGTCGCCTCAGTCCCAGCGGATGCTGAGATCGTGGTGATTCAAGCCAACGCAGCTGAGCTGGAGTACCACCTCTACAACTCAGTCGACCTTCCCGACACGGGGGAATGCGCTCGGGTCGAGGCGGCCAACGAGGTCACCGACATCGAGGTGAAACAAGATGACGACAACGACGAGATGATGTGGATAAGTCCGAACGGTCTCGAGGCAGACACAATCTACATGTTGACCGTTGGCGTTGCGCCCCCGGCAGAGTGTAACACCGGAGCCGATCAGGAGTGCTGGGGCGTCATTCTGCGGGTCGCATCAGAATAGCCCGAAAGTCCGATCCAGAATCTGAAATCGGACCATCCTCCTCGCCACCGAGTGCCCGAGCTCTTCTCACTGCCTCTTCTCGTACGTAGCCGGCGAGTTCTACAGGCTCCGGATGCAGGATCCAATACGGGTTCCAGCGCACAATATTGCGCACGAAGCGTCTCGGCGCGTTCGACATGATGCTGCTCCAGGAGCGGATGCGGGCGTGTCCGGCCTGATCAGTAACCGTGATCGGGGCCCCGAAAATCGGGTCGGTGTCGTAGACGTAAAAGGCGTGGTAGTGGTTTCGTCCATCTGACCTGAGTCCGTAAATCACCACGACGTCGGCGATTCTGAAGTCGTCTCGATGCTTCCACAGGTTCTGAAAGAAATCCTCGCGTTCCCTATATGGAATGCGTTCTTCACGTTTGAAGGTCAACAGTCCGGCGATGTGGGGCAGCGACTCAGCCAGCTGAACGAGTCGCCTTACCTGTCGGTATCTCATGTAGTGACGGATGTTGATGTTGCCGCTCGATACCGACGCACTACCGCTGTCCTCATCCGGCCACCATCTCCCACTGAACCGTTCAACGGCGTCGGTCACATAGTCGATGCACACTTGAGGTGGTCTAGGCCGACCAGAATCATCGTAGACGCTGTAGGTGACCTCGTTCACGGTGTACTGGGTCTGTCCGTCACGGAACGCATCGACAAAAGCCAGCCGCATAATGCCGTCCTGCTGCCCAACTTCGTTGGCCGGCTCGTCGAAGAACAGGTTCTCCCGGACCATCGTGAACGCTGTATCAACTAGTCCGTAGACGACGACAGCGTGGACTCGGCTTCGCGCCAGGGCCGCTCGCAGATCGTCTGGACTCCCCAAGATGCCGACCCGTGCAACGCCGCGTTCACTACGGACCAGTTGGCCCGTAAACTGTTCACCAGACAGGAAAAAGACCTCCGCCGCTCGACCCGATCCGGTCTCCGGTCCCACCTCGATGTGATCGAGTCCCAGCCGCCTTCTCAAGTCCATCAGTCGATAGCCGGCTGTCGGTGGTAGCTGGTCCGGCAGTCCGACTCGATCAAACAGCGTCAGACGGACGCGATAACGATCAAGCTCAGGGTCTGCATAGTAGTAATGGCCACCACGGCCGCGTTCTAGTTCATACCGCCGTCCCGCCCGCTCAAGTTCGAGTTCGGGATCGTCAAAGAGGTCCCTCAGTCCCAAATGATCGGCAGCCCAATCGGCGGTGGTCGCGTCCTCGAAATAGAAGAAGCCGTCCCGCAGAGTCAGGTGCCGCAGGGCGTCGTGGTCGCCCTCGAATCGATCAACCAGCGAGCGAAAACTATTCCGTCTCTGGCGACCCGCAGTCGTCTGTCGGAACTCGACCGCGGCTTCCCACACGTCGGGGTGGTCCTGAAAGTAGTAGATCTCGCCAGCGTTGAGCACCGGTGTATGCTCCCAAAGGTCCAGCTGACTTCTCGTGCGACGGGCTACGGAGTGGAGGAGGTCCTCGTAAATCGCGAGGCCCTCTTGGATTTGAACGGGGTCCGGGGGTAGCAGAGGCGCGGCCAGATACTGCTCCTCAGGCTCGATCAGGTGCTCGCTCCAGGCCCAGTTTGCGAGATGGGCTTCGGTCGGACACGCGAGCAGTCCTGTCTCGAGCTCCTCACATGTCAATACGCTAGGGTCTATGGCCGCTTCAGCGGCCACCAAGGCTCGCTCGGCGGTTCGCTGAACCGCGGCGACAGGGTCGGCCGGGAGGCGACGAGGTCCTGTGATCTGAGGGCTGCCGCAGGCAGCGCACGCCGCACACACGACAGCGACCAGAACACACTCGAGAAGACGCTCAGACGCGCTCCTCACGCTCGTGGCCCAAGACTCGAAAGAGGTCGTATTCACGCGCTTCCTGCTCCGCTTTGTGCGTCTCGTAGGTCCAGCGAATCGCCGTTGATTCTCGACATTTCGAGGGCGCACTTCCGGTTGGTTTTCCGGTCTCGCGGTGGGCGAGTGCCGGACACAAGGTGCAGAAGCTGTTGTTTTCGCAGCTATTGCACCCAGTAAAGCTCTTGCGACGCACTTCTCGAAGTCCGCCCAACAGCTCCGATTCGTCCCAGATCTGCTTGAACGACAGTTCTCGAATGTTACCGGCCGATTGCTCGTAGTCGAGGCAAGGCTGAATGTCGCCCCCAGGACTGAGATAGGCGCTGGCATGGGCCGCCAGGCAGGTTCTCTGATTTGGGTCGAACTTTGGCAACGTGGCCAGAGAGTCCCATTCTGAGAACACACAGGAATACACGTTTGCCTTCCCGCCCAGGTCCATGTTTTTTGAGAGCAAATCGTCAGTGCCGTCGTTGCCTCCACGAATGATCGGAGTCAGGTGCAACTCCATGTCGAGCTCGTCGGCAAAGGCCTGCATCGTCTCTTCAGCCCCCTGGTTCACGTCGAAAACGGGCGTCTTCATGACGACTTTGAGGCCTCGCTCCTTCAACCTGCGAAGACCGGCCATGGTTTTGTGAAAGCTGCCCTTCCTCAGCGTAACCTCGTCGTGAATGTCGGGATCCGTGTGGTACACGCTCGCAGCGACCGCCCGCACCCCCATATCGGCCAGCTCGTCGGCCACCTCTTCGGTGATCGCCATTCCGTGCGTGATCAGGGTGATATCAAACCGATGGAACGACGCGGCACGAAGGATGTCTAGCGCATCCGGCCGAACGAAGATGTCACCGCCAGAGAACAAGACGTAAAGGCAGCCCAGGTCAGCCAGTTCTTGGAAAAACACCTTGTACTCGTCCAGCGACAACTCGTCCCGTTTTCGGTCCTCCAAATAGCAATGTACGCAGGCTAAGTCGCACCGATAGGTTAGGTCGACGTGGAACCCCAAGGGAATACGCGACTCGAAAGCGACTTCGATGAGATAGTTATACGGATGTGTTGGGTCATGCTTCAGCATGAAATCCCCCTGTTTGTTTGTAAGGCGCCGCCGGACGATTGTCCCTGTTGTCCGAGCAAAGCGCCCCCAACAGGTTCGCCCATTCGCCAGGACAGGCGATCACCGGGTACCTCGCTCGCGAGGCTCGCCGCCGTACCCAGAACACGGGCCGGTAGCGAGCGTCCAGCTTCGAGGTCCACGACGCGTTCGTAGATACCGGCTAGGAGATCCGACTGGCTGATCGGGGCTGCATTCGTGCGCTCCCGCCCATCGAGAAGGTGAATGCCCGCGATGGCGCAGTCATCCCCTCCCTGGCCCACGCGCTCCAAGCCCCAGAACGGCGAAGGCCACACTCGGAACTCGCCGGCCCGGTTCCTGCTGATGATCGTGATCTCGTCGCTCAGGACGGACTCGAACTGGCCCGAGTCGACCATTGTTGTTTTGCCTCGCCCAGAACACCCTAGAAAAAGGTGACCCTCATTTTCGAGCACCGCCGACGATGCATGTAACAGCAAACCGTCGAACTTCAACAATTCGATTGCGACCACCCACCGCAACGCGACCTCTACGCTGACCGCAGAAGCCAGCGCAGCCCCAACCCACGCGGCCGAGTGTTTGGCAATCTGAAAGTCGTGTCGGACCGCACTCAATCCATCGGGAGCAGCAAGCGTGTCAGAGCGGTAGTGGAAGGGGTGAAAGCCGTGTGACCTCAGTTGCAGCTGTACGTCGGGCGCGCAGTTCGCGCCGTAGCACCGCAGTCTGCGGCGCACCTGGTCTCCCACTTTGTCGCTGAAACCAGAGAGCTGAACTTCGATAGCGATAGGACCGACGGCAACCGAGATGCCGACTTCCGGGTTGGCCACTAGCCGCTTGCCTGTGAGTTACACGGGAAAATGACGTTGTTGAACGAGCACGCTATGGCTTGCTTGTCGAAGTTGGCTTGGGCCTTGATTACGGGCTTCACCCACGGTTGCCTCTTAGACTCAGAAATCGTCTCTGGCATCGTGGGGGATGCGTCTTCTTTGCGTTGTTTCATCTGCTATCTCAACCGCTGTAACCAGGCCTGTTGCTTAGTATAGAATAACGACGTCGCCATTGCTACCGTTAGCGATAGCGACGTCAGGATTCCCGTCTTTATTGAAGTCGAACCCACCCACGACTCGGTCTCCCATCTGGAATGCTGACACGAGATCGACCTCAGTCGCCGTGGGAAACTCGATGGCTCCTTCCGCCCCAGCGTGAAGCCAAATTTCTGCAACCAGACTCTCCGAGGGGTCAGGTGTGGATACAATCAAGTCCGTCGTATCGTTCTCGTCCTGATCAAGATTGTCGACATAGCTGAGGCTGAATCCATAGTCTAGGTCATCGGAGCCTGGATACTGGAGCCACTCGTATGTCGAACCCACGGCGGAGGCCTCCGTGTCATACGTGTAGATCAGCACATCCTCCATCTTGGCTAGTCCGTAAGCGATACGGGCCGGCCGCACGACGGTTTCGCCGTCCATAATCGCCGCGCCAAAGGTGAGGTGAGGAGTTGATGCATTGGTTGACGGTGCGCCACACGCGAGGGTCGCGCAATCCGCCACGAGCACATCCACATTGGCGGCGCTGCTGAGATCCAACACACCCTGCGTCGCTTCGCAGTCGGAGATGTCGCGATCGTATATGACGTAGAAGGTGAAGACCTGAGCTGCCTGATCGAACTGCATGTGAGTATTGCCGACAACGAGATCTGACGAGCCGTTTCCGTCTACATCGGCCAAGAGCGAGGTGTTCCCGAACTGAAATGTCGGAGTGGTTACCGCATCTGGCGTAACAAAGAAGACGCCGCTGTCGCAGGCGCTCTCTGAGGCGGTCGAAACAGTCGGGGGTGAACTCCAGTCTTCCCGGCCCGCGATGATCACCATTTCTGGGAACGGAAAGCCCAAGGAAAACCTGAGGTCGTCCAACTCGCCATCTGGACCTAAGTCGACAAAGTCACCCCAACCAGCCGAGTGGTCGAAGAGGGCAAACGCAGGCAGCGTAATCGAAACGTCCGAGGTCTCCAGATCACAGGTCGCTTCTGGCGCGTCTTCATCACATCCAAAAAAGATGTGAATCGAGTTGCTCGCACCGAAGTCCGACACAGATACGGCAAAATCATTGAGACCATCACCATTTATGTCGCCCGCAGCCACGGCGCCGAGGTTCCCGACTGTCCCGGTTGGGCCTGGCGGTGTCAACGTGACCGCCGAGCCGGTTCCTGGCGATGTCTCACCCAAGTACAAGCGCAGGTCCAAGGAAACTCCAGAAACACCGAGCAAATCGTCGATCTCATCGCCGTCCACGTCGCCCAGACCCACGAGCCCTCGGAAGGTACCCGAGAGGCCGGTGTACGTCGTTCGGTTCAGGTCTGTGGAAATAGCGACATCGTCTACAGCAGAGCGGTTTCCTGCCTCGTCGTAGGCACGCACTCCGACCAAGAAGTCATTCTCGAGAGCAAGCCAGTCGATTCGTTCTGGCTCCTCCACGGTGGCTGCAGAAGCGACGGACACCGGCGCCGGATCATCAAGCTCATCCCAGTCATTGTCTAAGTCTGCGTCGGAGGTCGCCCAGACCCACTCGTAGCGAGTAGCCGCACCAGCAGCCGCCCCGTCATCCCCGCTGGCGGTCCAGTGTAGAACCCGCGCAGAGCGGACCGCGCTTTCGGAATCGGTGTCGACCGTCAGCGTGGGTACACTGGGTGGAATACCATCTACGTTGAGCGGCGTATCCAAGACATCAAGATTCCCGACCAGGTCCTCGATGAGTATCTCTAAAGTCGCGCCACTTGCCTCGTCGACGCTCGGGAAAACCACATCGTTAACGATCGTCGTCCCATTGGCGGTAACCGAGACGCCGCTTACTAGGACCTCGTCGTTGTACGAGATTGTCACCTCGGTAGTGTCGTCGACGTCTGAGACGACGAACTCGACTGGACCCTGAATACTACCGTCGCCACCCAGGACCCAGTCGGCCGAATCCTCAGTCGTCGCGATGTTGAGCAGTACAGTCGGTGACGTAATGCTGTCGACCTGCGGTGCTGTGGCATCCGCCCTGATCGTCTTCGACTCGGTCGTGCTGACTTCGTCCGTACTCGGGTGGCGGGTCCGGCCCTCGACTGACACCGTTTCCCCATCGCCAAACGGGATATCATCGAAGAAGGCGACTCCTTCGGAATCGACCGTGACCGTATACACACACTGAGCACGGGGAAAGGGATGGGTCGCGCAGCTTGCAACACATTCCTCGTTGGTCTCATCTCCACAGCCAACCCGAAGAGTGACGTCTGCCGCCGTCGGGAGTACGCACTCATCGGCTACACTAAACGAAAAGTCCTGACTTAGAGTGGTGAGGTGGACGGGGCTGTCGCCGGGCGCGTCGAAAAGGAGGCCGCAGCCCGTGAACGGAACAGTGACTTGAACCTCTGCGGACGTCGTCTGATTGCCAGACGCGTCGGTGACCGTCGCCGTCAGGTATTGCGTCCCACCAGGCAATGTTACTTCGAGCTCGGTGGTCGCCGACAGGTCCTCTCCGCTAGTTGCTGCAACGACAGTCGTCCCGACCTCGCGACCGGCCGTGCCACTCAAGAAAGCGGACGCGAGGGAGATTGGTCTCCCTTCCTCAGCATAGGTCGTGATCAACTCGATTGGGATATCTTCGAGGGCAAGGTCTTCCTCAGTCGGCGCCGTAATCGCAATCGTGGGGCCAGTCACATCGACGGTCACCGGGATGGTAGCTGACGCTGTGTTGTAGGCAGCGTCTCGACCACTCGCGATCAGCGTTTGACTACCCTCGGCAATCGATATCTGCCCAGTCGCCCGACTCGATCCGTCCAGCTCGAGTGTGGTTGGGTCATCAGTTGTTCCGGTGATCACGACGTCAGAGCCTACTTCGCCACCGTTTACACGGACTTGACCGGTAATCTGCGCTCCTGGGCCATTGTCCCAGGTTTCGTCGGCCAGAATTATGATGGCGCCATTCGTCGGATTGACCCAAGTCACCACCGGTGGGGTGATATCGATCTCGAAGATAAGCTCTTCTGCTCCGCTGAGTTCGTTGCCGTGGATGTCTGATATCTCCGCGGTCAGGGTGTGGCTGCCCGGGCCAAGATCAGCCGTGGTAAACGTGTAGACGCCGTCAGTGGTACCCTCGCTGACCGCCGCGGCCAAACGACGGATTGTCACGTCAACTTCACCGCCAAGACCGGCGAAGTCGACCTGAACCTCAGCCGATGTCGTTCCACCGGTCTCAACCGCGTTCAGTACGCCGTCGCGATAGCCTGGGCTGTCGACCGAGCCGTCTCCATCGTCGTTGGTGAGCGTCCACGCGCTCAGAACCGGCGCGACCGTGTCGACGATAACCTCAATGGGTGTCCCGTGGGAGGGCGCTCCACCGAGAAGCAAGGTCACATCGAGAGTTTGCGTGCCTTCTTCCAGATTCACTTCTGCAAAAGCGCCCTGCGTGTCCACCATCGTGGTCGAAGCGATTTCTTCGTAGTTGTCGTTTCTGCAGCGAGAGCCTTCGAATACCTCACCATCCCCTTCGCGACAGAGTAGGACCGTTTCGCCCGGCACGAGCGTGTTCGCATCAACCCGAATATCGATCTGAAGCCCGGGATCGCCGCCCAAATCAGAACTTTGGTTGAGAATGGTCCCCTGCTCCAGAGAGAAGAAATCGATCGTGACGGTTGTGGAGGAGACGCTGACGGTTACCGATTCTTCAGCGAGGTTTCCGGCTTCGTCACTGGCAGACGCCGTCAGTGTCACGAATCCATCAAAGAGTGTGACCAGGCCGAACACCACGACTTCGGTACCCTCGCTTGGGATCGCCTCGTCTTCGTCAATTCGTCCATCCGAGTCGATTAGGTTGAGGGAGCCCGATCCGCCGGTGACAGATACGTGCACGTTGTATTGGACCCCAGCGTCGTCGCCCAGGTCGTCACTGGCTCCCAGAAAGACTCCGTCAAGAGGCTGTTGGAACGCGATGACCGGTGCGTCAACATCAATGTTGACGGTGATGGATACCGTTTCGGCAGCCTGACCGGCGCGATCCTCGACGTCGAGCGAGAACGTGCAGTCGCCGGTCTCTGGAACTGGAATCGTAAAGGACACGGCGTCCGAGTCGACCGAGCCTTCGAATTGGCCATCGAATGAACCCGTCGAGCAATCACTCAGTGACAACGTGGCGGTTTGGCCGTCTTCAACGTCATCGGTCGTCGCCGCTACCAGCAACTGAAAGCCAGGAGCCGGACTCTGATCGACCGAGTTAACTGTGGTTACGAGGAAGCCCTCGGAAAGCACGTCGAACTCAATGCCCGGAATCGTCGTGTCCACTTCAATGGCCACTGGTGCCGAAAATCCGTTCGCACGCGCCCCGCCATTAACCACGATGGCCTGAAGCAGGTTGTCCCCTTCCTGGAGGTTCACGTTGCTGAACGTAACGACGCCATCCGTGGGCGAGGCAGCTCGACCAGGTACACCGTTTGTGATCAGAACGACTTCGTCTCCATCTCCAAGTTGGTCGACGCCGACTTCCACGTCGACCGACAACAGCTCGCCTGCTTCACCGGCGACGACAACACCGTCTACGGGACTGTACTCTGCCACTGGCGGCGCTTCGTCATCGTCGGGGTCCGGGATTGAGAACTTCGTAATCTCGAGACGGGGCAAGGTGCTGTTCACAGTCAAATCGAGATGGGCAGTTCCCTCGTTGCCCGCTAGATCGGAGGCGCGAGCGTCGAGGTCGTTGTCGAGAGGTAGCAGGAACGTGTCAGCAAACGTCGCTTCCCAGTGGTCTCCCGAAGCCGACGCGGTCTCGCAGGTTTCGACGAGTCCGTTGGCTGTCAAACAGATCTCATCGTCCGCAGGTGCCTCGTTGATAGAGACCACGACATCGTACAAGTATTCACCGAAGATCTCGTCCCCGTGCATGTCATCGCCCTCGAGTTCGGGCGAGTCCGCAGATGGATCCAAGAAGGACAACTCCGGCAGTGTCGTATCGTACGTGACCGTGACTGAGTCGTTGGCGGTGTTTCCGCTGCCATCCTGCGCCTCGATAGAGAGGGTGTTTTCACCGTCATCGAGCTCGATACCCTCAACGAAAACGCCGTCGTCCACCACACTCAACTCAATGGGCGCATCGTCGTTGAGCTGGTACTCAGCGACCCCTTCATCCCCCAGATTGCGAACAAACGCCGCCAACTCGGTTTCTTCAAATCGGGTCGCAGAGCCGTCTACGGGCGCTGTGATTTCGACCTCGGGGCCGTCGCTGTCCACCAGAAGCTCAACCTCGGTCGAGATATAGGTTCTGCTGTCTTGCACGGCCACAGCTCGGCAAAACGATTGTCCCTCATTCAGTGTGACGCCGATTGTGACGTCATCATCGTCGCCGCGCGCCGTTTGGCCCACAACGGAATAGAGCGGCGAGGTCAAACGCCGGCACTCGACACGGATATCAGTGCCGGAGTCGAGCGCGATCGGAGTCACCACGAATTCGGTTTGATAGCCGGCTTCGTCTTCGTCGAGATCGCCATCGGCCAGCAGGACGTCTTCGTCCTCGGGCGACTCGATGATCAGACCCGCGTCTTCGACGATCACATCCAGTTCGAGATCGGGCGAAGTGGCTTCGTTCCCGCACTCATCACTGACTGAAACGGCAAGAGCGTAAGCGTCCGATTCTGTGAAAGACACGTTCTCGAACCGGAAATCACCGTCTGAGTCGGTGTCGGTCGTCCCGTACACGTCCCCGTCGATCGAGAGGGACACCTCAGTGCCTTCCTCCACATCGTCCACAGTGCCCGCCACGTCGATTTGGACGCCGTTGTCCGAGTCGTCATCACGGTCTTCAATGGTCGTAATCACAAGCGAACCGTCCGGATCGGGTTCGCTGATGCCGATAACGGGCGTTTCAGTATCGACCTGGTAGACGAGATCGTCGCTCACTCCGCTGCGACCACTGTCGTCGCTCACCTCGGCCCGGACGATGTTACGTCCCTGGTCCAGCGTAACGACGAAGCTTGCTGTGCCGCCTACCACGTCGGCCGAAGTGTCTTCACCGTTGAGGACCAGGGTTGCTGCCGAGCAATCGGTAGTAACGGTAATCTCAGCTTGGAAACCGGCAGTTTCGGGATCGGCGTCGTTCGAGGCGCCGACGAACTCACACGCATCCGCTTCATCGGCCGGTGCAACCGAGACCGTACAGGCTCCCGTATCTACGGACACGGTGCGAATCGCGGATGCATCTTGGTCACCCACGGAGACGTCCGCCGCCAATGTGAGGGTGTCGTCAGCGCCGGTTTCGGGAAGAGTCACGCTGGGAAACACTACGGTCCCGTCGGCGGCTACCGATCCGACGGCGCTCGAGCCGTTTTCGACTGACAGCGTGACTTGGGTGCTGACGGGCACGTTCTCTGTTGCGAGAGCAACATCGTACTGAAGCCCGTTGCCCGGGTCCAAGTCCACATCATCCGACGCGGTCAGAGTTAGTCCATCGCTCGCGGGATCGGTGAAACTGATCGTGGGATCGTCGATAACGACACCTGTGGTCAACGTGACTGTGCGACTGGCCTGCCCTTTCAGGCTGCCGCTCGAGTCGACCAAAGCACCAACGAGCAGATTTTCTCCTTCGAGCAAGGTGAAGTTGTCGATGACGTACGTTCCGGAGCCCGATACAGACACCGTGACGAGTGTCTGAGCATCCGATCCCAACTGAACCGAAACCGATCCGCTGCCAGTGAAGCCGGTTATCGACAACTGGATTTGAATCTGCACACCGTCCGTCAGAGGATCGGTGTCATTCGCATCGGTCAGCTCCGCGTCCGCTGCGGGCGAAAGAAAGCCCACCGAAACGCCCTCTGCCGGTGGATCGTCGCAGCCGTCGCAGCCAGTACCTAGCGCGCCGAAAACGAGAATTGATGATAGGGCGAGGAAACTATTGAAAAGTCGTGAACGCATTGCGAACTCCACTCGAGTTTGAACCCGGTGTCTGAGGACTGTCGGTGTCCGTGTGACTGTTATTGAACGAGGATCACTCAATTCTGCTCCCGAATCAACGCTCCAACACTGACCAATTGTTCGAGAAGCTCCAGCGTATCATCTCGAATGGTGGCCAAAGGGGCCTCATATCGTTGCGATAGCTCGTCGACGAGGCTGTCCAGCGAGCGTCCCTCGGCGTCACACAGCGACCAGATCTCCGTTGCTACTGTGTTGAGGATATTCAATCGACCGTCTCGAGGCGGTATGATCGCCGCCTCGCCGCGCAGAATCCGTGTTGCTGACCGCGGGTCTTGCCGATAGATCACGACACTCCCTTCCATCCCTCACTCCTCGCACAATGGCAATCAGTGTTGGAACACCGAATAAATTGTAACCCTGGCCTGCTTCATGATCTCTAATTCCGGCGGTAGAAGTCAATCATGCCGACCGTCATCTCTTCGATCCGGACGCATGCTGCCCACCTGCAATTTGGTACATCGGCTGTTCTTTAGAAAAAGCAAAACTGCGATGAGCACACTGCACGAAAGAAACAAGCTATCGACGGACGATTTCGCTGCGATAGTCGAACGGCAACATCCCGACGACTTCGGAAGTGGCTCCTCCGTGGGCTTGGGCTCCTCGTCCGCAGACTGAGTAACCGCACCCGTATGCAGCGAACCGAGCATTTCTCGGACTGCTGGGCCCCACAGCAAGACCCTGCCAACATTTGGCGGTGACTCGAAAAGAGGATTGTGCTCAACCGCGGTCCGAATAAGGGCCCGCGCTTCGTCCTCGTTGCCTTTGATGTGCTCTACTAGCGCCTGTAGCGCCGTGAATTCGCCGTCGACAAACACGTAACGATGCGCCTCGAGCGCCTGTTCCGCAGCGGGTGCATCACCTGCCTCGAGCGCGAGAAGCACCGGGACCGCTCCACTAACGGCGCCAAGACCCTCGCTGTTGGTTGCAGTAGCGATCGCCGCGCGGCAACGCGCGACGTCACCCGAGGCGTAAGCCAGCAAGACCCCGGTATTGGCGAGCACACCGACTGACCGACTGCTCTCCGGCACTGCGTCGAGTAGTCGAGTACATTCGGCGATGTCTCCCTGGCCCAGCGACACGCGGCACAACCCCGAAATGGCGAACGTGCTGTTGGGCTGGCGATCCAGCACACTTTCATACACGACCTTGGCCTCATCGAGACGCCCTACGGCCAGCAGAGCAGAGCCCAAATTCAGTTGCGCCGACCCGTAGCGACCACCAGCCTCTGGAGTAATGCGCTGCAAGACGGGAATTGCCTCCTCGTGTCGTCTATAGGCGACGAGCAACACGGAAAGTTCCAACGCGGCGATGCTGTTGCCAGGCTGAACGTCGAGCAGCTGTTCTAGAAACTCGATAGCGCGAGGATGAAGGCCCATCTCCCCAAGGGACCGAGAAAATTGCACGGGAAGGGTGTAGTCGGATTCGTTGGATCGAGCGTAACTCAGAACAAGCTCGAACGAGGCGTCGATTTGATCGGAGGAAGCCAGTTCGCCGGCACGTTCCAATACGTTCGGAACGGTACCCGTGCCCTCGGGTTGAGCAACCGCTGCCGCCGGTGTGACGACGAGAGCGAAGAGAGCGAATACCCACATTTTCGAGCAATATCGGAGCAATGTGTCTTGTCCGCCGTGCCATCGATTCAAGGTTACGCCACGCAAGTCAGTTCCCGTGATCGTTCGGCCCGCCCCATAACTGGGGCTGAATGCCTCGCTGCGCACGGGTCACAAAAGAAACAAATCACAACCCCACACGCAATTTTTGACAGTTCTTTCCGAAAGCTTAGATCAGATTGAATCAGATTACGTTAGTAACCGTTGTATGTGACAGGCGTTGTGTTTGACACGCGCTGAGCGCACGTTCGTTGCGGTGAATTGGAACCGCCCCTATACTGGCGTTCTGATTCGGCAATTCGGGATCTCATAGGTAAAATCGGAGTTTTGATGCCTCAACTTTCCAATCCGTTTCGTCGGTATCCCCGCTATTTCATAGCTCTTGTTGCTGTAGCCTGTGGTCTTTACATCAGTGTCGCCAACAGCGATCGGGGCTGGTTGATCCCAGTCGCGAAAAACCTATTTGCTACCCCCGATCTCGAAGAGGGAGACTACGATCTTCAGGCGCTGAACATCGTCAATCGGGCCCTCCTGCAAATCAAAGACAATTATGTCGATCCGGAGCGAATCGACCCCGAGAGCATGCTTACCCACGCGCTCTACGCGTTGCAGGACCAGATCCCGCAGGTCGTTGCGCGTTTCGACCGCCCGCTGACAGACAGTCCCACTCAGGTCGAGCTTCAGGTAAATGAGACCAGCCGCACCTTTGAGGTAAATGGCATCACCAGCCTGTGGGAGATGAGTTTCCGGTTAAGAGAGATCTTTCGGTTTGTCCAGGACAACCTCGAGGACGAGGAGGTCGATCTTCGCCTTGTCGAATATGCCGCGATCAATGGCATGCTAGACACTCTCGATCCGCACAGTGTGTTGTTGTCGCCAGAGATCTTCGATGACATGCAGCGCACCAATACCGGTCACTTCGGTGGACTCGGGATTGTGATCTCCATTCGACAGGGTCAACTCACAATAATCAGCCCCATCGACGGTACTCCGGCCCATCGTGCCGGTCTGCGCAGCGCCGACCGGATCCTCAAGATTGGAGAAGAATCGACGATCAATATGAGCATCGAAGAGGCGGTGAATCGCTTGCGCGGTGATCCCGGTACCCCGGTGACGATCGACGTCATGCGTGAGGGTTGGTCGATGCCCCACGAATTCACAATCGTACGCGAACGCATCAGTATCGAGAGCGTGAAGAGCCAGGTTCTCTCAGACGGAATCGGCTACGTCAGTATCAGCAACTTCCAAGCGAACACGCACGATGACCTCTTGGTTCATCTCAATCGCCTCAGAGAGGAGATGGGCGAACTGAACGGCCTTGTGCTCGACCTCAGAGACAATCCAGGAGGATTGCTCGAGCAGGCTATTCGCGTGACAGATACGTTCCTCAACGATGGCACGATCGTCACCACAGTGGGTGAAGGTCACCGCCTCAGAGACGAAAAGAAAGCCACCGAGGCCGACACACAACCGTTCTATCCCATCGTCGTCCTCATCAATCCCGGCAGTGCGTCCGCAAGTGAGATTGTCGCGGGAGCGCTTCAGAATCACAGCAGAGCCCTGATCGTAGGCCAGCGAAGTTTCGGTAAGGGCAGTGTTCAGGTCCTCTACGAGCTTCAGGACGGCTCGGCACTCAAACTCACCATCGCCCAGTACCTGACTCCGGGCGACATCAGTATCCAAGGCGTTGGTATCGTGCCCGACATCGCGCTGGTTCCCATGATCGCCACCGAGGAACAAGTCGACCTCTATCCGAGCGAGCGGATCCTGCGGGAAGGCGACCTTGCATCGAGTCTCAGTAGCGATCGGATTCGAGTTGGCCAGGCCTCGGACGTGACTGTTCGCTATTTTAGAGAGCCCGAACCCGAGCCGGATCCCGACGAGATCATCGATCCCAGCCGATTTGAGATGGACTTCGAAATCGACCTAGCCCAGCGTCTGCTCTCAGCAGCCGACGACACCTGGCAGGCCGACGAGTTCCTCGAGAAGACGCAGGTGGTCCAAGACACGATCGCCGAGGAGCAAGTCAATTTGGCGGCAACGAGTTTGGCGGATCTCGGTGTCGACTGGGCCGACGGTTCGGCGCCCGAGTCAACTTTGGTTTCGGTCGTCGTCACGACCGACCGCTCGGATAACACCGTGAGCGCCGGCGACACGATTACTTTCACCGTGACGGCGACCAATAACGGCAGCGAGCCGGTCCACAGATTAAGAGCCGTTACGACCTGCGAATCACGCCTGTTTGACGATCGAGAGTTCGTATTCGGTACACTCGCTCCGGGCGAAACCAGGCAATGGAATACCCCCGTCGAGGTGCCCATTGAGGCCCCTACTCGGCTCGACCCGCTCCAAGTGGAACTCCGTTTGGACAATGAGCCTGTCCAGATCGAAGAATCCACCGAGGTGACGGTTCTCGGCAGAGATCGACCTCACTTCGCTTTCGCCTACCAGATCACCGATGACGAGGCAGGCAACGGCGATGGGCTACTCCAGCTCGACGAAGAGGTCACATTCAAGCTCAGCGTGACCAATATCGGAGGCGGAGACGCTTCGGAGATGTTGGTTTACGTCAAGAACGAAGTCGAAGCAGCGATCCTTCTCGAACACGCACGCGAGACCTGGGAAGAGGGGCTCGTAGCTGGCGTGACACGAACCGCCGATTTCAGGTTCCGCATACAGCACCCGCCCGAGGAGGGCATGATCAAGCTCGAGGTGGCCATTTACGACACTGTCTTCCGCGAGTTTGCCAGCCACCAGCTCGAGATTCCGCTCCGCGAAGCGGGCGAGCTCCACACCGTGAGCGAGGGGTTCGTCGTCGCGCTCGCTGAGCAGACGCCAATTCGTTCGGGCGCGGACGTCTCAACGCCCGCTCTCGCGTTCGCCGATCCGAGCGACACGCTTCAGGTCGTCGGAACCTTGGGCGACTGGGTCCGAGTCAACTGGACCCCCGATCGATTCGGTTGGGTTGAGGCGGTTGCAGTGACCGAAACAAACCAAACCAATGCGGCCGCCCTTCCCCTGGCCCACGCACTTCAACCCCCACACGTCAATGTGGAGGACCCGAGCCTGAGCGTTAACACATCGACCCTTCAGATCTCGGGAACCATTCATGACGACGGTGAGGTCGAGGACTACTACATCTGGGTCTCGGGTGAGGATCACGAGGGAGAAGAAGAGAATCGCATCAAGGTCAGCTACCACCGCGGAGAGGGAAACAGCGTGACCTTCACCGAAGAAGTGCCGCTCTATCCTGGTGTGAACCGGATCGCCGTTATCGCCCGAGATGACGAGCGTATGGCATCCTCAGACGTTGTGTACGTCTACCGTGCCACCGTTGGCGATGCTGTGAGCAATCAAACACAGGACGTCGATCCCGGCTAGTCATCCAATGTCAGTGCCACCCGAACCCGGGGACTGCACAGTTTCCCTCGACGATCTCCTCTCTCACGAGGAACAAACAGCACTTCTCAAGGAACTCCTGCACAAGCGAGGCTCCATCCAGATCACGGTGAGTGGATCGTGTATGAGGCCGTGGATCACAAGCGGCGACATGGTCGAGGTCCGCGAGATCCGCGGTACGCCCAGGGTTGGAATGGTCGTACTGTTCGAGATGGGGGACAAGTTGGCGACCCACCGCATCGTGAGAATGGGCCGAAACCATACTGTCACGACCCGCGGTGATTTGATGGAAGAGCGCGATGGACCTGTCTCGTACTCTGCTCTCATTGGGCAAGTCGTGGCGGTTCGGGGGGCGAGGCTGCCGTTGCCACTGGATTCTCGCTCGCTACAGCGGGCAGGCTTGATGGCTGCGCCTGTTCTTCGTATCGTCCGCATGATGCGGAACCAGCTGCGGAAACATCTCAACCGGTAGGACAATGGACCCGTCTGAGCAGAAATTTGTGCTCGTCTTTGCTCCCGGTCTGTGGCCGTACCGAGCACCCTTGGATTTCGTGAGTTGGCGATTGGCGAGTAATCTGGCCACTCTGTTGGGATCCCTATCGGGTATAACCGCATTCGCTACTCCGAAGTCACTTCTGGAGCCAGCCGCGGTTCAAGACCCACGAATAGAGACACGGGTGTATCGATCACTGCCACCTATCGAAGTTGTCCTCGAAGAGGGTGAGGCGCTCGGAGCGGATTGGGCGATAACCGGGCGTCTGCTCATTGATAGCCAGGGCCTCGAGGTTTGGCTCAATTGCCTGGATGCCCGCGAGGGGCACCTCCTATGGGTTGGCAAACAGGCCACCGAACCCAGCAAAGTCCTCTTTTCTGTGGTTTCGTTGATTCGAAAAATGCTTCAGAAGCTAGCCGTGAGTGGGGCCGACAAGATCACGGTCGAATCGCTTTTCGGAACCGGTAGTTGGCCAGCGTTTATTGCGCTTTGCAACGCTCAAGAGATGGTCCAGCGCTGGCATCTGGACCCAACCGTTCCGCTCGGTCTCGAGCTGATCAAGAATGCCAGCCGTGCTTTTGCCTTGGACCACCGGCTGGAAGACGCGAAAGTTCTTCTCGAACAGGTCGGCCCGCTAGTGATTGAGTGCATTCAGGACCGAGCAGACATCGACTCGGCCCGGGGTTCGATCGTGGGATCCGAGCAAAACGCGACGCTCAAAGAGTTGAGACAACTGCTACATAATCGATGGTTAGCCCTTGCGGAGACGAGCGAGCAGACCTAAATTTCCAAAGCCGGCTGCCTTATGTCGTTGAACAAGGCACCGCGAAGCCGACAGCTGCGATGAGGTAGTTTTTGAGCAACTTGGAGTCCCAAAAAGTTTGGTTAGGTCTTGCAAATGAGCTGTTGGCTCGGCCAGACCTGCGCGAAACCCTACGAAATGAACTCCAAACCGCTCTCAGCGGATCCGATCTCGACAAAAGCGCCAAAACAGTTCGTGCGACATTGACGAAGGCGCTCGCCAACCAAAAGGAAGGTGGGCAGATCGCGGCCGTTGCCTCGATGGCAAGGAACCTGGCAGAAGCAAAGCAGGCCAAGCGGTTGCTGGAACACGGCCTCAGTCGCGTTACCGCGACCTCGGGGGAACTGGAACCACGCTTGGTTCAGTTCCTCGAGAAGGCACTCGCGACCTATGCCGAAGCATCCCACGCAGCAGGTAATCCGCCTGAGCTGGAAGCGACCGAGGTCCTGGTTGGGCGCGCCCTGGACGCACTCGCTAAACGGACGACACGGGCCCGTCAGGCTAGGGTTGGTGTGCTCAACGCCGAAGAGATTGCCCGAGTTGCGTCCGGAGCCCTCAGCGTGGCCGAAGCGGCAACAGTCGTCTCCACTGGTGACTTTGAGCAAGACCTCAAAGCGTGGCAACAGTCTGATCAGATGTCGGCTGCACGGCGCCAGCAGGTCTCGAGTGGTGATTTCGCGGACGGCACGCTCTCGGTCGTTGTGGTCCATCCAACGCTGAAGGGGCAGAGCGTCGAAGTGCATCCCCTGTCGGCGAACGGTCGCCCGACAGCCGAGCCGGTAGCTCGCTACAACGCGCCGAAACAGACCGAGTCGGTTGGCGTCGTCAGGACCATATTGACGCCCGCCATCACAGAACCTCAGCGAGTTCGAAAACAAGCGGTACCGAGGATCCAGACCTCAAAATCGATGCCGGACTTGAGTCGGTTGGCCGAAGTACGGCAGGCAGCCGTCGCCGCCAATCAGGTCCGAATTGCTCTGTATGCTGAGATTCTAAAAGCACGCTCTGACCTGAGAGGGGCAGCGCGCCAAGCCTCGGAACGTCGCTTGGAGCGAATGCAGCTCGAAAGCCATGATCTAGCCGATTCTGGGCTTTCGAGTCAGCGATTAGAGCGATATCTCAAGCAGTGGTCAAAAGAAATCGGACGGGATCTTGCCGCTCTGTCTGGACGAGCCTCTCTGCCCAGCGTCAATGAACTTTTTCACCGTCAACTGAACGCGATCTCCAGAATGGGTGCGCTTCAGTCGCGTCTCAACAACTTGCACTCGATGGCCAAAGGGACGGCCTCCGGGGCTGCGGATCAGTGGACGAGTTCTCAGTCCATGGTATTCGCCATGCCCGACATGGAGTAGCGCTCTATTTTTGATTCACTCGGGGGCCCAACTGTAGCGAGTAGGGCAAATCGGGCGGAAGGGCGAAGCGTCGCGGGTGAGAAGCTGGCTTCTCAAGTCATGATTCGTGACGCCGAACGTGCGACTCGACCCGCAAGGAGTAGTCAGCGCTACCTCAAAGAGGTCGCTAAGGCTGGCAAACGCCTCAGACAGGCACTTACAAACGCCGCTGCAATGAGCCAGACCGGTCTGGGACTCAGCAGCAAAATGCAGCCGCTGCTCCGTCCCGACGGAATGCCGAGCGTCATTCGACCCGACACGAGATCGCCGATTCTCCGCCACCTGCTGTTGCCCGCGATGGAACGGGTGAGCGGGCCGAAGAAGGCGTTTGCGCGAACCTCGGGATCTGGCGGATCGCAAGCGACGCCTGAGCAACTATATGGCGCGCTGCTCGGTGGCAGCGGGCTGGAGCTCATCGACAAGCGTCCAGAACTGGCCAAAAATCTTCTGGGCCAGATGGGCGGGTTGTCGCAGCGGCTCAGTTCCAGCGGAACCGCTCCCACGCTTCGCTCTCTGCAAAAGGCAGGCACCGAGATGCGGGAGCGTCTCACGGCGATATCCGGCACGGCTGGTGATGATGAGACGGGTGTGCCTCAGCCCACCGAGGGTGAAGTCGCTGCAGATGTTGTCGGCGAGTCCGCTGGGTTGCCCGTGGGCGGAGTCGAAGCCAGTGTCGAGGTTGCAAGCTCGCTTGCCGGATCAGATGCGGCGGTGAGCGATGTCGCTGGAGAGCTCGCCCAGGAGGGAACTGCTCTCGCGAGCGCGCTGAAGGAGAGGATCGAACCGTTTGTTTCGATTGGCTCTGACACAAAGATCTACTCCGGAAAAATCGCAAGCGCTGCGCTCGACGAGATGGGAGCGCTCGGTGCGTCGGTTGGAAGTGATATCTACGTCCACCGAAAAATCATGAAGAAAGGCGGCGTCGAAGCTGCAGCAGTTGTTGGTCACGAGGCGGTTCACGCCCAAAGAAGTCGATTGGGTCAGGCAAGTGTCGAGACCGAGGAAGAAGCGGCCTACAAAGTTGAATCTCAGATTCGGCAGAGCTTCCAGGTCGGCGAATTGGCCCGCGAACAGAAACCCGATCTCCCCGGCGTAGGGGAAGGGGATCCCACTGCTGAGTCCGAGAAAGAAGGGAAGACCGACGTGTTGATCGAGGATCTCGCCGAAATGGTCTCAGAAATATGGGGTGAAGAAGCTTCCTGGGCCTCGATCCGATACGGCCGCTAACGCTCTGTCGACTACCGTCGACCCTACCATTCAAAGAACAGTTCGTTGAGGCGCATTGAGCTGATTTGATCCAATCCGCTTGATCTTACTACTGAACATTTGTATCGTATACGAAACCACTGAACAGGTGTTCTGTTTTTGTCTCTTAACGCACTGAAAATAAAGGAAACAAGCTCGGGCCTTGGGCTGAGATCCTTGCCAGTTGGTCACGTCGAAGAGGCACTCAAACGAGTGATTCCAACAGGCTTGGAATCGGTCGATCGACTCCTTCCACAAGGAGGGCTTCCTCGTGGCCATTTGTGCGAGATGGTGGGCGAGCGAGGAAGTGGACGTACGAGTTTCGTGCTCAACCTTGTTTCGCGATTGGCAAAAGAGGGGGAACGAACGGCAATCATCGATCTAGATTGGGATCTGGATCCGTCGAGTTTTTCACAAGTAGGCGTTGTTTCGGGCGCTGTGTGGGTAGTGTTTCCGAGTCGGCTAGAGGATGCCCTTTGGGCTGCTGATCTGCTCTTGCGCTCTGGACATTTCAGTTTGGTCGTCTTGGACGGACTCCAAGAGTCGGTTCGCACCGCTGCATTCGTGCGCCTCCAACGCCAGGCAAGGGAAACGGACACAGCGTTCCTCATCGGGAGCCGTCGACGAAGCTACTCAGCTCCCGGTAGTCTTCAGCTCCGCTTCTCTTCTGGTGGCGTTGAGTGGGAGCGGGGGCTGAATAGGCTGATCGGCCCACAGCGCGTCAACACGTCTCTGTCGGTTTCCAAGAGACAGGGTAGTGCAACAGCCCAGTTCGACTGCCACGATGGCGCGTTGTTGGGCAAGCACCACGATGTGCCCGATAGGCGTGCAGCAAAGTGGACAGAGGCGGCTTAGAGCAGGATGCGAATCGCCTTCGTCATTGTTCCCAACTTTGTCTATCAAGTCCATGCAAGCAAAGAGGGACCACTCTTTGGCTGTAGTGACGAGCAACGCAGTCGCGCTGTGGTGGTTGAAGGGGAAGGCGGCCGAGCTCGGGTGGTCGCGGCAGCTAAATCCGTCCAGGAAGAAGGGGTCAGCAACGGCATGACCCTGGCTCGTGCCCGCTCGAAAGCCGGATATGTCTGGTCAGTGGTCTACGAGGACGCTTTGGTCGTGCGCAAAGCATCAGAACTGTCTGGTGCACTGCTCTCGGCGAGTCCTCAGGTGCATATCAGCGGATCAGGCGTGTTCTGGGTCGGCGCAGGCGGTTTTCGTTTGCTCGGGGGCGAGCAGGCACTCATCGCTCTCATCGACGAGCTGATTTGCACTTTTGGGTATGAGCCACCCCGTGTCGGCGTAGCTGATAGTGTAATTGCCGCTCGAGCGGCAGCGATCCACGGCCTTGGGGTTGTCTCAGAAGGCGGAGACAAAGAAGCACTGGCTACCTTACCCCTCAGTGTACTTCCTCTCGATGAGAGCGCTCGTTCTTCCCTTTGGGCGTTGGGCATTCGTAGCGTTGGAGCCTTTTCGGTACTCCCGGCGAGTCAGATCGTATCTCGGTTCGGAGAGGTAGCCGAGAAGGCTCATCGCCTTGCGCTTGGTGACGATCCGCGAATGGTTCCACTTTTGGAACGCACAGAGTCACCCACGATCGAAGTCGATTTCGAGACGCCATTTGATGTTGTCGAGCCAGCCTTGTTTGTGCTCCAGGGAGGGATGAACACACTCGTTGCGCCCCATCGGCTTCGTGGATTCGGCATTCAACGTCTGAAGCTCGAGCTCAAGTTGCGAGATGGAGAGTGGACGCGTGAGGTGCGCCCTCCGGAACCTGTAACGAGCACGCAGCGCCTGATCGAAATGTGTAAAGCACTACTCCAGGACGTTGAACTACCCTCGATGATGGAGGGTGTTCGGGTCTCCATTCTAGAGGTCGCACCAGCCGCGGCTAGGCAAGAGGGCCTCTGGGATGGGGGACGTCGGCGCCGCCCCGTTGCGATAGATGTCACCTTGATGCGTCTTCAAAGCCGGCTTGGAACCCAGGCAGTTAAGACCCCGGGGCTCAGCTCCGACGCACATCTTCCCGACTACATGGCTCGATGGGACGATATCGATCCTCATGTTGGACTTGGCTACGACTCGAGCAATGGGAATTGTTCAGCGGCTTGGCGCCTGAAGCGGCCGGCCCAGGAGGTTTCTGTTGCGGTTCGGAAGGGGTCTCCAACAAGGGTAATGGTCGGTAAGTACTGGTCGGTACTCAATGAAGTTGCTGGCCCCCACCGGATCGAGAGCCACTGGTGGGAACCCACACACTCCCCTGAAGAGTCCACACCATTTTCTGGAATTCGGCGCGACTATTGGTACGTACAGGTTCAGCAAGGTCCCGCTCTTTCGCTTTACTGTGACCTCGAAACTAACGATTGGTTTCTCCAAGGTGTGCTGGACTGATGTACGCAGAGCTTCACACTCGGAGTACGCTTTCCCTCCTCGGTGGAGCCTCCGTCCCCGAGAAACTCGTCGACCGCGCCGCGGCGCTTGGCTATCGAGCTATTGCGCTGACCGATCAAATGGACATGGGTGGTGTCGTTCGGTTCGCTGAGCGCGCCAAAGAACTCGGCATCCAAGGAATACTGGGCGCTCAGGTTCTTCTCGAGAGTCCGAAGGCGAAACGAGGCCAGTTGGAGCTCGGTCAGATCGAGGTTCCACCCTCGGCGCTCGTGTTGCTCGCCAAGAGTGAGAAAGGCTATCGAAACATCTGTCGGTTGATCACCTTGGCGCGGATGAAAGGGAAACGTGACCGCCCCAGAGTCGATCCTCGCTGGCTTCCCGAACATCTCGAAGGGGTCATGGTCCTCGATGGGGGATTCGACGGACCAATTACCCAGTCGTTGCGCAGGGGGAGTCGCCTGGGCGCCGAGCGTGCAGCACGTTGGTTGAGCAACATCGTTCCCAAAGGCGACCTCTTCCTCGAGGTTCATAGCCACGTCACTCGAGAGGAACTGCGACTCGCAAAACAGGTCGTCGACCTCGGAGAGATGTTCTCGATTCCCCGTCTCGTAACAGGCAATGTTCGATTTGCCACCCCAGCGGAGAAGCCCGTCTTCGATGTACTGACCTGTGTGAAACACCGCACTCGTTTGAACGAAGCTGGAACACGTCTGCTGCCCAATCGAGAGTGGCACTTGCAGCCTGTTGATGTGATTCGCGAACGGTGGACGGGCCACGTCGATTTGGTGGAGCAGACAGCCCGTATCGCCGACAGAATCGACTTCTCGTTCGAGAACCTCAACCCGAGGCTACCGCTCTTCCCCATTCCGAACGAATTCGACGACGACGACCATTTTCTTGCTCATCTGACCTGGGAAGGAGCCAGGTTGCGCTACCCCGAGATGACAGATGCCCATCGACGGCAAATCACTCACGAACTCAATGTCATCAAGCGGCGAGGGATGGCCGGCTATTTCTTGATTACATGGGACATCACTCGCTTTTGCAGAAGCCGCGGGATTCTGGCTCAGGGGCGCGGTTCAGCTGCAAACTCGGCGGTTTGCTACTGCCTCCACATCACCGCAATCGATCCGATCGGTATGGAGATGCTCTTCGAACGGTTTCTGTCCGAGGGCAGAAACGAGTACCCGGATATCGACGTCGACATCTCACATGAGTGGCGCGAAGAGGCGATCCAGTACGTTTATCAGCGCTACGGGCGGGAGCGGGCCGCACTGGTTTGCGAACAGATCTGCTACAGGGGGCGTTCAGCAGTTCGAGATGCTGCTTGGGCCCTGGGGTTCGAGCAAGACCAGATTGATCGGCTTGCATCACAGGTCAGCTATCATCGCTTTGCGGCAGAAGCGGACCCAGCGTTCGAGATCGAAGGGGCAAGGGCAGCAGGGATCCATCCAGAGGATCCGAGAATTCCAGTCCTTGGCCATGTCGTTCGTTCCCTGCAAGGCCTTCCTCGCCATCGTTCGATTCACGTTGGGGGGATGGTGCTCACTGCTGATCCGCTGTGTGAAATCGTACCGATCGAGCCAGCTTCGATGCCGGACAGGACAGTTATCCAGTGGGAAAAGGACGATTTACCCTACAGCGGTTTAGCCAAATTCGACCTGCTGGGGTTGGGTGCGCTGTCGCTTTTGCAGAAGGCGTTGCTTCGAATCTCTGAAGAGCGAGGCGAGCCCGTCGATTTGACTGCGATTCCGGCCGATGACCCTGTCGTTTACGATGCACTGTGCAAAGCGGACACACTCGGCGTTTTCCAGATCGAATCCAGAGCTCAGATGAGCACGCTGCCGCGTCTCAAGCCACGCAAGTTCTACGATCTCGTTGTTGAGATCGCGCTCATTCGACCCGGACCGATCCAAGGAAACATGGTTCACCCCTATCTCCGAAGGCGGGATGGGCGCGAAGCCGTCGAATACCTACACCCCGATCTCGAGCCTATTCTGAAGCGCACATTGGGAATCCCGATTTTCCAAGAACAGGTTATGCGCATCGCTATCGAGTTGGCGAACTTCACACCGTCCCAAGCGGATGAACTGCGGCGTGCGATGGGCTTTCGCCGCTACAGTCCAAAGATGGAGCGACTGAGGGCTGACCTCCATCGTGGAATGAACGAGCGTGGAATTGGACCCGAAGTGCAGGAACAGATCATTGCATTCCTTACAGCGTTCGGTCACTACGGATTTCCAGAGTCACATTCCGCCTCCTTCGCGCTGCTCGCCTATGCTTCGTCGTGGCTGAAACACCGGCGCGCACCTCTCTTCGCCGCCTGCCTGATCAACTCTCAACCGATGGGGTTCTACAGTGTAGGGACCATCATTCACGACGCGCGTGTCCATGGGGTCGAGTGTCGAACGCCGGATCTCCGCTTCAGTGACTGGGACTGCACGCTCGAGGATGCAGAACCGGGTGGGAAGTGGGCAAACGCACTGCGAATTGGCCTGCGGTGCATCAATAAGTTGGGCGCCAAATCACGCCGTAAACTGGAGCAAGCGAGGGCGGCAGGACCCTTCACGTCGGTCCGCGATGTCGTGGTCCGCACAGAGCTACCATCACCAGCATTGAGCTCCCTTGCGCAGGCAGGTGCCTTTGATGGGTTCGTCGAGGGGACCGCCAATGGGAAACACCGGCGTAAAGTGCTTTGGGAGGTGCTCAAGGAGGCTCAGATACCTACCTCTGGCCTTGCGCGCTATGGCGGCCAAGAGCGAAGCGAGGTCACGTTCGAGCCACTGTCGAAACAGGAGTTGATCGTCCAAGACTACGTCTTTACGGGGCTGTGTACACATGGACACCCGATGGAGAACCTGAGAAAGAACCTCGAGGAACATGGCATCAAGTCAGCTCAGGGGTTGACCAAGGTAAAGAATGGATCCTGGGTAAGTGTTGCGGGCATGGTCATCGTTCGGCAGAGACCAGGCACAGCAAAGGGCTTCATGTTTATCTCGATGGAAGACGAAACTGGCATTTCGAACATCATTGTCTCACCGAAACTGTTCGACAAATACAAATCGGTAATCGTCTCCAACGCGTTTTTGGAGATACAAGGAATAGCCCAGGTGACGGGCGACACGGTTCAAGTCAAGGCGCAGCGGATTTATGCAATGGAGGGAAGGGTGGTCGTCAGAAGCCACGACTTTCACTGAAGGCCCGCCACCTGTAATCTGTCGCGGTATGGTCATGAGTCCTCACAACCTGGTTTGCCCCGTATGTCGCAAACCGCCCACCGCCCATCCCATCGACAACGACACGTTGTCATGCAGCAATCCAAACTGTGGGCATCAATTCACACGACTGCAGGAGGGGATAGCGGTTCTGACGGCGGACCAACTCGACGCGGTATCAGCGTGCAACGTTCTGGATAACCTCGACCCACTCCAATTGCTGGACCAAATCGAACGAGAAGAGGTCGGGTCAAAGCGTTGGCAGTGGTTGGTTTGGGCCGGAATGTATACTCATTCGCACTACTCGGGCGTGCCTCAACCGTTTTCGATGCTAGCGGAGACCCTCATACCCAAACTGGAAGGCCCCGTCCTCCAGGCCGCCGATCTGGGCGCAGGAGCTGGCAGAATGGCACTTGAAGTCGCTCTCCACACGAGAGCCAAGGTGCTAGCGATCGATGCCAATCCTCTCGTGTTGAGATGGGCACAGCGCGTAAGTCTCGGCGAACCAGTCCGGGTCCCTATTCTAGAAACCGCACGGCGCTTCGAGCTGGCGACCATCCAGGCGCAAGCTGTGCCGCCTCCAGATTCTATCGAGTGGATTTGCGGAGACTTGTTCAACCCCCCGCTGCGAGCAGAGGCATTTGACCTGGTTTCGCTGATCAGCGTCCTCGACACGGTTCCTGAGCCTCGTTTCGCCCTCGGCCAAGCCTGCGCGTTGATTCGGCCCGGTGGCTACCTGATCCTCGCACAACCGGAGACTTGGGATGCCGCCACCACTCCGACCGATAAATGGTTGGCCGACGGACGAATCGGGTGGGAGACGGTGCTCGGCGAGTTCGGAATGAAGCCGGAGTTTTGGATCAGTGACTGCCCGTGGACTGTGCAGCGCACTCCAAGGCAGCTGTTTCAATACAGCCTTCGCGGCTGTTTGGCCCGAAAGAGCGGTTGATTGAGGCTTGCCTAAGCGACGGTCGAACCTTACATTTGCAAAAGGTCTACTGACTAGGACAAAACATGCCTGCCAATCATCGACTCGGCGATCTAGCGAAGGCCGACCCGCATCCACATGGGTGTCCGGCGTGCCCACATCCAACCGTGGGTCCCCTGATCGCTGCCTCGCCGAACGTGTTCATCAACAGCATCCCAGCCGGTCGCAAAGACGATCCCGGCATCCACGCAGTCTGCTGCGGCCCCAACATTTGGACGGCCGACGCAGGAAGCGGAACGGTTTTCATCAACAGTATTGAAGCGTTCCGCAAAGACGACGCGACCAAGCACTGCGGCGGTGCAGGCAGTGGAAAGTCGATTCAAGCAAGCCCAAACGTCGATTCGGGAGGATGAATGGGATCTCTTAGTCTGATCAAAATCCTCGGCCACCTCGTCTTGATGAAGAAGCACAAGATGCCCACCGACTGGAAACAGCCGTTAGGCGACCCCGCTACACTTCACTACGCGACCGATGCGCTTCAAATGGGCGATCGGATGCCACCGCCGATCTCCAACCCATTCAATCCGTTCATTCCCGAGAACGCACAGTCATACCACCACGATTCGACGAACGAGGTTGGTCAGGCCTATCTCGACTTCCACGACGACGTCCTCGACGCAGTCAAGTTCTCGCACGACATGTGGAAGCTGCAGGCCAAGATCAAAGACCTCAAGGTGATGGCACTGGCCGCGATTGGCACGCCCGGCTGCCTTGACGGCCCCGAGTTGGAATCGAACATCAAGAATGCCCCTTCCGTCGCCAAATACACAGACGACAACGCGAAAAAACACGTTGAGGCGGTTGCAAAGGGGGTTTCGACCAAGTTCAAGGAGTGGCAGGACAAAGTGATGGTGCCCGGTCTGCCCTGGTACCCAGCTTTTGTTGCCTTCCCGGGCCCCATGGCACCGCCAATGCCGAACGTACCCATGCCATTGATTGTGTGCCCCTCAGCGAAATTGCCCAGTATCACGGTACCGGACGAACTGAAGGGAGCTATGGTCGATGAGCACGACCAAGGGTTGAAGGACGAAGATCCAGACAAGTTCCACGAGACTCTGTACGAGGCGATCGGCACCGTGCTTTCTCTCGGTTTCCTGATCTGGATGGCGTCACAGAACGCGATGCTTGTCCTAGGTAAGGGGCCGATTCCGACCTTCGCTCCGCCCTATGTACCAGTCGGTCCTGTGGTCAACGGCGACAACATCGCCGCTCCTGGCCACTTCATGGCCTAGGAGCGTGCCCCCCAGTGAAGGTCCTCCTGGTTGATCCCCCCAGTGTATTTCTCGAGGCCGACGGCCGAGCGTCGCAGTTGCAACCGCTCGGCCTAGCCTCAATCGGTGCTATCCTGGCCACAGAACACGACGTCCGTTTTCTTCTGCCCGACACGCGCAGCTACACTGGAAAGAACCCCTGGGCCGAAATCAGAGACGCTATCGCCGCGGAAGCACCCGATGTGGTCGGAGTGACCGCCGTCACAGCCAAATACCCGATGGCGGCCGAAGTGGCACGCGTAACCAAAGCAGTCGACCCGAACATCACAACGGTCGTCGGTGGTGTGCACGCCACGTCTTGTTACCGCCAGATACTCGAACAGGGTCATTTCGATTTCGTCGTGCGCGGAGAGGGTGAACAAACCCTCCTCGCGCTGGTCCGAGTACTCGAAGAAGGGAAAACGGAATCGTTTTGTGATATCTCCGGTCTCTGTTTCAACACGTCGGCGGGTCCGGTCATCAACACCCCTCGTCAGCCTGTTGCAGATCTGGA
>CAZDBH010000011.1:38807-42492 GCA_964503485.1 uncultured Bradymonadales bacterium | reverse complement strand
AGAAGAAGAGCACGAAGAAGAAGAGCACGAAGAAGAAGAGCACGAAGAAGAAGAGCACGAAGAGGGCGAGGACGACGGCTTCGGCGGCTTTTTCAAACGAGACGATTCCGACCTGTACAGCGCCCTCTACACCGATGAGAGTGAGAGCAAGCCGGACTCGAATAAGAAGCCACTGATGGTTGTCGGTGGTGTGGCGCTACTACTGTTCTTCGTGGCGTTGTTCGCTTTCGGAGGGGACAGCACGACGCCAGAAACAGACACCGACGATGGCGAGACTGCCGAGGTTGAATCCACCGAGCAGATCGGAGACGACCCTGAGGAGGAGGTTGCCTTTGAAGAGGTGCCTGACCCGGTCGTCGAGCCAGTTCCCGACCCACTTCTCGAGGGCGAAGCGCTTTTCGAGGGGTCGACTCAGGTTGCCACGGCCGTGGAGCTCTCTGACGCCGCACTAGCTGAGGCCACCGCTTCGCTGGAGGCACCGGTTCCCGATCCTGGGATGGAGTCGGCCGTAGTTGCATCAGATGACGACGACGACGACGAGCCCGACGACGATGAGCCCGACGACGACGACGAGGAACAAGTCGCCTCAAATGATGAACCCGACGATGACGAGGAAGCGCGTCCCGACGTAAGCCGGGCCCTATCGCGTGGCACTCGTGCTTTCGAGCGCGGAAACTACTCCGATGCGAGCGAAGCGTTCCGGGAAGTCCTCGATGGCGAACCTCGCAACGACGAGGCGCTCGATATGCTGGGCCGGTCTCTCTTCGAACTGGGCGAGACCTCTGAAGCGGTGCGAGTATTGGAGAGAGCAGCGAGATCCAACAGCCGAAATGCCGACGTGCTGCTTTTCCTTGGCAGCGCCCAGGAGGAGCTAAACGATCCGTCTGG
Source organism: uncultured Bradymonadales bacterium (assembly GCA_964503485.1). GTDB lineage: Bacteria > Myxococcota_A > Bradymonadia > JAFGEP01 > JAFGEP01 > CAZDBH01. The sequence continues at coordinate 41,604 of CAZDBH010000011.1, read as the reverse complement.
AGCCCGCGAGTCCTACGAACGCTTTCTCGAGCTCAACCCAGAGGGCGCCCGAGCGGACGAAATCCGTCAGATCTTGGAAGAGCGTCTCTAAGTCAGGGCTATTCCCGCATGCTGATCCTCGGAATTGAGAGCAGTTGCGATGAAACTGCTGCGGCCGTCGTAGATGATGGCCGGGTCGTCGCGAGCATCATTCACAGCCAAATCCCCATACACGCTAAGTACGGTGGAGTCGTGCCAGAGCTGGCCTCACGTAATCACGTGATGGCGATCCTTCCCGTGGTCGACAAGGTGCTTCAAGAGTTGGACCTCAAGCTCACAGATGTCGATGCGCTTGCGGTTACGGCGGGTCCCGGCCTGGTGGGCTCTCTGTTGGTCGGGCTGGAAACGGCGAAGATGTTGGCGTATCTGACTGATCTGCCCCTCTATCCGGTACATCATATAGAAGGTCACATCCTCTCGCCCTTTTGCGACGAGAAATCGGCCGATTCGCTCGAGTTTCCCTTCATTTCGTTGGTTGTCTCGGGCGGGCATACGTCCCTCTTTCTGGTCGAGGGCTACGGCAACTACACCGTTTTGGGGCAGACCCTAGATGACGCTGCTGGAGAGGCCTTCGACAAGGTCGCGAAACGACTCGGGGGACCCTACCCTGGCGGTCCCTGGATCCAAAAGGAGGGAACAGATGGTGACCCCAAGGCTTTCGATTTCCCGCGACCACTCAGACACCGAGGACTCGATTTCTCCTTCAGCGGCCTGAAAACATCCGCATCGAACCGTATCGCAAAGTTGGAGCAGGAGGCTCCGGGAAGGGAGTGGCAACAGGATCTTTGTGCGGCCGTACAGGATGCCATCGTCGACGTCCTTCTGATCAAGGCACTCCGAGCCTGCGAGCAGCATCGCTGCGCCAATCTGGCGATCGGTGGCGGCGTCGCATGTAATTCGGCATTGCGGGCAGCGGCGAACGAGCGGTGCGCAGCGGCCGGCATCACCGTGTCGATTCCTGGGCCGAGGCTCTGCGCGGACAATGCGGCGATGATTGCGTACGTCGGTTGGCGCAAAGCGTGCCAATCTAAAGCCTCCCACTTCGCAGAACACCATCTAGACGTAAATGCGGGCTTGCCTCTCACCAACTGGGGCGTTACTGCCTAGTACCGTTGGCGGCTGACCGCGTTGACGGGACGCGCACCATTGAATATGGTTGTCTCCGACTAATGCACACTCGATTTTCGGGGTATCATGCGCACCAAGATACTGTTGATTGACCGTGACGAATCCGCCGTTCAGGACCTACGAGCGGCGTTTGAGCTGCACGGTGCTGAAGTGATCGTAACGGCAGACGGGGAAGCCGGTCTAACCTTGGCCGAAGAACAATCTCCGGGCCTGATCATACTTTCGATCGAGCTGCAAACCACGAGTGGGTATTCCATCTGTAAGAAGATCAAACGCAACGACACGTTGTCAGCGATCCCACTTTTCATTACGTCATCGACCGCGACGCCTGACATTTTCGAACAGCACCGACGTCTGAAGACGCGCGCCGAGGAGTATTTCTTCAAGCCGCTGGCGATCGACGAGTTGGTCGCGGCCGCCCAAAACTATGTCCCGATCGGCGGGGATACGACCTTTATCGTAGATGCGCAGCAAGACAGCGGTCTGATTGAGGTAAGCGACGATCTGATCATTGACGATGACGCCGATGTTATCATCGTCGAGGACGATCCACTGGACGATTCGCCCACCCGCGTCGTCGACGCGAAAGAGATGCGGGCGGATGTATATTCGAATGCGACGGAAGCTGAAATCGACAGCGCTATCGGAGAGCTGACCGGCGCCCTTGGCTCAGGTGACTTCCAGGTGGCCGTCGTCGAACCGAGCCTCGAGGTGGGTGAAGGCGCTGAGGAAGTCATCCTGGATGAAGAGATCATCATCGACGATGAGGAAATCATCATCGACGATAGTGAGATTGTGGTCGCAGCGGAGACATTCGAGCCCAACACCGAAGAAGTTAAACTGGTGCCCGAAGAGGCTGCTCCTGCGACCAGTCCGAATCCGACCGTCGTCACTCAGTTGCGGTCCGAAATCGAACGGTTGAATGACCTGCTCAAGAAACAAGATGAGCAGTTCGCTCAAGCCAGGACATCAAGTAGCTCGTCTAAGAGAGAGTATCACGCGCTTCGTGATGAGGTTCAGGCCAAGCGCAAAGCGGCCTTGGAGCTGGAAGACAAGCTCTACAGCAAAGAAAAAGAACTCGACTCGCTCACCGAGTCCGTACAAGAGACCGAAGCCAAACTCCTGCACAGCGAGCAGGAAATGTCCAATCTCAGGACGCAACTGGCCACTGTAGAAGGAGTGAGAGTCGAGCTCGAAGGTGAGCTCAATCAGACCCGGAAGTCGGCCGAAGAGAAGGCTCAAGAGTCGAAGCAACTTGCGGCGAGCAAAGCTGAGATTGAACGTCGAGTCGAAGAGTTGACCGGCCAGGTCGACGCGATCCAGGTTGAGGCAACAGGCTCAGCCGCCGAACTCCAAGCCACCAACGAGGCTCTCGAACAGCGGCAGAGCGAGCTCGACGCCGCTCGCACGGCGCTCCAAGCGGCCGAGGAAAAGGTAGCTACCACCCAAGCGATGCTCGAAGAAGGGGTAGCCGCGGCCGAAGCCTCTGCCCAAGAGAAGGTGGCAGCCACTGAGGCCGTAGCGGCAGAGAGTCTGGCAACCGCTGAAGCCACTGCCCAAGAGAAGGTGGCCGCCGCGGCCCCCCCCGGCCACCAGAAACGCAACCCACCCCCCCACCCAACACAGACCC
>CAZDBH010000011.1:16335-38797 GCA_964503485.1 uncultured Bradymonadales bacterium | reverse complement strand
CCGCGCCCGAAGAGAAGGTCAACCAAGCGCTCCAGGAAGCTGAAGCGAAAGTCAGCGAGCTCAAGGCTGAGGCTGAGCAGAACCTAAAAGAGACCCAAGACAAGATTGAGCAGGAGCTTCAGTCTGTCCAAAGTGAGGCTCAGCGCGCCTCCGACGAGGCGGATGAGCGAATCCGAGCTGCTGGAGAGGCTGCAGAGCAAGCACGTACTGAGGCCCTCAACTCCCTGCGAGCTGAACTCGAAGAGTCAGCTGCCGGGCAGCTGGCCGAGAAGGCTGAGGAGCTGACCAAGCTCAACGACGAACTGGATGCCTCGAAGGCAGAAGTTCAAGAGTTGGTCGAAGCGGTTGACCGCGCTCAGTTAGAGTACGAGCAAACAGCGAAAGAGCGAGAAGAGCGAGATCAAGCAGAAGCGGAGGCTCACAAGACCCAGGTCCAAGAACTCGAGGAACGCGTCGCCTCACTTGGCAGTGAATTGGCTGACACCGCTTCGGCCGTAGAACGTGGGACCGAAGAGCAGGCCAGACAAGCCGCGAAGATTGAACAACTGGCACAAGAGAACGCCGACATGCACCAGGTCATCGCTCAGGCCTCAGCGTCACAGAGTCGTCTCGAAGCCACCGTCGTTGCGTTCCGCAGCGCACTCGAGCAAATGTCTCTACTGGCCCACAGCGCACTCGAACAGGCAGACTCCGCCAGCGCGGAAGTGGAAATCCTCGAGCTATCACCTGAGCATCTCGAGTCGGGATCACACGCACCCATTGAGGCCGAGAATGCCGAGGCCGCCGCCCTTGACGCCATTGAGGTCGAGGCCGAAGAGGTGGAGATCGTACTTGATGATATCGAAGTCGAAGAGGAGGTCGTCGTAGATGGCGATGTGTCCCTACCACCTCCGGTACCGGTCGGCCCACCCGACTCGAATGGGGAACCTGTAGAGGTCGTGGACGACGAAGAGTTAATCATCGATGACTTGGACTTTGACGTAGAAGTTGAGGTGGACGACCTGGAAGCACCACCCGAGCAGTAGCGACAACCTTTCTGAAACGAAAAAAGGCATGCCGGTGTTCGGCATGCCTTTTTTTATGAAGTCTATCTAGACTACGCCAGCAGTCTGTCCAGAAAGCAAAGACCGTCGTCCGTCGTGGCCATGGCTCGGCCACTGAAGAGAATCCAGAAGGCCTTGAGATGCTCAGGAGGTCCTGCCATCAGATCTTCGATGTCGGCTTCCACGTACGTGTTGAACGTATCGGAAGAACCGCGATGGATCAGACGCCACTTCTTACCGTTTGTGATGATACCGAAGTTCACACCAGAAGAACGTAGCAACAAGTCGATGATTACCACCGGTTGTTGAGCGGCTACTTCGGGATCCTCGTTCACGTCCAACGGCTCGCCCCACACGGTAGCCTGTGCAAGACCGACAGCGGTGCGAAAGAAGGCCGGGCCTCCTCGCATTGCTTCGACCTCGACGAACCGGTCGGCGTTTGGAAACAGTGTATAGTCGACACGGGCTCGCGCCTCGTGCTGGATGGTAACTGTCTCGTCGATGCTGTAAACATAACCAAGGCTATGAAGTACTTGGTTGACCGCAAAGAATTTAGTTTGGGGCTCGGTCGGATTGCCGTGGAGCAGTTCACCGTGTTTTTCGAGCATCTCGGCGATGCCCTGACGGGCAGCTTCCACTTCTTCATCGCAGTCCCACTCAGGCGAGCTGGGAAGATCGGCAAGTCGCTCTGGCGAGAGGAGCGGACCGTTATTAACAAGAATCTCGTCGAACATTGTTCCTCCTGAACGGCAGCTGGACAAATCCCAGCCGCACGGCCGCGGAACTATTGATCTAGGACCGATCCTTGTCAAGCGGAACATCGGGAAAACAGGCTGGAAATCGCATCGAAGTGGACTTGATCGACCTCGACGCGTTCAAAGCGGCTTCGTTTCGTGTGAAAGCACTCAACAAGGTGCTGGCGTCAGGGGAGAACCTGCTCCCGGGCTTTCGTGCGTTTGGCCAGGATATCTTCGCGATCTACTTCAAATATAACGTGGTCGTGCTCGGTGATTTGACCAAAACTGGCAGATTGACGGACCGGGCTCTGGGCTGGACCCTCGAATCCCCTGCCCTTCCCAAAGCCAAAGAACAGACACGGCTGGAAGCGCAGCGAGCGGGGATCGCGACCGCCAATGTACTCGAACGCGTTCTGCAGGTCGCCAAGAGCCCGGCCTGGTTTGACAAGAGTGACCTTCTGGACCAGTGGAAACTGGACAAACTCGAAGAAGAGAAGCGCGACCTGGAGGTGCGACTCGAGTCCGTCAGCGACGTCAAAGAGGCGGTCACGGACCAGAGTGACGAGGATGTCCTGGAGGCCATGGAAAGCGATCTCGAGGAAGAGCTGACTGACACAAAGAGGGAGCTCAGGCGTGTTTCTCGTGACCTCGAAAACGAGATGTCGAAACTTCCGCTCGAGGCTGAGAACCTGATCAGACGGTCAACGGACGAGACGGCCAACGATCTGGAGCAGTTCGAGGAGCTCGCCTCGACCGCCGGTCTCCATCTCGGCCTCTCCCGCAATGCGTCCGCCGAACAGAAAATCAGGCTTGGTCAACGGCTTCACACCCAGGAGAAACTAAAACGATTGGCGGACCTGGTTGGGTTATTCAAGCAAGTCGCCCGTGCGGCTCGGAAACAGCCATTCAGAAGACGGCCGACCTCCGTTCACTCGATTGAGAGGGGCGACAATCTGTCGCGGGTACTTTCCTCCGAGCTGGCCACCTTGCGCCATCCGACCTTTCGTCGCGACTTCCTGAGAAAGCTGACTGACGGTCTTCTACAGCAGTATGCGCTCAATGCGCCCGATCCAGCAGGCCGCGGACCAATTGTTGCGTGCTTGGACGCCTCTGGTTCAATGCGAGGAGCCCGTGAGATTTGGTCCAAAGCGATCGCGTTGACACTGCTCGACATTGCCAAGCGAGAGCGGCGCTCCTTCCGAGCGATCGTGTTCTCTGGGCAAGCCGAACAGACCACTGTCTTTCCCCTGCTCGAGTGCGCTCTGGACCGCAGAATCCGACCACCTGAGGTGGACATCGATGTCATGCTCGGATTCGTCGACGAGTTCCCGAACGGGGGCACGAACTTTGAGCACCCTTTGCGGCTCGCGGTTGAATCACTCGGCGAATCGAGATTTCACCGGGGCGACATCATCTTCATCAGCGATGGGGGAGCGGCTATTTCACCCCATACACAGCGCTGGCTCGACACAGAAAAGGAGCGATTGGATTTCAAGGTTTTTGGAATTCTGGTCGACACGGGTTCCGGTGCTCGGCCGATGGCCTTCGCGGACGAAACCCTGCCGATCTCGGAGCTGAGTACGGGCGCGCTGCGAGGTGTTTTTTCGGAAATCGGCGGGTGAACGTCTTCGCAGAGCTGAAAGAGGATTGAGTCGCAGTAGCGGCGTCTGCAAGTCAGATGATCGTTTGCGTTGGATCCGCGTTGCCGGTCCATCGGAACTTACTGGCTCCCTCCGGCTCGGCCTCGACTCGATTGCGCCCGTTGTCTTTGGCGAGGTAGAGGCACTCGTCGACGATACTGACTAAACGCTTCGGCACCATCACCTCGAAATCTACACCCGTCGCCATACCGACCCCGATAGAGACGGTCACCTTGATCAGACCTTTTGAAGTCTCGAAGGGTGTAGAGGCCAACCGTTTGCAGATTCGCTCACATTTCGCCACCGCAGTGCGATGGTCGGTTTCGGGCATCATCAGAATGAACTCCTCACCGCCGTAGCGAGCCAGTGTGTCGTCGGCGGTCAGGCAGTCGCGAATGCGGTCGACGAGCATCCGAAGGATCTGATCGCCTGCGATGTGCCCGTGTTCGTCGTTGATTGCTTTGAAGTAGTCGATATCAATCATCGCCAAGGACAGATGGTGATCGTGGCGCTTGCATCGCTCCCACTCACGATCGAAGGCCTTCATGAAGAAGCGCCGATTCGCAATCCCGGTTAGGTAATCGGAGTGAGCCTGCTCGTAGAGTTGGCTAACGTAGCGGTAGTCTTCATCGTCCTGGAAGATCAGCTTAAACCCCATATGGGGCCCCAGCCTTATCTTGTCCCCTCGGCTGAGAGGACTGGCAGTGACGCGCCGTCCATTCAGGTAGGTGCCGTTCAGGCTACCCAAGTCTGTCAGCTGTGGCCGTGCGTCTTCCGTGAGCGAGAGCTGGGTATGGCGACGCGAGATCTCTGGGCTTGCAATTTGAATTGAGCACGTCTCTTCGCGGCCCAAAGTGAGAGGACCATTGTCGAAATCAAGACCAAGTACACGACCAGCCTCCACACCTGTGAGAAACAGCAAACAGGGTCGCCTGGGTGCTTCCTCCGCCGCTGGTGGCATCCACACTTTGGATGTCACACTCTCCTGCCTATCAAACACTGGGGCGCCGATGATGCACCTCCACCTCGTCTTTTCCTAGATTGGATAACGGCTGGATCGGGCAGATCTACAAATTTAAAGTGTATCGGTGCGAAAAAGGGTGTCTATTCGCCGCTTTGCGAGATGTTGATTTGGGCGGTTGCTTCAGTCATCGCGAGGCGTTCTGACACGGTAGCGTCGAAGCTCTCGAGTTTCCTGGCAGCGAGTTTGGTCTCAGCCTCGGCCAGTGCTTCTCGTGCGGAATCCGCGTCGATATCGTCTCGGGCGATACATTCGTCAGCAAGTACGACCACTCGGCCGGGTAGAATTTCAGCGAAGCCGCCACCTAGGTAGTAGACGTCGCTGTTGCCGGCTTGTTCGACGATGAACCGGCCTGGAACCAAAGAGGTCAGGAACGGGCGGTGGTTGGGGTGCACTTTGAACTCCCCAACAGCACCGGGCAACGTAATGCTATCGACGTCGATCGACAGCACCTGTCTTCTCGGGGTCACGACTTCGAGATGAAGTTGATCAGCCATAGTTACTTCCCTTGAGCCGCCAGTTTTTCGGCCTTGGCGCGAGCGTCATCGAGCGTACCGACCATGTGGAAGGCCTGCTCGGGAAGATCGTCCACCTCGCCGTTTACGAGAGCCGTAAAGGCAGAAATTGTATCTTCGATCGAGACATAGACACCGGGCGAGCCCGTGAAAACCTCCGCAACGTGGAACGGCTGGCTGAGGAACTTCTGAATCCTCCGTGCACGGCCGACTGCCACGCGATCTTCTTCTGACAATTCGTCCATTCCCAAGATGGCGATGATGTCTTGCAGCTCTTTGTAGCGCTGAAGAATCTGCTGTACCCGTCGGGCGATAGCGTAGTGCTCATCACCGACGACCTGCGGGCTGAGAATTCGGCTGGTCGAGTCCAGTGGATCCACAGCCGGGTAGATACCAAGCTCTGCGATCTGACGAGAGAGAACGGTCGTTGCATCGAGGTGAGCGAAAGAGGTCGCCGGTGCCGGGTCCGTGAGGTCGTCAGCAGGGACGTAGATCGCCTGAACCGATGTAATCGAGCCCTTCTTCGTCGTGGTAATTCGCTCTTGCAGCTCACCCATCTCGGTACCCAGGGTAGGCTGATAACCAACCGCACTAGGAATACGACCCAGAAGGGCCGAGACTTCGGAACCGGCCTGGACGAAGCGGAAAATGTTATCAACAAAGAGAAGAACGTCTTGGCCCATCTCGTCGCGGAAGTACTCAGCGACGGTCAGTGCGGAGAGTGCAACCCGTGCCCGAGCTCCGGGAGGCTCGTTCATCTGGCCGTAGATCAGAGCGGTTTTGGAGTCTTCCCAGTTTCCGCCTGCGCGAAGAACCTTGGCCTCCATCATCTCGTAGTAGAGATCGTTACCCTCGCGGGTTCGCTCCCCAACGCCCGCGAAGACGGAGTAACCACCGTGCTTGAGGCCGACGTTGTTGATGAGCTCCATGATGAGCACGGTCTTGCCGACGCCGGCACCGCCGAAGAGGCCGATCTTTCCGCCACGGGCGTAGGGTGCGAGCAGGTCGACGACCTTGATGCCTGTCTCGAACATTTCGACGGCAACAGACTGGTCCTCGAACTTGGGTGCTGCGCGGTGAATTGGCCAATACTGTTTGGCCTCTACGCCGCGGACGCCTTTGACCGCAGACTTTTTTATCGTCTCGGTGGCCGTTTTGACGTGCTCGCCACTGTCATCCGCAGTTTCGATGACGAGGCTGCCGTCATCTTTCTCGGCCAACAATGTGCCTCGAATAGTCGAGCCATCTTGCTTGTCGACGATGACGATCTCGTCCACCGGCTTGCCGACCACGTTGAGGATGCGACCGAGCACCTCACGACCGACAGGCATCATGATCTGGTTGCCCGTGCTCTTGACGACCATCCCGCGGACCAAACCGTCGGTTGTGTCCATGGCGATGGTTCGCACAACCCCTTCACCGAGGTGAAGTGCGACCTCGCACACCAAATTGTCTTCGGTGTCGTCGATGGCTGGGTTGGAGATGGTCAGGGCGGTATAGACCTCGGGAAGTCCGGTGTCGAACTGAACGTCGACAACGGGTCCCATGACCTGAAGGATCTTACCCGACGAAGTTTGCTGTGTAGGCGTTTCTACGGTCATCTTGGCTCTCTACTTCTATTCGATCAGGACTGAAGTAATTCAGCACCCGAAGTAATTTCCACAAGTTCTCGTGTAATAGCGGCTTGGCGTGCTCGGTTCATCGCGAGGGTGAGTCGGTCGATGAGGTCCGAAGCATTCTTCGTTGCGCTCTCCATTGCCGTCATGCGAGCACCCATCTCTGAGGCCCAAGATTCGAGCAACGAACGATAAATCTGACTGTTGATATAGCGAGGAATCAGGTCATCGAGCAGCTCGGTGCGACCTGGTTCGTAAATGTAGTCAACTTCTGTCGAGGCTTCGCGAGTCTCGACCGTGGCCATCGGGAGCAGGCGGTCAACAACGACGGTCTGAGAGATGGCCGACTTGAACTCGTTGTATATGATGAGCACTTCATCGAGCTTCTGATCGAGGAACTGCTCGACCAAATAGTCTCCGATCTCACGGGCGCGGGCCAACTCGAGGTTGAGGAAGACGTCGGGAAAGTAGTGCTCGACGAGTCCTCTACGACCGAAGTAGTCATTGCCCTTTCGGCCAACCAACGACATTCGAAGACTGTCGTAGTTATCGCTGTTGTCGGTAATGAAGCGCTCGGCCTTGCGAATCAGGTTGGCGTTGAAGCCACCGCATAGACCGCGATCGCTTGTCACGCACAGAACCATCACGTTCTTTGGCTCTCTAACCTGCAGAAGGGGATGATGCTCGGCATCAGCTCGTTCTGCCAGTGACCAGATCACGTCGTGCATCCGCTTGGCGTAGGGCCGGGCGGCCAAGATCATATCCTGCGCCTTTTTGAGACGCGCCGCTGCGACGAGTTTCATCGCATACGTGATCTTCTTGGTGTTTTTAACGGACCCGACTCGAGTCCTAATTTCCTTGAGGGTCGCCACGGGCGTTACCTCCCCTTAGTCATCCTCAAACGGCGTCTGCGTCGAAGCTGTGATTGAAGGTCTCGATTGCCTTGGTAATCTCGGCCTTGTCGTCGTCGCTGAGCTTGCCGCCGGCCTCTACTCGGGCCAGGAGTTCTGGGTACTTACTTGCGAAGAAAGGCAGCATCTCCTCTTCCCACTGACTGACTTTCTTGACAGGCACGTCGTCGAGTAGGCCCGTGGTACCAGCGAAGACTGAGACCACCTGTCGACCAACCGACATCGGCGAGTATTGACCTTGCTTCAACAGCTCGACCAATCGCTCGCCACGAGCCAATTGCATCTGGGTTGCCGCATCGAGGTCGCTCGCGAATTGGGCGAAAGCGGCCATCTCACGATACTGGGCGAGATCGAGTCGCAACGTACCTGCGACCTGCTTCATACCCTTGACCTGAGCGGCGCCACCGACGCGGGAAACCGACAGACCGACGTTGATCGCTGGACGAACACCAGCGTTGAAGAGGTCTGTTTCGAGATAGATTTGGCCGTCCGTAATCGAAATCACGTTGGTCGGAATGTACGCCGAGACGTCACCGGCCTGAGTTTCAATGATGGGCAGCGCCGTGAGACTACCGCCTCCACGAGCATCAGACATCTTGGCAGCTCGCTCGAGCAGCCGGCTGTGAAGGTAGAAAACGTCACCGGGATAGGCTTCGCGTCCTGGTGGTCGACGAAGCAAGAGCGCCAACTGGCGATAGGCGACGGCGTGTTTCGAGAGATCATCATAGATGATGAGGGCGTGCATTCCATTGTCGCGGAAGTACTCACCGATGGTAACGCCGACGTAGGGCGCGATAAACTGAAGCGGTGCACTTTCGGAAGCGCTGGCGGCTACGACCACGGTGTAGTCGAGGGCACCGTGCTCTTTGAGCTTGGCAACGACCTGGGCCACCGTCGACTGCTTCTGTCCGACTGCAACGTAGATGCAGAAGACTGGCTTGTCGCCTTTGTGGGTCGACTTCTGGTTGATGATCGTGTCGATTGCGACTGCGGTCTTGCCAGTCTGGCGGTCACCAATGATGAGCTCACGCTGACCACGGCCGATTGGAACCATCGTGTCGACGGCCTTTAGTCCTGTTTGGATCGGCTCGTGGACGCCTTTACGGGCAATGATACCAGGCGCTTTGACCTCGATTCGACCGGATTCGTCTGATTCGATTGGGCCGAGCCCGTCGATGGGTTGGGCCAATGCGTTGATAACCCGACCAACCAGCGCCTTTCCAACAGGAATCTCGACGATTCGAGCGGTTCGGCGAACTTGGTCGCCTTCCTTGATTTTCTCGTACTCTCCAAGGAGGGCAACACCGACGTTGTCCTCCTCGAGGTTGAGCGCCATACCAAAAACGCCGTGCGGGAGCTCGAGAAGCTCGTTCGCCATGCAGTTGTCGAGGCCGTAAACGCGTGCGATACCGTCACCAACGCTGATGACGTGGCCTGTCTCGGAGACTTCGACTTTCTTGTCGTAGTCAGCGATCTGCTTCTTAATAATCTGGCTGATCTCTTCGATATTTATTTTCATCGGGTTTCCCTAAGGATCGATTCACGAATGGTATCGAGTCTTTTCTTGATTGAGCCGTCGTAAACGCTGCCGTCCATTTCCACTACGATTCCGCCGAGCAGACCGGGCTGAACTTCAGCGGTAACCTTCACCGGCTTCCCCTTGAGTTCGGTCAAGCCTTTCACCAGCTCAGCGAGCTGTTTCTTACTGAGCTCCGTCGCAGAGTTGACGACCGCCCGAACAACTCCAGACTGGGCATCTGTATGGTGCTGAAGCGCTTTCGAGATGTCCGGAAGGAGCTGTGTCCTCTCCTTATCGCAGAGCAGGAAAAGGAAGTTCTGCGTGACCGTCGCGGCCTTCAGCTTCTTACAGACCACGCCCAAAACCGCCTTTCGCTCTTCGAGGGAGAAGGCTGGGTTCTCGAGCAATTGTCTGAAATCCCTATTCTGTGAATAGATTTCTGCGAAGGCGGCGACCTGTGCTGAGAGCTCTTCGATCGAGAGCTTTCCCTTGTCGATCTCGACGAGCGCCTTTGCGTAACGATTTGGAAGTCCACCCACCTTCATATCGGCAACCTCCTAATGGGCGGCTTTGTCGGCGCCACTGATGGCACCGATGTAATCGTCAACAAGGCGATTGGTTGCCTTCTTGTCGAGTTTCGATTGAACATGTTCGCGGGCCAGGTCGACAGCCGCTTCGACCATCCGGCCCTTGAGGGCCTCTCTGGCAGCCTTGATCTCGAATTCAATGGTTTTGGCGGAGTCTTCTTTGAGACGTTCCGCGTGTACCCTTGCAGCGGCCAAGATGTCGTCGCGTTCCCGAGCTCCCTCACGCCGGTAGCCTTCGAGGATTTCGTCTTTTTCTTTCTCAAACGAGTCCAGCTTTGCGGAGTACTCGTCGAGCAGTGCTTGTGCTTCGCGGCGAAGCCGGCCTGCTTCTTCCATCTCTCGGCCAATGCGCTGGCTGCGTTCTTTGAAGAACTGCCCGACTGGCTTCTTGAGGAAGTAGTAAAGGAGGAAGGCGAAGACGACGAAGTTGACGATCGCCTCGCTCATGTCGTTCACAGGAAAGCCGCCTTCCTCACCTGAGGCCCAAGCGACCGTCGCTGATAAGGTGACGACGAGCAGTATCGCGAACGAGAGAGCTGCTGCTGTATATCTATTGATGGCGTGTGATTTCACGTGCTCAATACCCTTTCAGAGATGAGCTCCGAGAGTGCTTTTGCTTCTTTGGCGAACTCGGCTTGGGCTTTGCCCAACTCCGCCTCGAGGTCTGCAGTAGCCTCGTTGAGGATCTTTTCGACATCAGTCCGCGTCTGGGCGAGCATCTCCTGCTCTTTGTCTTTGGCGTCCTGTCTGATTTGAACTCGTACCGCTGCGGCCTCTTGCCGTGTCGCGGTCATCTTGTCTTGGTACTCCTCGAGAATCCGATCGGCTTCGACCTTCATCTCTTTGCCGGCCTCGCTAGCGCCGCCGATTCGCTCGTATCTGGCGTCAGTCAAGGCAAGGTAGGGCTCAAACACGGTTCGTTTGAGGTACCACATCAAGAAGAAGAAAATTGCCAGAAGCACGAGCAAGGACGGGTCGATATCGACCGGGCTCTTGCCACCGGCTCCGAAGATGAGGGAGTCAATTAGTTCCGCTCTTACACCCGCCGACATCACCAATCTCCCTTTCAAACGTTGAGGCAGCGAAGTTCCGCGAAAATGCGCGCGGGGCCCCGCTGGGCGCGCGTTGTTTACACAGCCTGGGTTGGATTGTCAACCGCGATTAGCGCCTTTTCGGGCCTGTTTTGGAGTTAAAATGGAGGTTCTGAAAAGCTGAAGCGAAATTGGAGACCTCTAGGGACACATCTCGGGCTGAAGGGTCGTGCAGTCCGAGTCCTCGCAATCGGTGGCGCCATCGCTGTCGTCATCGATACCGTCGTTGCAGACCGCCTCAAAACCGCCGCCGCCGCCGCCGCCGCCCGAACAGTCACAACCGAGGGCTGCCGCGAACATGGCCAAGAGGGGATCGGCGCAGAGCGGAGCACAGAGCATATCGAGCTCGCTGCCGCCGCCACCACCACCGCCGCCGGCACATGCGGTCGCGCAGTCGGGGTCCGGCCCCTCGCAGTCAATCAGGCCGTCATCATCGTCGTCGATGCCATTGAAGCAGTCTTCGGCAACTGTGGGTGCACATGCCGGATCGGATGAGCAGTCGGCATCGCTGCAGTCGATCAGTGAGTCACCGTCTTCGTCAGCGCCGCCGGTGCAGATCTCCGGTCCAGTTTCGACTGGCCCACCGTCACAGTTCGGCGCGGTAGCGCAGTCCGAATCGTTACAGTCGGCCCTGCCGTCGTTGTCGTCATCGAGACCGTCGTCACAGACGACCTCGAAATCGCCGCCGCATGTTTCGGATCCTACGCAATCGGAGTCGCCACAATCGACCTGGCCGTCGCTGTCATCATCGAGACCGTTAGTGCAGTCCTCACCGCTGATTGGGCCACCATCGGTGTCACCTGCGGCGTCTACCGTCGTCAGGTCACCGCCGGAGATACTTCGGAGGTCATCACCATCTCCAGCATCAACTGTCGTACCACTGGGACCGCCCGATCCATCGTTGGCGTCGTCAGACCCGCAGGCCGATAGGCATAATGGCAAACTAATGAGAACAGCCAGTACTAATGAACCGCGCATATAGGCTCCAGAGTTTTTAAAAACGACGCTCTGCAACCGGCCTGAATCGCAAGGGAAGGGTTAACCAGGCACAGCAAGCCCCAAAGTTCTAGGCCGGATGTCGGTTCTTGTCAAGCTCAAGTAGCGAGCCCACGGGGCGAACTAGCCCGGTCTAGAGGCGGCGCTAATCGTTTTTGTTTGACAGTGGGACCGAAAGGCGGATCCTCACAAGAGCGGGGCACACTGGGAGTTCGAATCGTTGGCAAAGCCGTTCACACAGAACGAGATCATTCGAGAGCGACTGGCCGCCGAGTCAGGGACTCTATTCAAGCGAGGCGGGCTCCGCGTCGCGTTGGTCTATCCCAGCCCATACACGGTCGGAATGAGCTCCCTTGGTTTTCAGACCATCTATAGAATCATCAATCAGGACAGTGATCACAGCGCAGAACGGGCGTTCCTGCTCGAAAAATCCGCAGGAAAGGAGCCACTGCTCGCCTACGAAACGGGTGATCCGGTCGGAGACTTCGACGTCGTCGCCTTCTCTCTGTCCTACGAGTTGGAAATCACTGGCGTTATCGATTGCCTCGAGCGGTCGGGCCTCAAACCGTTCGCGGTTGATCGGTCCCCATCGGACCCTCCCGTGATCATTGGGGGGCCCCTCACCTTCTCGAATCCGATTCCTGCGGCGCCATTCGCCGATATGGTCGTGATGGGAGAGGGCGAGACGCTGATGTTGAACTTCCTCGAGGCCTACTCGAAGCACGGCTCAAAGAGTAGGGTTGTCGAGGAACTTGCCGATCAGCAGGGCGTTTATGTGCCCAGCTTGCACGGCGAGCGCCTCGTCCCCATCGCCCAAGTGGACGACGCTATGCTTCCGGCCTACAGCCAGATCATCACGCCCAACACCGAGCTGCGAAACATGCACCTCGTCGAAGCCGAGCGCGGATGTCATCGCCGCTGTACCTTCTGTGTCATGCGGCGCTCGACCAATGGGGGGATGAGAACCGCACCGGTCGATCGGATACTGGCCACGATTCCCGAACATGCCGAGCGGGTTGGACTGGTCGGGGCCGCTGTCACCGACCACCCCCAACTGCTGGAGATCGTCGAAGGCATTGTCGGCGCGGGACGCGGCATTGGCGTGTCCTCGTTGAGGGCGGATCGACTGACACCCGAGCTCGTCGGACTGTTGGCAAAAGGAGGATACAGAACCCTAACCGTTGCCTCGGATGGGGCCACCGAGCGACTTCGGCGTCTCATGCAGAAATCGATCAAAGCACATCATCTCAGACATGCCGCTAAAATGGCAGCCCAGTTTCGGATGCGGTTCTTGAAGGTCTACATGATGTTGGGCGCCCCGACGGAGGAAGATGAGGACCTCGATGAGCTCATTGAATTCAGTCGAGAGCTGGCCGGAATCGCCCCGATCGCGATGACCCTCAGCCCGTTCGTAGCCAAGAGAAACACGCCGCTGGACGGCGCCGGCTTCGCCGGAGTCGACGTGGTCGAGCGGCGTATCAAACGGCTCAAGAAGGGTCTCAAGGGAGCAGTCGACTTACGGAGCACCTCGGCCCGCTGGGCCTGGATCGAGTATTGCTGCGCCCAAGGCGGATTTGAGATGGCGAAGGCCGCCCAACTCGCCCGCGCTGGAGGTGGGAACTTCCGAGCTTGGAAAGATGCGATTCAGGAGCATGCGCCTCAGTTCATCGATAGCTTTCGAGCCAAATCCACTTCTAAGGTCCGCCCTAGGCTGGGACTCGAAGGAAGCCAACCTTGAGCCTGGAACCTGAGACAATCGAGAGGGTGAGCGAGTATCTGATTCGCGTCCCGTTGATTACACCGACCTTGCCTCCAGCTACCCGGACCAACACGTTCGTCGTGCTGGAGGAGTCGGGTTACTGGGTTTTGGATCCCGGTAGTCCAGAGGAAGATGAGCTGGCCCGTCTCGAAGCGTTTCTGCGCGAGCTGCCAGGCCAGTTCTTCGGCTACGTCGTCACCCATTACCACCGCGATCATTGGGGAGGCCTGCCATCGCTGCTGACTCGGAAGCCCGGGCCGGTGGTTTGCCACTCCCCTGAACTGATCGATTTGGATGCGAGCTTCTGGACGCCCGATCAGTTTCATGCGGAGTCCAACCGATTCGAGCTGGTGGGAACGCCCGGCCACACGGACGATCATATCGTACTGTTCACACCCGATAAGGACGTGTTGGCGGGGGATATGGTGGCAGGTGTGGGCACCGTTGTCATCGACCCGCCCAGCGGACACATGGCCAAATACTTTCACACCCTAGAAGACATGCTGGATTGTGATCCGAACCGTCTGTTCCCTGCCCATGGCCCGACTGTTGACGACGCCGTTGCCAAACTGAAGGAGTACTTGAGCCATCGCGAAATGCGCGAGGAGCAGGTATTACAGGGCTTGAACAGGTTGGGTGAAGCGACACCCTTCGATCTCGTGCCAACCATTTACGCTGATGTACCTGAGTTCCTTCATCCAGTGGCCGCTCGCAGCATATTGGCTCATCTGATCAAGTTGGTCGAGGAAAACCGGGTCGGCGAACGTTCTGGGTCGTTCAGGCTCGTTAGCGGTGGGACGCCTTGAGGAAATAGTCGAAACCGGTTTCGAATTCGCCGCCCTTACAACACACAGCGGCCACCTTGTTCAGCACGGCCGCTTCCTGTGAATCACCCAGCTTCAGAGCCTTCTCCAAGTACTCGCGAGCGACTGAGTATTGGCCATCGGCAGAGGCGCAGCTGGCGCCGGTCTGCAGGAGTCTGGCGCGATCGTCATCGGGAATGTCCTTCCTCGAGAGACCGGAATTGAGAATCCGCAGCCCTTCAGCGGCTCGGCCGCGCCGCAACACGACGCGGGCCAGATGAATGCGCGCCTCGATGTGATCGGCTACCATTCGGACAGCCGCTCGGAGTGCTTCTTCAGCCTCCGCCATCGCCCCTCGCTGAGCGAACGCGACGCCCTGTTGGTAGTACTGACGGGCTCTCATCGCCGATTCTGATTCAGTCATGTTCCCTCAGTCGATCTCGAGCATTCCGAATCGTTCCGAGACGTCCGCATCGTCGTGAGCGGGAAAGTCGGGATTGTCTTCGGGCGGCTCGGGGCTGGCACCTTCGGGAGCTCTGGGCGGCTCTTCACGTGTCGGCTCCCCAAAGGCCTGCCTCCCGCCTGGTGTAATCTGGGCCTCTGACTGCTGGGGCGGGGTCGGGTCCGGCACCGGATCCGGGGCTGGTGCTGGTGCATTTTGCCGAGTCGTCAGGTTGATCCTCTGATTCCCCATCGAAACCCAGACGTCGTTTCCCGACACCGAAAACGCGGAGAACTCTCTGTGGTCGAGGTGCATCTGAAGATGTAGGACGAGTTGCGGGAAGGAGAGGCGTGCCAGCTCCTCCTCTCCTGACCGAGTGGCGCCTGAATCGGGAGCCAACGGCAACGTTCCCTCGACGACGTAGGTCTTTACGATGTGGGTCATCAGGTCGATGAGTTCGTCCTTGCTGTACTTCTGCAAGGCATCCTTCATTTGCTCGGCTACCGGCCCATAGCTGCGGCTACTCGACATCAATAGGCCTCCTGTGTGGCCACGAAAACGATCAGGTTATCGAGCCGTTCATTTCGCAGGCTACAAACTGGCAGCCTTCGAGATCGGCGCGAACAAGGTTGCTATCGCGAAAATCGACCCGTACGCAGAGAGCGTCCCTAAACGACGCTCCGTGGAGATTCGCTCCCCTGAGATCGACGTCGATCAACACGGTCCGTGAGAAATTGGTGCGATTAAGTCCCGCGTTCTCCATTCTGGGATCGGAGAAACGGCAGTGCATGAGCAACGCATTCGAGAAGTTTGCACCATAGAGCTCCGCAGACTGGAACGTGCAATCCTCGAGCCGAGCACCCTGGAAGTTCGAGTTCGCCAGAGGTGTGTCAAACACCTGGAAACCGATGAGGCAAGCCTCCTGCAGGGAGAGCTCGTGCGCTTCACAGTTCATGATTCGAGTGCCCGTCAGGAGCGCTGAATCAAAATTGACGCTGCGGAGTCGGCAGGCCTCGAACCGGACTTCGCGACAGGTGGAGTTTACGGCAGGCACATGTTCCAAGTTGGCTTTCCGGAAAGCCACATCTGACACAGCCCGATCGATCAGATCGAGTCGTCGCAGATCTACTTGAAGTACAGCAAAGCCCGAGAGGGCGCCGGTTTCGACTCGTTCGTACACAGCGTACGGCGTCTGAAGAACGTTCTCCTCCATCAGCCCGCCACAATGATTCGGAGTACGCAGACCGATACGTTGTCTGCTCCGCCGTTTGCGTTTGCCGTCCGGATCAAGCGCTCGACGGCTTGGCCCGGAAGGTGGCCACACTCAGCTAGTGTCTTGCCGATGGTGTGATCGTCGACCATGTCGGTCAACCCGTCGGAACACAGTAGATAGATGTCGTTTTCGGCCATCGGTTCCATGCGGACGTCGACGTTGACCGTATCCTTCATTCCGAGCGCTCGGACGATGATATTGCCTTTGCCGCGAGCATGCATTTCGGCTTCTTCGCGACTGATACCCTTTGAGCCAATAAGGTGGTTCAAAAGGCTGTGGTCGACGGTGATCTGTTCGAGCACATTGCCCCGAAAGCGGTAGATGCGCGAGTCGCCGACGCTGCCCAAGACGAATGTATTGCCCTCGCGAAAGACGCCGACGACCGTGGTGCCCATGCCCTGTTTGCCGCTCTCACGCAGGGCTTCGATGAATATGCGCTCGTTCGCGTACCGGACCGCCGTGACCATGTCCGCTGCAGCCCGCGGTATCCCCTGGATAGCGCCCAAGCGACCCAAAATCTCTGAGTCACCGCGACGGTCCATCAAATACTCGTGCATTGATGCGATGGCGATCTGGGAGGCTTCTTCGCCGCTATTGTGGCCGCCCATACCGTCGGCCACGACCCACAGACCACCCTCTTCGTCAGCTAAAAAGCTGTCTTCATTGTGGTCTCGTTGCCGCCCGACATCGCTGTCCGCAGCCCAATCAACGTGCAGATGCATTTCAGTTTGGCTCGTAGTCGACTTGGACCGTGTAGTCGGTCGCAGACGCGGGGACGTAGATCTCGAGGTAGTAGTTACCTCGGGACAGGGAAAACGATGAGCTGACTCGGGGCTGCCCCTGGGACTCGACAGAATCGAGGACAGTACCCACAGCGGAGCGCAGATTAGCAGCGCAGCCGGCACCCACGTAGTCACAGCCGAGTGTCACGGTGATTTGACCTGGAGCTGGAATCTGAAGCAGCTTCCAGTCGGTCATATCGCCGCCGTTGTAGTCGA
This sequence comes from uncultured Bradymonadales bacterium, assembly GCA_964503485.1. Taxonomy (GTDB): domain Bacteria; phylum Myxococcota_A; class Bradymonadia; order JAFGEP01; family JAFGEP01; genus CAZDBH01. Next base: position 21,846 of record CAZDBH010000011.1, on the reverse strand, counting down.
CCCGATCATTGACGGGTTCATTCAGGGGCAGGAGCTGCGCTTTTCCCCGCTCACCGTCCTCACCGGAGTTTTCGTTCGGGTCACGCTGCATGTTTGGATTACATGCCGCAAGTATCAAAGCCGCCAAACAGACGGTCACTAAACCCAGTCTCCGTAGGCCAATAGCAGCCAGTGCCATAAGTCCTCCGCAATTTGAATGCTCTTTCGTTGTTATCACAGCGCAGACCTGCAAGGCAACGCGCCAGACGACCCAGTTGGCAATTTCACGGGTTCGAGTCCAGGGCATGAACGGCCGCACCGACGATGCCAGCCTCCCACCCCAAGCTACCGAGTTCCACTTTTAGGCCGTCCGCGCAAACGCCAGCTGATCGCTGCCGAATCGTGCTTTGCAGCAGCCCCAGGAGCTCGGGGCAGCGCTCCAGTACTCCACCGCCGAGCAAGACCATCTCGGGATTGAGGAACGAGACCAGGGTCGCACACGCCGCGCCCAGGGCGTCCGATACCTCTTGCCAGAGCTCGGCGGCGTAGGCGGATCCGCTCGAAAATGCAGCGTCAACCGCGTTCGGTCGAACTGGAGAGCTGGTAAACTCACTCGGCTGCACCGCTCCCGATTCCAGGTCTCGCTGTACTCGGGCCTCGATGTAGTGCCCGCCAGCGACTGTCTCGAGACAACCCACACCGCCACAACCGCAGGGCACGGATCCCCCGACTTTGACGTGACCGATCTCGCCAGCGAAGCCCTTTGAACCGTCGAGCAGCGCGCCTGCCACGATCGCTCCCCCACCAATTCCGGTCCCGGGATAGACCGCCACCACATCGTCGCAGCCTGCAGCTGCACCGAAGGCGTGTTCACCGAGGACAATTGCGTTCAGATCGTTGAGGATGGTTATGGTTCGGTTCGGTAGCCGCGAGCGAATCAGTGATCCCAGCGCGACATCTCGCCAACCGAGGTTTGGCGAGTTGACGACAGTCTCGCCACCATCGGCCAATTGGGCGCAAATGCCGAGGCCTAGCGGGAGACCCCGGTGACCTCCCGAAATGCGGTCAACCGTCGCACAGATGGACTCCAAGAGATTGTCCGGTGTCTTATCGCCGGCTTCCAGCTGAGTCTTTTCGACCGCTGCAAGCTCAAAGGAGTCGCCTGCTATTTCCACCAGGCCCGCGCGCAGGGTGGATCCTCCGATATCAAAGCCAATAGCGCGCTGCATCGGCGTGCCTAAGTCTGTGCTGCCCATTGGACGCGCTCTTTGAGTAGTGCTTCGATCTCGTCGCGACGTTCAGGAGTGGTTGCTTCAGCGCGCAAGACCAAGCACGGCTGGGTATTGCTGGCACGAACCAAACCCCAACCGTCCTCGAAGTTGACCCGCACACCGTCGATGGTCACCACGTCCCGAACGCCCTCGAGTTTTTCCTCCTGGAACCAGGCCGCCACCTTTCGGGCTGCGTCGAACTTCACCTGGTCCGATGCCATATCCAGTCTGATCTCTGGAGTCACGAAGGTCTCGGGAACGCCGTCGAGGTAACTAGACAATGGCCGGTCGCCGCGACTGACGATTTCGGCCAGGCGAGTCGCTGCGTAAACGGCATCGTCGAACCCAAAAAAGCGGTGTTTGAAGAAGATGTGGCCACTCATTTCGCCGGCCAGCAGAGCGCTTAGCTCCTTCATTTTGGCCTTGATCAGCGAGTGACCGACTTTCCACATCAGAGCTTGGCCGCCGTGTGCCTCGATGTCGTCGAAAAGGGTCTGAGAGCACTTCACCTCGCCGACCACAGTGGCTCCGGGGTTCTCGCTGAGGATGTCGCGGCTGAAGACGATCATCAGTTTGTCGCCCCACATAGTCTCGCCGCGTTCATCGACGACTCCGATTCGATCCGCGTCCCCGTCAAAACCGATTCCGAAGTCGGCGTTTTCGGCCAAGACGCGTTCCTTCAGCGACTCGAGGTTCTCAGCCACCGTGGGATCGGGGTGATGGTTGGGGAAGTTGCCGTCCGGGTCGCAAAACATGGGGACAACCTCGATCCCCAGGCGCTCCAGCAGCGGGAGAGCGGTCGGCCCGCCGACACCGTTGCCACCGTCGACGACGATCTTGACCTTTCTCGCTCCCATTTGAGCGTGTTCGTGAACCCAGTCCACATATCTAGAGATCGCATCCGAGTCGACGCTCTTGCTCCCCTCGCCCGCTGCGAAGTCCTGTGTCTCGATCAGCTCGCGAATTCGCGCGATCTGGGGCCCGTATACCGCTGCACCGCCGAGCATCATCTTTATGCCGTTGTAGTCTGGAGGATTGTGGCTGCCTGTGAGCATGATCGCCCCGTGACTGCTCGTCTCCGCGGCGGTGAAATAGAGTACAGGTGTGGGGACCATACCAATGTGTGTGACCCGAACTCCCGCCGAGCAGAGTCCCCGTATCAGACAAGCCGCCAGACGAGGTGAGGACAGTCGGCAATCTTGGCCTACGACAACCCGGTCTCCGTCGGTTTCTCGGCGTACCAATGTGCCGAAGGCGCGCCCGATACTCTCTACCGTCTCTTCGGTGAGGTCGCGGTCGACTATCCCTCGAATGTCGTACTCTCTAAAAATGTGTGGGTTCATGGTCCGGTTCGTCGCGGTGTTAATGTCGACCGTTTCCTACGTTGTGTGTCCCGGTCGAGTCAACCGTCCTCGTCTTGTTCGAGATCTGGGGCTGCGGGGGGCGATTGTGATGGTTCGAGTTCGGCGGGCTCTTGCTCTGTTTGTGACGTCTGTCCAGCGGCTCGCATCTCCAAGATCCAGCGAGCGGCCTCTTTGACCTCGGTGTGCACGTCCGATGAATAGCGGAGGGTGTGCAATACCCTGCTGGATTGTTGGGGAACGAGTGTCAGCGCCAGGCCGGTTCTCACATAGGGGTTCTGAACCAACGTTTCTCTGACCAGTACGCTGGCCATGAGCCATCGACTCTTTGCGATCGTGTCCAAGACATCAGGCCAATTGGGGCGCTTTGCTCCCATTCGCACGACCTGCGCCTCAGTTACGCGTGGGTTCTTACAAAGCCGCTCCACGACCATGGGAGATGGGTCCAGCAGGAGTTTCTCGATGATCTTTTTGTCGGTCGAGGACGCTTTCCATATCCGGGTGCCGAGCGGCATCGACTCGCGCAACTCGGGGTTCTTCCTCGGTCCCTCGAGAGAACGATGGGGTGGCGGATCGAGAAACATCAGGCAGGCAAGCTCACAGCCCGCTGAATGGGCCTGGAGATCGACGGCGTTTATCGGTAGTTCGGCTGCATCCCCCTCGACCAGTAGGTAGTCGACAAAGGCGAGGTGGGCCAGCCGAGCTGCAGGTTCGCCGTTTACACAGCGGACGAGGAGCTCTTGGAGCTGTCGCACGACGACTTCAGCCTCGCCGTAGCAGAACCAGTTCTGAACTTCTGCGCGACGCATTTCTCGGCCGGGAATTGCTTGGATGCGGCGTAGGAGCGCCGAGGTTGAGAACCGCTCGACCGTGGTCACGGACTGTCGGCGGAATTGTAGACGATGCGGCGCCAGGCGGAGTTATCGTCGCGATACTCGGACTGGACCAGTTCCACCTCAAACGTCATTTGTTCGACTTCTTCGGCGCTCAGGTCGTTTGCGAATAGGACGAGCGTGAACAACCCGATCTGGGTCGTACCGATCCCCAGTGAAGCGGTGTCCGCATCTAGCTCTTCGTAGTAGACTTCAACCTGTCCCTCATCGTACAGACTGTCGAGAGTGGATCTCGGAATCGAAGCGCCGACCGGTGCTACCACCGAACCGTAGACCTCATCCCCCCTATAGGCCGTTCCTCTGACAAAGATCCGGCGCTGGAGTGCCTCTCCGTTGTTGCGAACAAAGCCCTCGACGAGCAGCAACCTGTCGTGGGTTCGAGTAATGTAGAACGAATCCTGGACGTCTCCTATCGAGAGAGGGCCGTATTGAGGAATACTCGTATCCTCGGTGGGACCTTCGATGATTTCGCCGTCCAGTTCGTACACGCGAATGCGGGTGTGCTCGTCTGATGGGACTTCGTATCCCCTGAACGCCACGCCCAGCATGCGATTCGGATTGCTGAAGTCGAGGACCCAAGAGTTCTTGGCCGCGACGTATCCGAAGAATCCCACCATCACCACGACGACAACCACCAGGCCCGCCAGCCAGCGTGCGGTGGTCTCAGCGCTGAAGCCGCCTCGAGCAGGTGCGACGGGTTCTTTGATCGTGATGGGTTTGTTCTCACCCGTCTTGCGGGTGATTTTTGGTGCGGGCTGAAATGCCTCGGGTTCTTCTGGCGCTTCGGGGTTGGTCGCTGGCGGCGCGGCCTGCAGCAACGAACTCAGATCGCTCGGCGGCGGCATCTTGATCGGTTCGGGCTGTTGGCCCGCCTTATCCATGTCGTGCAGCGCTTGAAGAGAGGCTGAGTAGCGACTTGGTCGCTCGATATCGAGAGGTCCCGAAAGCGAGTCCTCGAGCTCGTCGTCTGGGGGAAGACCCGTTAGGTCATGGGGTTCGGACAACTCCAGAGACACCGAAGCTGGCGCTTCCATGTCCCCGCCGTCGATTGTCTTGGAAGGCGCATCCTCCTCCCATTCCCAGTTTTCTGCGCTGTTGCCGAGCAGATGCAGCGACTGTTTGTCGGCCGTGTCTTGGCGGCGTGGCTCGGGTTCGAGGCTCTCGTCACCGTCAGAATCGAAGGTCTCCATCTCTTGTTGGGTCTTCGATGAGGTGATGTTCATCAGCCAGTCACCGCTTGCCTCGTTTCGAGGAGCAGAGCTGTCGGGCTTTGGTCTCGAGATACCGTCGCCCCAGGGATCGTAGTCGGGATCTTGCGCCGATTCGCTGACCTGTCTCAGGAGATCCGCCTTGGTGCTGTCGCCAACCGGTCGAGTGGCAGAGCCATCGGTCTGGGGACGACTCACTCCCGAGGAACCGAAGGCCGTCGGCTTCGAATGTATACTGGAATCTTCCGCTTCGTCGTGTGGAAACACACGAAAGATCGCCTTACAGCGGCCGCACCGCACCTTGGTTCCGGAAGCCTTGATCTTGCTCTCCGGAACCCGGAACTTCGCCCTGCAACTGGGACAACGAACAATCATCTGTTTTGGAAGCCGAGTCTCCTAAAGCGCATTCAGCCTGGTGAGTATGGCTCGAATTGGGTTCTCATATCAAGTACGCCGCGGTCCTGGGGTTGGCTCGATTCTCCAGAGGTCTCTGCCCAACTTTGGTGGCCTACCAAAGGGCTGTTCCTTTTTCGGATTCGGTGTTTCGAGCCGTTCCTCTAATTGGTTGGCCACGTGGTTACGCTTGACGTAATTCCTGTGAGCATCCTACATACAGAGACTCGTCAGCGGAGCAGCAATGAAAACCATCAAGCGTTATGCGAATCGCAAACTATACGATACTGAGCGCAGCTCGTACGTCACCCTTGATGAGATCGCCGAGATGGTCCGGACCGGGGAAGACCTCGAGATTGTTGATCAAAAGACGGGCGAAGATCTGACGAGTGTGACCCTCACACAG
>CAZDBH010000011.1:0-16325 GCA_964503485.1 uncultured Bradymonadales bacterium | reverse complement strand
CATTTTCGAGGAAGAAAAGCGCTCGAAGCGAATCCTTCCCCTGCCTGCCCTCAGAAACATCATTCAGAGCGGTGGTGACTTCCTGCAGCGTGTTTCGCAACCTGTACAGCAGTTCAAAGAAGAAACCCAATCAGTGGTCGATCGCTTCTTTAAAGCAGGGGAAGAGCGCCTAGATGGTGGTCGACAGGCAATTCGCGAGTTTACGAACGGACTCCAACGCACCATAGACGACCTTCAGGTCCGGGTTGATCAGCGCGTCAAAGACGCGGTCGACAACCTCACCCACGTACCGGACCTCGATCAGCAGCTCGAAGAAGTGCGGGAACGACTACAGAGCCTCGAAGCTCAGATGACCGATCTGGTGAGAACCGTGAGTCGGCTGTGGGATGCTAAGGAGGACTCTGCGTCGTCGCGCTACGGCCGGTCTGCATGAGCAGCTTCGCGATCGAGAATGCCCTTATTGTGTCGATGGTTGCGGGAGCTGAACCCGCGATCGGTTCGGTACGGATCGAAGACGGTCGAATCACCCATGTCGGTGAACAGGTTCCCTCTTCAGATAGGACGCTAGACCTGAATGGCGATGTGCTGGTTCCCGGGTTTATCCAGACGCATATCCATCTCTGCCAGACTCTGTTTCGTGGCCTAGCGGACGATCTGAGTCTGCTTGATTGGCTCCGACTTCGCATCTGGCCGATGGAGGCAGCGCTCGGCGAGACAGAGATGCGTGCTTCGGCCGATCTGGGCTTGCTCGAGCTGATCCGGGGCGGCACGACCACGATCCTGGACATGGGTTCTGTCCATCACACCGATCACATTGGCGAGGCCGTGGCCCAAGCGGGAAGCAGGGCCTTCATCGGGAAAGCCATGATGGACCGCGGTCTCGGAGTTCCCGACGGTCTTCGGGAGGAGTCGGCGGACTCGTTGCGCGAGGCTGAAGGACTCTATGAGCGTTGGCATGGCCAGGCGAACGGTCGTATTCAGTATTCGTACGCTCCGCGCTTCGCGCCGAGTTGCACAACCAATCTGCTCCGCGAGGTGGGGGAGATCTGCGCAGACAAGAATCTGGTCATTCACACCCACTGCGCCGAGTCGATCGACGAGATCAAGCTGGTCAGAGACGAGTTTGGTGTGAGTAACCTCACCTATCTCGAAGACTGTGGGCTGACCGGGCCCAAGAGCGTCTTCGCGCATATGGTTCACCTCGAGGATCAAGACCTTCAGGTCGTGAAAAGCTCTGCGACCAGTATCACCCACTGTCCTTCCAGCAACTGCAAACTGGCAAGTGGTATTGCGCCGATCCCTGCCTATCTGGCGGCGGGAATCAACGTCGCCCTCGGTGCCGACGGTGCCCCGTGCAACAACGCCCTGGATGCGTTTACCGAGATGCGCCTAGCGGCTCTACTGCACAAGCCCGCATTTGGGCCCAAGGCGATGGACGCGCGGACAGTCATGCAACTCGCTACCGTCAATGGGGCAAAAGCGCTCGGAATGGAAAACGAGTTGGGCACGATAGAGCCAGGAAAACGGGCCGATCTGGTTCACCTTCGTCTCGATCGCCCTGAGAACGGTGTGGCAGGCTCCGTGTTCTCTAAGATCGTCTACACCGGTAGCCAACAAAACGTCGTGAACGTGTGGTGCGAGGGTGAACCGCTGGTCTCGAACCGAAAGACCACGACATTGGACTCGGAGGCGATCGTCGCCCGAGCACGTGAGTCCATCAAACCGGTAATCAAACAACTCTAGGCTGAGATCGGGGACCTCAATGCCATCGCCACAGGCCGTCTTCTTTCGAGATCGGCGTCGGAAGGTGTGATTTGGCGCCCCGTAGGACGTCTACGGCATCACCGAGTCCCTGGAGCGTGAGCTCGAACATTGGGAAAATCGAAGCGATCGCGGCAATGGTTGGTGCGCTCCAGATTCGCTTTGGTTCTGGGTTGAGCCAGACGCTGCGCGGCACTTTGTCGCGGAACTGGCGAAGCCAATGGATGCCGGCTTCGGGGTTGTTCTGCGTGTAGTCGATGGCTCCGCCGCGCTCTAGCAGTTCGTAGGGATGCATATATGCGTCGCCGACGAAGACGATGCGCCAGGTCTCGTCAACCTCCTGAAGCACTTCCTCGGTTGGCTTTCCCTTCAATCGGATCATGTCTGAGTAGAGCCGACTGTAGGGACAATTGTGAAAAAAGTAGTGCTTGAACCGACGGAAGTGAGAGGCCGCGTGGGCGGCGCTGAACAATTGCTCGCACAGCTCAGTAAAGGGATCCATGGATCCGCCCACGTCCATCAACAGGAGTAGTTTGACGTTGTTGTCGCGCGGGGGACGAAACACGAGCTCGATGTCACCGGCGTTGCGGGCCGTCGCGTCGACCGTCTCGTCCAAGGCCAACTCGTCCTCGCGACCCTCCCGTTTTAGGCGCCGCAGACGACGTAGGGCCATCCCGATCTGGCGGGTGTCCAGCACGCGATCTTTGCGCAGATTCTTGAAGCGCCGTTCTCCCGCGATCTGCATGGCAGAGCGACCGCGCGAGCTGCCGCCGACACGGACCCCACTGGGGTGTTGGCCACCGTGTCCAAAGGGACTGGAGCCGCCGGTTCCAATGTATCGGTTGCCGCCATCGTGGCGCTCTTCCTGCTTCTTGAGCATTTCCTCGAACTTTCGCCGGAGGTCGTCCAGGTCGAGCTTCTCGAGAGCAGCCCAATCTTCCGCGCTGAGCTCCTTTGGCATCTTGGGATTTGCCAACCAGTCGAGCAGTTCGTCGGACAACAGGTCGCTGAACTCGACCCCTTCGAAGTATTCGCCGAATACCCGGTCGAACAAGTCGAAATGGGCCTCGTTTTTCACCAAAACGGCGCGGCTCAAGGCATAGAAGTGGCGAAGACTGGTTCTGGCCAGTCCGGCCCGTAGCGCTTTGATCAGGTTGAGGAACTCCGTCGTCGTAACGGGAAGCCCGCGATCCTTCAGCAGTAGGAAGAAATCAACAAACATGGGCTAGTGCGAGAAGCGGCGAGCTTTGTCTCGCCTGGCCATCTGTTTCTTCAGGACTTCCTCGTCTCGCTCGCTCTTCAGGAGGACACCGAGGAAGGGGATCTCGTCTTTCAACGCCTCCGGATCAACGCCTGCTCGCACCAACGCGCCGATCCAATCCACCAGCTCGGATGTACTGGGCCGTTTTCTGACCTCGGGTTGGTCTCGAATCCAGAAGAACTGTTTCAGGCATTGTTTGGTGAGTACGTCCGACAGATCGGGGTGATGCACATCAACAATGCGGGTCATCAGCTCGACCGAGGGGAACGCGATCCAGTGGAAGACGCAGCGCCTCAGAAATGCGTCTGGTAGCTCTTTTTCATTGTTGGACGTAATGATGACTACCGGCCGATGGGCGGCCGACACTGTCTCGCCCGTTTCGTGAACCGAGAAGGTCATCGCATCGAGTTCGTGCAGCAGATCGTTGGGAAACTCCATATCCGCTTTATCGATCTCGTCGATCAATAGGACGGCTCGTTTCTCGGATTTGAATGCCTGACCAATTGGCCCAAGTTTGATGTAGTGACGGATGTCGCCAACGTCGCCATCTCCGAATCGCGCGTCGTTGAGCCGTTGCACCGTGTCGTACATGTAGAGGCCTTCTTGCGCTTTGGAGGTCGATTTGACGTGCCAGCGGTATAGGGGCATGTCGAGCGCTTCGGCGATGGCGTTTGCGAGCAGGGTCTTGCCCGTTCCGGGCTCGCCTTTGATCAAGAGTGGTCTCTCGATAGCGATTGCGACGTTAACGGCATCCCGCAATTCGTCGTCAGCGATATAGTCCTGAGTTCCGGAAAACTGATCAAATGACATTAAGGGCTCCCCACTCAAAAGTGCCGTACAACAAAGGTTTTCCGGTTAGATTCGCCAAACCGGAGTATCGATTCGTTTCTATAACGCTCCGGAGCAGAAGGCGGCTACTGTCTCCGGCAATAACTGGTGCTCTGCAGCCAGGACCCTGGCCTCGAGCGCGTCGCGCGTGTCACCGGGCTCGATGGGCACGTGCCGTTGCCCGACGATCGGGCCTCCGTCCACGACGTCGGTAACAAAATGGACTGTGCAACCGGTCTCCTGCTCGCCAGCTGCCAACGCTTGTCCGACGGCATCCACACCCGGAAACTTCGGTAGCAGGCTGGGATGCGTATTCAGGAGCTTCCCTTGGTATCGCTTGGTAAACCACCCTGTCAGAATCCGCATGAAGCCCGCCAGTACAACTAGATCTGGCCGATAGCTATCGATCACCTCGGCGAGAGCGTGATCGAAGGCCTCGCGATCGGGATAGCGTTTGTGTTCGATGATCTCGACTGGTATCCCTCGCTCTCGCGCGTGCTGTAGACCGGGTGCTGCGGGCTTGTTGGAGATCACGGCGACGACTTCACCCCCGCCCAATCCGGTGGTCTCCTGACGCCTCAAAATCGCGGCCAGGTTCGAACCTCGGCCTGAGATCAGAACGACAACCCGTCTACGTTGCGAAGTTTCCAAGAGACTCTGGCTAGGTGGTGAAGCTGGTTCCGCAACCGCAGGAGCTAGCTGCGTTTGGATTCTCGAATTTGAAGCCGTGTTCCAGCATGGTTTCGAAAAAATCGAGGCACAATCCGTTCACGAACAGATAGCTCCTCGGGTCCACGAACACTTTCACGTCCTCAAACTCGAAGACGCGGTCCTTTTCGCCCGGACCTTCCTCCAAATCGAGCACATATTCTCGTCCTGCACATCCGCCGGCCTTGACTCCGATTCGCAAACCGTAGTCATCACCTAGATCGTGCTTGGCTTTCATCCGCCGAACTTGTGAGACCGCGGCCTCAGTTAGCTCAATCGCCATTTTTTACTCCCCAACGTTGCCTGTGAACTTTGCCGAGTTCCTTGCAGAGCTTAGCGGTCCTTCGAACTTCCAGTCAATCTAATCCGCCACTTTCGTGGCACAATCGCCGTTTTCGACTGGCTCATGAGTCGAGGAACAGAGCCTGGATAGTATGCACCGATGGCGGCCGCGCAATTCCTTTTTCGGTGACGATCGCCGTGATCAGCTCGGCTGGAGTCACGTCAAACGCCGGATGGCGCACTTCGATGCCGTCTGGGGCGATGCTGTGACCAGCAAGTTGGGTCACCTCGGCCGCCGAACGCTCTTCGATGGGGATGTCGTCGCCACAAGGGGTGGCTAGATCGATAGTTGAAAGGGGTGCTGCAACGTAGAATGGTATATCATGGGCCTTGCAGAGCACCGCGAGCGTGTATGTCCCAATCTTGTTGGCGATGTCACCGTTGGCGGCAATTCGATCGGAGCCGACTACGACGGCGTCGACCTCGCCCGTCTTCATCATGTGGCCCGCCATGGAGTCTGTGATCAGTGTCACTGGAATCCCGTCTCGGTGCAGCTCCCAGGCGGTCAACCGGGCACCCTGCAAGTAGGGCCGAGTCTCATCCGCATAGACGAGCGCGACCTTGCCAGTGGCGAAACCGGAACGAATGACGCCCAGCGCGGTTCCGTGGGTGGCGGTTGCCAGTGCGCCAGCGTTGCAATGGGTGAGCACTCTCGATTCAGGCTCGAGAAGTTCGGCACCCAAGCGGCCCATCTCGTGGTTGGCAGCAGCGTCCTCGTCGAGGATCGCCTGCGCCTCGTGATGGAGGGTTCGTGTAAGGGCTTGAGCGGGTTCCTTGCGGTGCTCCTCGTAGACCTTCTTCATACGGTCCAACGCCCAAAAGAGGTTCACTGCGGTCGGTCGAGTGGCTGCGAGTAGTTCAAAGACCGAGGCCATGAACGTCTTGCGCAGGTCGTAGGAGAGCGATGCCGCTTCCCTCGCCCCCAGAACGACCCCAAAGGCGGCAGAGATACCAATTGCGGGAGCGCCTCGGACCGCCATCGCACGAATTCGCTTTGCGACACCGCCGTGGGTGAAGAGTTTGATTCCCGTTTCTTCGTGGGGAAGGAGGCGTTGATCCAGCATCCAGAGATGTCCCGTCTCGATGTCCCCTTCCCAGTAGACCGGATAGATTGGTGAATCACTCATCGGTTACAACATCCTGCCCAACAGCTCCTGAACCACTTTGGGGTCGGCCTTGCCACTTGTGGCTCGCATGATCTGGCCGACGAAGAATCCGCGCAGTTTGATTTTGCCGGCACGATACTCGGCAACTTGCCCGGGGAATTTCTCAATGAGTTCGAGCACGATTGCCTCGAGGGCACCAGTGTCTCTCATCACTTTGAGGCCGAGGCGTGCGACGACCTCGGCGGGTCGTTCCTCGGTCTCGCACATCGTCTGAAACACGTCCTTGGCGATCTTGCCGCTAATGTCGCCCGAATCGATCAACCCGACAAGCTCGGCGAGATGGCTCGGGGTGACGGCGAAGGACTCGAGATCGCTCTCGTTCGAAACGGCGCTGAGTACTGTGGTGGTCAACCAGTTGCTGACTGAGACGGGGTTATCCGACAGCGCACTAGCCTCGTCGAAGTAGCTGGCTGCGGTCGGACTGGGGACCAGCACTCCGCACGCTTCGATACTCAGACCCATGTCGAGGTAGCGCTGTCGGCGCGCCATTGGCAACTCGGGCATATCGGCGCAGACCGAGGCAATTCGCGTCTCGTCGAGCAAGAGGGGCGGTAGATCGGGGTCCGGAAAATAGCGGTAGTCGTCAGAGCCTTCTTTGCGCCGCATACTGACCGTCTGCCCCACGTTCTCGCGCCACAGCCGTGTCTCTTGGAAGATCTCCTCGCCGTCCTCCAAGCACTGCACTTGGCGCCGATACTCGAAGGCGAGAGCGTCCTTGACGAACTTGAAGGAGTTGAGGTTTTTCACCTCGACTTTGACGCCCAGCTCCTGTTGGCCAACGGGTCGAACGCTGCAGTTTGCATCGCAACGAAACGAACCCTCCTCCATGTTTCCGTCGCAGACACCGAGGTGCAGTAGCACGGTACGAAGAGCCTTTAGGTAGGCAACCGCTTCATCGGCTGTGCGAAGGTCCGGTTCCGAGACGATCTCGACCAACGGTACGCCGGCCCGGTTGAGATCGACGTGACTCACGTTCTTTCCGGGGACGTGAATCAACTTGCCGGCGTCTTCTTCGAGGTGAATTCGTGTGAGTGGGCACGATTTGACCTGCTCTCCGTCGAGATACTCGACTCGCCCGTGCGAGCAGATTGGAAACTCGAATTGCGAGATCTGATAGCCCTTGGGAAGGTCCGGGTAGAAGTAGTTCTTGCGTGCGAACTGGCTGAACTCGTTGATCTGGCAACCCAGGGCTGCTCCCGCCAAGATCGCCAAGTCGACCACCCGCTCGTTCAAGACGGGGAGGACGCCTGGCAGGCCCGCGCAGATTTCATTGACGTTCGTATTGGGATCGGATCCGTATGCGTTTCGCATCGGACTGAAGAGCTTGCTGTCGGTCTTTAGTTGGGCATGTACTTCGAGCCCGATAACCAATTCGTAGTCAGTGCTCATGACTGCTCCTCTGGACCGAGAAATGGTCCGCGCAGTGACTCGAATGCACTACCCCAACCCAGCAGGTCAGCTTCGGCGTAGGGCTTGCCCAACAGCTGTAGGCCGATTGGGAGCCGTCCCGGCGCCATTCCGCAGGGCACGGAAAGGCCCGGCAGCCCGGCTAAGTTGCACGAGATTGTGTAGATGTCACTCAGGTACATCGAGAGTGGGTCGTCGGTTCGCTCGCCCAGCGGGAACGCGACTGTCGGTGAGGTTGGGGTCGCGATCACGTCTACGTTCGTGAACGCGGTCTCGAAGTCCCTTCTGATCAGCGTTCGGACCTTCTGAGCCTTCAGATAATATGCGTCGTAATAGCCCGCTGAGAGCACGAAGGTACCCAGCATGATACGTCGTCGGACCTCGTCTCCGAACCCGTCAATCCGAGACCGAAAGTACACCTCGGAGAGGTCGGTCGCTTCGCTGTCGCGACGTCCATAACGAATGCCGTCGTAGCGGGCTAGATTCGACGAGGCCTCAGCGGTCGCGATCAGATAGTAGGTCGCGATCGCATACCTTGTGTGGGGCAGGGAGATCGGGACAAGCTCCGCGCCAGCGCTCTCGAAAGTCGCGAGGGCATCCCGCACGGAACTCTCGACGGCTTCGTCCATTCCGTCGACGAAATACTCCTCGGGAACCCCAATTCGAAGACCCGCGACACCCTGGTCCAATTTTGTCGAGTAGTCCTCGGACGGCCTGGGTGAGCTGGTCGAATCGCGCGGGTCGTGGCCGGCGATTGCTTGCATGAGAGTCGCTGCGTCGGCCGCGGTTCGGGTGAAGGGGCCGACTTGGTCGAGGCTCGAAGCGAATGCAATGACACCGTACCGGCTGACACGACCGTATGTCGGCTTTAAGCCGACCACACCACAGAAGCTGGCTGGTTGCCGAATACTCCCACCCGTATCTGTTCCGATTGCTGCGCAACAGAGGTCGGCGGCGACTGCCGCAGCTGAGCCGCCGCTGGAGCCGCCGGGAGCCCGTTGGCGGTCGTAGGGATTTCGGGTGGTGAGATACGATGAGTTCTCCGTCGAGGAGCCCATCGCGAACTCGTCCATGTTGGTCTTGCCGATGAGAATGGCCCCTGCTTCTTTGAGTCGCTGAACGACGGTAGCGTCGTAAGGCGAGTCAAATCCCTCGAGGATCTTGGAGCCAGCAGTGGTGGGCATTCCCTTGGTTAGAAGGATGTCTTTCAGCGCGATTGGAATCCCCTCTAAGAGGCGGGGTTCATGTCCTTTTCTTCGACGCTCGTCGGACGCAGCAGCGTCTCGCAGGGCGCCCGGTCGTTCGACGTGAAGGTAGACGCCGAGGTCTGCTCCCACTGTCTCGGAGCGACTGAGATACGCTTCGACCAGGTCGGACGAGGTCAGAGTCCCTTCATCGAGCGCGGCCCGAGCGGCGGAGATCGTTGCTGGTTTCGGTGTCATCATGTTGCTACTCGGCGATCACGCGTGGAACCACGAAGAAACCGTCCGCCGTGTCGGGGGCGTTAGCCAGAATCGCATCCCGGCCAACACCCGGTGTCGCTTCATCTGGCCTCAGCGTGATCCCGGTTGGTACGGCGTGTGTCGTCGGCGGTACGTCGCCGGTATCCAGTTCCTCTAGCTGGGCTACGTATTCGAGTACGCTGTCGAGGTCCCCGATCAGCTTCTCGACGACCGAGTCATCCAGGCGCCCGAGATCGAGCTTTGCGAGTTTGGCGGTATGAAGAACTATCTCGCGTGTGATTCGCATTCTGTTTCTATTCTCCGTCGTCTGCGCGCCGATAGAAGCCGATGGTTGGCGCCGTTCCCCACACGGGGCGACCTAACGAGAGGCTCGGAGTACCCTAAATCCAACGATTTCTCAAGCTGGGCGCACCGGATCCGACTGGTCGAATCACAGCACAGTGAGGACGCGGATCGCTTCCGCTCTGCTCCGCCGACTGTTAATGTTGTCATTCAGCGAAACTAGAACCGAACCCTTTGGAGGTGGCATGACTCGAGTTGTCAGATCGTTCGTCGTTTTCGTATGCGCTGCTGCACTATCCGCGGCTACGATGGCCCATGCGGAGACCATTACCGTCGACACGACTTCGGGTGACAGCACCACAGACGAGAACTGTTCCCTGCCAGAGGCTCTTCTGGCCGCCGAGAGTAACGCTGCAGTTGATTCGTGCCTGGCAGGTGCAGCCGACGGAGACAACATCGTCGTGCCGGCTGGAGTCTATTCGGTCGAACTCAGCTACGAAACCGCCTCTGGCGATCACCTGACTATCACGGGCTCGGGAAGTGGGGCCGATGGCACGGTATTGTCGGGCGGTGAGAGTGTGCGACCGCTAGAGATTGTCGCAGACGGTGAGGCAGAGGTGACCATCATCGGCGTTCGCTTTCAAGACGGGATGGCAGACAACGGCGGTGGCCTCGTCGCCGATGGAACTCCGGACGTTGTGCTTTCAATCGAAGATTGCGCTTTTGTCGACAACCAAGCCACCGACTATGGTGGAGGGCTTCTGTCAGCGCTGACGACCACTGTCAGTCGAACAACCTTCACTGGGAATAGCGCGGGGATATGGGCCGGCGGCGCAATGGCTTGGCCAAGTGGTGAACTCGTGATCGAGGACAGCTATTTCGGCGAAAACTCCGCTGAGAATGGTGGCGCTCTGGCCGTGGCGATCACGCTTGTGGAAGTGTACCGAACTACCATCCACGACAACACGGCAACCGGGTCTGGGGGCGGTTTCTACGGCACTCGTGGAGGCACCGGTTGGTTCGAGAATGTTACGTTCAGTGCAAACACCGCACCCGAAGATCAGGGGGAGGCCATCTTTGGCAACGCGACGGATATCAAAGCCTACCACTGCACTTTTGTGGGTCGAGACGGCGCGCTCATCACGAGCAATACACAGAGCACGCAGGCCGATCGTACCGAGTTGAACGCGTGCCTGATCACCGGGTCCGCCGAAACCGCTGAGCTCATCAACTTCGACGAAAGGCCCAGCCTCACGGGCGGCACGTTGAGGGAGGGCGGCGGTGTGGCGTTCGGCCTTCTTGACCTGGCTGATTACGGCGGTGCCCAGATGACCCACGCGCTGCCCGCCTCGAGCTCGGCTATCGATTCGGGCTCGTGCGACGGTATTGGTGGGCCGGACACATTGGTCGAAGATGGTCGGATGGAAGTACGGGAGGGCAACTGCGACCTAGGCGCATACGAACTTCCCGATAGCGTGCTAGATGATGGCGTGCTCGAGGCGGGGGAGACTTGCCCGGCGGGCGGCGTCACGATCAACTACGGTTCAGATCAAAATGCCGACGGAACGGTCTCTGAAAGTGAGGCTGAGTGGTCCGTCAGTATCTGCAACGGGGAACAAGGTGAAGAGGGCGACCCTGGTAACGACGGCGACGAGGGCGACCCCGGCCAAGACGGATCCGAAGTCGTGATCGAAGTCACAGATGTCGAGGAGGGTGAGGAGTGCGAGGCCGGCGGCGTGTCAGTCGCCTATGGCGTCGATGACGGGGAAGGTGATGGCACTGCGGATGACGGTGAACTTCACGACGACGAAGAGGACGGTACCACTGTTGTGTGTAACGGCTCCGCCGGCGAGGACGGGGACGATGGCAGTGCTGGAAGCCTGGGCAACCCAGGGCCGGCCGGACAGGATGGCGAAACCACTCTGGTGCGTGTGACACCTTTCGAGGGTGATGGTGCCTGCGAAGCCGGTGGCGTCCTGATCGAAACGGGCGTTGACGACGGCACGGGTGGAGCGACGGCTGGCAACGGAATCCTCGAGGCGGGTGAAATCTACTCGGGCCAACGGGTGTGCAACGCCGACCCAAGCGGTGCGGGTCGCTCTTCTGTCGAGGTAACCCAGCTGTCGTCAAACGACTCTAGATGCCCGGCAGGCGGTGTTCTGATCGAAGTCACCGAAGGCGGTGAACTCACTTCGAGCGAGGTGCTTTGTGCGGTTCAAAGCGAAAGGGGCCACGACGAGGACGAAGACGGATGTTCTACGACCTCGAGCAGACAGGTTCCCTCCTATCTCCTAATCCTCGGTGCGGCCTGCCTTATCGGACGTCGAAAGAGGCGAGGATAATCCGCTCTTCGAGCGTACCTCGAGTGCGCTCCCTCTAGCGTCACAGCCGCAATGCGGGACATTCGCCAACTGGGCGATTTCTCAGATTACAACTGTCGAAGACGCTCTGCTAGAAGAGGTCGGCTCGGTTGACAGAGCTTCCGCGGTTGCGATCGCGGCTTCGGCGACTGCGGTCGCGGCGACGACGCTCTCGGGGTCGGACCTCTTCGACCGGTTCGGGCTCGGCAATGGGGATCATAGCGATATCTACCTGATTGAGGTCGCTTGTATGACTCACCACGTTCGGTGTGTAGGTGGGCAGGTGGTCGCTCATGATCACTGGGGGCTGCAATACGAAGAAGAGCAGCGCCGACAGTCCTCCTGCCACTAGCAGCATCGCAATGGTGATGTAGACCAGTGTGCGGCGCGACGTTCGAGATTGGTCCTTCGCCATGGCCTCGGCGAGGGCTAAGTGATCGTCGGTCTTGAATCCCGAGCTTGGTTTGGTTTCGGATTCGTCGGCGACCGGTTCGGGCTTCTCGGTCGGTGGCGGCGGTGGCGGCGGACGCAGTTTGACCCGCTGGACTGGGATTTCGTCGATCGAAGCCACGGCCTCGGGTTGGGCAGCTCGAGCTCGCCTGATGGCGTCCAGCATCGAGGACCCAGGCGGAGCGATTGGCTGCGGACCGGAGGGTTCCGCTGCTGGGCGCGACTCCGCCGCCTCTGTTTCCGGCGTGTCGACCGGGTCCAGTTCGTCTAGGCGGAACAACCCAGCTGTGGCTTTCGGCTTATCGCTCATACTTGAAGTTTAGCCCTTCAAAAAACAATCGGTCAACGTCATCCCCGATTGTGCCCTCTCGTTTCCGCGGGATCGACCCGCTTCGCTCCAGGCTGGGCCTCTTTATCCTTACCCCGCCAACCGGGGCGTAGAGCTCAATCGGTGGAGCTTTGGTTCCCCAAGCGCGAAATATGGTGTATCCAAATAGAACGACGGCAACTTGGTGCACCAGTGTACGCGCTTGTATTTGAGGACAACAAAGATCTGCGGGGAATTCTTTCCGCCGTCCTAGAATCGGCTGGCTTCGAGGTGGTTTTTTCTGAAACCCTTCAGGAGGGGGTCGCTCGAATCGTGAATCGACCGCCCGACCTGGCAATTGTGGAGGGCGATCACGAATCACTCGACCCTCTGAAGATATGCCGCCGCCTGAGGGGGCTGCGCAAGGCGCCCCAACTTCCGATCATTTTCCTGGCCTCCCGTTCCAGAGACGTTGAGTTCTACAACGTCTTGCGTGACGAGCTGAGTGTTGACCTTGTCCTCCAAAAGCCGCTGAACAAGCACATCCTCGTCTCCCACGCACGACGTTTGAGTGCAGATGTGCTGCGGGACTCGGCGAGTTGGTATACCCCGCCGTCCCTCGATTTGGCCGTAATCAGAGAAGGTGACGGTTCCGTCGCCCCCGCCGATCGGCTGATGGAATCGCGGTTGTCGGACTTACGGGGACGGTTTCTCGAGAAGGCGCTGAAAGGACTGTCGGCCATGGCACCACGAATCCAAGAGCTGGGTCCCGAGACCGCTCCCCCACTGGTGGCGACCGTCTCTAACCGACTGGCGAAGCTGCGTATCGCGAGTGAACATCACGGGATCCGAGACCTCACCGAAAAACTGGTCGAACTCGAGCGCATCGTGCTCGAGCTTCTTGCGGACGAGCCCGACGCCACTGGCTCGAGTTACGAGCGCGCTCGAGAGCAGTTCGCCTCGCTGCTCGCGCTCCTGCCCGTACTCAGCTCGGAGCCTGTACCACCGACGAGTGGAGCGAAGGTGCGGGTTCTGCTCGCGCTCAACCCGGGACCGGTCGCGCAGCAGTGCTCCGAGTGGTTGGGAGCGGCCTCGCTAGACCCGGTGACTTGTGCGAGTCTGAGTTCTTTGGAGGCGTACCTCTCTGATACTGACCCAACGATCGTTCTGATTTCGGATGCGTTTGATAGCCACGACGCACTGGGAATCGTCGCTCGAAGTCGCAATTTGGGAAACAGTGCCCAATTCATCCTACTCGTGAACGCTTCAGACGCGGGCTCTCGGAGGGCGACGTTTACGGGAGGGTTCACCGACTACCTTCTGATTCCTCTCGTTCAGGAAGAGCTGATCGGCAAGATTGAGCGAACAGCGAGCCTCATGGAAGTCGAACAGTAGCGTGGCAACACTTGATACGGCCCTGGCACACGCCACCAGCAGGCTGAGCTCGGTTTCTCACAATTCGAGGTTGGACGCTGAACTTCTGCTGGCGGCGGTACTGCAGCGCCCGCGAACGCACCTCAGAATTCACCCCGAACAACGGTTGAGCAGGGAGCAAGAGGAGCGATTCGGCGCGCTGTGTTCGCGTCGACTCGAAGGCGAGCCGATCGCTTACATTCTGGGTGTTCAGGAGTTCTGGTCACTAGAGTTCAATGTGACCACTGCTACGCTCGTCCCCCGGCCCGAGACAGAGTGTCTTGTGGAAGAGTGCCTGAACCGCATCCCGGTTGACTCCCTCGGTACCGTTCTCGAAATCGGTCTCGGTTCGGGGGCGATTACTGCTGCGCTGGCCCGCGAGCGACTGGGGTGCAGCTTCGCTGCCGTCGAGTTATCTCCAGCTGCTGCCCAGATCGCCGAACAAAACCTGGTGAAGTTGGGTGTACGCGACAGAGTCGAGGTATTGGCGGGGGATTTGTACGAACCGGTGCCCAGGCGGCGTTTCGACTTCATTGTGTCGAATCCGCCATACGTGTCAGAGACCGACTATGGCAGCCTGATGGCGGACGTTCGTGATTTCGAGCCGAAGCTGGCCCTCACAGCCGGAACCGACGGTCTGTCAGTAATCCGGAGGCTCGTGGCCGGAGCGCCCTCTCACCTCACAGACACGGGCATCCTGGCGTTCGAACACGGTTTTGATCAACAGGATGCGGCCGTCGAATTGATGGAGTCGTCTGGCTTTGAAGACGTCCTTCGGGGCCGGGACCTAGCAGGCCTTCCACGCTTTGTCGTGGGCCAAATCGGAAGGGCGAATCAGTCGGAGAAAAGCCGCAAGCCGTAGCGACCGTAACCCGCTGCCATTGACACCCGAACCGCAAAATCCGCTCCCTCATCAGCTGGGACGCAGTAGCGTAGGACGGGTCTGGCGTCGGGCTCTTGGTCGGAATCGACTTGCTCGCCGGATGCGTTCAGAAGGAAGAGGTCGATATCGTGGACCGTGGGTTCGGCGGTTGCGACCGCAACGTAGCAGTGTCCCCCGGACAACATGACCTGGTGTTCCACGCTTGCCGCCAGGGCGAGTTCGCCCAGGATCGGAGCCGACGCGGGAGTGAAACCCTCCGCAAACTGGGCCGACAGAGCGTTTAGCTCCGCCCACAGCACGTCGCCGCTCACCGCCTGTTCGTCGGTACTGGTGAACACTTGAAATGCGAATCGACCCGCCCCTCGATACATTCGAATTTCTAGACTCACCCGTTCAAAGACGTGGTTGCACCAGTGAACGACAGGGGATGGGTCCACGCCGATATCGAATGCGAGTTCGACGCCCTCGGCATAGACGTGAAGGTCGAGGTCGCTGTCAGCTGGCTCGGAGACGGCTACGAACGTGTAGCACACCCCGTTTTCGACTTGGACGGGCACAAAATGGCCGGTGTCGTCCACTGCCTCTCCAAATGCGATGGGTCCGGCTGGTTCGAGCAGTCCATTGTAGGTTTGAACGACTCCGTTGAGCCGCAGTGCCAGTGGGTCAGATATGGGTTGTGCAAGGGCGGGCGATAGTGCTGCGAGCACGATGGCTGCAACAGCAGCGCTAGTAGCGATTCGCGTCACGGCCAGATCAATCTGTTTCGAGTCCGCCCGCCGGAACCCCAATCGCTTCCTCGAGGGCTTCGAGTTCAGCGAGATCGAACTCGGCTTCGCTGAATTCGTCCTCTGCAGACTCTTCAACCGCGGGCGCTTCGACCATGCCCATTTTGGCCTTCAGTGCCAGCAGGGCATCATCTGCCCCGTGGTCTTGTTCGAAGGATGCGAACTTGTCGGCCAGTGCGTCACCGGTCGTCTCTTCAGCGAGCTCGGCAGCGGCTTCGGCTTCGGCCTCTTGCTGGTCGATCTTCTCTTCCATTCGAGCGAAGGTTGAAAATGCACCGTTGTCCTGAAGGGCGTCCATTGCTTCGCGAATACGCTCGTTGGCTTCCGCTTTGCGTTGGCGGGCAATGAGAAGGTCCTTCTTGCGTTTTGCCTCGCCGATCTTGTTGTTCAGCAAGCGTAATGCGTGGCGCAGTTTGTCGGTCGCGTTCTTTTGTTGCTCCCACTGGACTTGGTACTCAGAGGCGTACTTGTCGTGCTCGGCTTTGCGGCCCAAGGCTTCTTTGGCCAGGTCGTCGCGCCCAGCTCGAACTGCCATGACTGCTTTCTTTTCCCACTCGGCTGCCTTGCGCAGCTCTTTGTCCAACTGCTTGCGAAGTCGCTTTTCGTCGGCGATAGCGACTGCGACATGCTTGCGCGCAGCGACGAGACTATCCTGCATATCGAGGATAAGCTGGTTCAGTATCTTCTCTGGGTTCTCTGCTTTAGAGATCAGGTCGTTGATATTGGATTTGAGTAGTGTGGCTAAACGTTTGAAAATGCCCATCGTTGCTCCTCGAGAGCGTGTATTTGCGGTTGGATGCGGTCGCTACCGCCTACCTAATCCAACTTCTCGGCCTGTCTATTTCTTCCGGTACTTGGCAAGCACTTCGTAGTGCGTCGTCAGTGCCAATATAACGGTGTCGATGCTTG